>JBGQFO010000047.1:0-13367 GCA_041496945.1 Candidatus Limnocylindria bacterium | reverse complement strand
GTTCAAGAGCCCCCGTGGCGACTTCACCTTTGACAAGGACACGCACAACGTCATCCAGGACATCTACATCCGCCAGGTCGCGGTGCAGAGCGGCAGCGCGGTGAACACGATCGTCGACAAGATCGCCGGCGTGACCGACCCGGGCAAATAGCCCCGCGGGCGTGAGTCCCGAAGTCGCGGTCCAGCAGGCGCTGAACGGCATCTCGTTCGGCGCCTTGCTTTTCATCCTCGCGGCCGGTCTGTCGCTCATCTTCGGGATGATGGACGTGGTCAACCTCGCCCACGGCGGCTTCTACATGCTCGGCGCGTACGTCGCGCTCACGGTCGTCCAGCGCACCGGCCAGTTCTGGCTCGCGCTCGTAATCGCGCCGCTCGTCGTCGGCGCCCTCGGCTTGCTGATCGAGCCGCTCCTCCTCCGCCGGCTCCGCGGCCGCCACCTCGACCAGGTGCTCCTCACCATCGGCGTGTCGCTGGTCATCGGCGACCTCATCGGTCTTGTCGCCGGCCGCGAGATCCACTCGATCCCGTTCCCCGCCGGTCTCGACCGCTCGATCGCGATCATGGGCGGCGACTACCCGCTCTACCGGATCTTCGTCATCGGCTTCGGGGTCCTCCTCGCGGCCGTGTTCGCGCTCGTGCATCGCCGCAGCCAGGCCGGGGCGCTCATCCGCGCCGGGGTCGACGATGCCGCGATGCTCTCCGCGCTCGGCGTCGACATCGACCGGCTCTTCGCGATCACGTTCGGCGTGGGTGCGGCCCTCGCCGCGATCGCCGGCGTCATCGCCGCCCCGGTCTTCGGGGTGTTCCCGGGCATGGACGTCGACGCGCTCATCTACTCGCTCATCGTCGTGGTGGTCGGGGGCCTCGGCACGCTGTCTGGCGCGATCGCCGGCGGCGCGCTCGTCGGCACGGCCGACACCTTCGGCAAGGTGCTGTTCCCGCAGTTCGCGCTCGCGCTCATCTTCGCGATCGTCGCGTTCGTCCTGCTCCTGCGGCCGACGGGTCTCCTGGGCCGCGTGCGCATCGCGCGATGAAGCGCCCGGCGGCCATCGCGGCGCTGTCGATCCTCGGCGCGGCCGCGCTCGTCACGTTCCCGCTGTGGTCGAGCGGCTGGGAGTCCTCGCGCTACGCGACGACGATCCTCCGCGACATGCTCGTGCTCGCGATCCTGGCGCTCTCGCTCGATCTCCTCGTCGGCTCGGCCGGGCTTCCCTCGCTCGGGCACGCCGCGTTCTTCGGCGCCGGCGCGTACGCGGCGGCGATCGCCGCGCAGCGCCTCGGGTCCGATGACCTCCTCCTCGGGTTCGCGGCCGCGATCGTCGTGTCGGCGCTGCTCGCGCTCGTGATCGGGCTCTTCGCGGTGCGCGCGGCCGGGATCTTCTTCCTCATGCTCACGCTCGCGTTCGCCCAGATGGTCTTCGCCCTCGCGTTCCAGGCCGTGGACCTCACCGGCGGCTCGAATGGCCTGGCCAACGTCCACCGCCCGATGCTCTTCGGCCTCGACTTCAACGGACCGGAGGCGCTCTTCGAGCTCGTCGCGAGCGTCTTCGTGCTCGTGCTCCTTCTTCTGTGGCGCGTGCGCGCGTCGACGTACGGGCGTGCGCTCGTGGGTCTGCGGGAGAACGAGCGACGCATGCGCGCGCTCGGCTACGACACCACCCGGCTCAAGCTCTCCGCCTTCGTGCTCGCCGGCGCGCTCGCCGGCGTCGGCGGCGCGCTCTCGGGCTGGTCGCTCCGCTTCGTGTCGACGAACGACGTGGGCATCGGACGCTCCATCGAGGCCTTCGTATCGGTGCTCATCGGCGGCACCGGCAGCCTCGTCGGCCCGGCGGTCGGCGCGGTCGTGGTCCTCTTCGTCGAGCGCGTCCTTCCCTCGTCGATCCCCTTCGCCGAGACCGTGCTCGGAGTCCTGTTCATCGTGTTCGTGGCGGCGGCGCGGCAGGGCATCGTGGGCCTGGCGCGCGCGGCGTACGCGCGGGTCCGCGCCCCATGACCGAAGGGCGCGTCATGATCGAGACGCGCGACCTCCGGCGCGAGTTCGGCGGCGTGAAGGCGCTCGACGGCGTGTCGCTCACGATCGCCGAGGGCGAGCGCCGCGCGATCATCGGCCCGAACGGTGCGGGCAAGACCACGCTCTTCAACATCCTCACCGGCGAGCTCGAGCCGACCGCCGGGAGGGTGCTCCTCGCCGGCGAGGACGCGACACGCCGCTCGCCGCACGAGCTCGCGCGTCGCGGCCTCGCGCGCATGTATCAGCGCAACGAGCTGTTCGAGCCATTGCCGGCACGCGAGAACGTGCGGCTCGCGCTCGCCGCGGCCGCCGGACCGTACCGGCCGGCGTCGCCGGGGCCCCGTGATCGGGCGGCGGCCGAGGTGCTCCTCGAGCGCGTCGGGCTCGAGGGTCGCGGCGGCGTTCCGGCGCGGTCGCTGTCGCACGGCGAGCGGCGCCAGCTCGAGCTCGCGCTCGCGCTCGCGCAACGGCCGCGCGTGCTGCTCCTCGACGAGCCGACCGCGGGGATGTCGCCGGCGGAGACCGCGCGCATCACCGAGCTCATCGCCTCGTTCGATCGCGCGCTCACGCTCGTCATCGTCGAGCACGACATGGATGTCGTCTTCCGGCTCGCGGATCGCATCAGCGTGCTCCACGAGGGTCGCGTCCTCGTGGAGGGCGCGCCGGAGGCGGTCCGTGGCGACCGCACGGTGAACGAGGTCTATCTCGGCAAGGTGGTCGCCTGATGGCCGCGGCACTCGAGATCCGCGACCTTCACGCCTACTACGGCGAGAGCCACGTGCTCCAGGGCGTCTCGCTGTCGGTGGGCGAGGGCGAGTGCCTGGCGATGCTCGGACGCAACGGCGCGGGGAAGACGACCACCATCTCGGCCATCGTGGGCTTCGTGCACCCGCGCAGCGGGAGCGTGCGCGTGCACGGACGCGAGCTCGCCGGCCGCGCGCCGCATGAGATCGCGCGCGCGGGCATCGCGCTCGTGCCGCAGGGGCGCCGCGTGTTCGCCGATCTGAGCGTCCGCGAGAACCTTGTCCTTACCGCCCATCCAGTCGCCGGCGGGTGGGATATCGGGCGCGTGCTCGCGCTGTTCCCGGCGCTCGAGCGGCGGCTCGAGAGCTTCGGCGACCAGCTCTCCGGCGGGGAGCAGCAGATGCTCGCGATCGCGCGCGCGCTCATGCGCAATCCGACCGTGCTCCTCTTGGACGAGCCGTCCGAGGGTCTCGCGCCCAAGATCGTCGCCGAGGTGGGGGAGGTGCTCCTGCGTCTTCGCGAGAGCGGTCTGGCGATCCTTCTGGTGGAGCAGAACCTCGCGCTCGCGACCCGTGTCGCCGGGCGCGTCCACGTGATGAACAAGGGGACGATCGTGTTCAGCGGCACGGCGCACGAGCTCGCGTCGTCCCGCGAGGTCGAGGCCCGCTACCTCGGCGTGTAGCGGACGCTCGCTCGCGCGGTCGCGCCTACCGCCGCGAATGTGCCGCGCGCGGCGGCGGTGGGCCGGACGGAAGGCGGCCCGCCTCCTGGAGCGAGCGGCGGAGCAGGTACTCGATCTGCGAGTTCACGCTGCGCAGCTCGTCACTCGCCCAGCGCTGCAGCGCCGCGTGCAGCTCCGGATCGACCCGCAGCAGGTAGGACTTCTTGTCCGCCACCGCTACGTGTAGAGCGTCCCGGTGTTCACGACGGGCTGGGTGTTCTGCTCGCTGCAGAGGACCACGAGGAGGTTGCTCACCATCGCGGCCTTGCGCTCGTCGTCGAGCGTGATGATGTCGCGCTTGGAGAGCTCGTCGAGCGCCATCTCGACCATGCCGACGGCGCCCTCGACGATCCGCGTCCGCGCCGCGACCACCGCGCTCGCCTGCTGACGGCGCAGCATCGCCTGGGCGATCTCCTGCGCGTAGGCCAGATGCGAGAGCCGCGCCTCGATGACCTCGATGCCGGCCTTCGCAAGCCGGTCCTGGATCTCCGTGCGCAGACGGTCGGTGATCTCCGCCGAGCTGGTGCGCAGCGACAGCTGTCCGTCGACGTGCGCGTCGTACGGGTAGGAGGTCGCGAGGTTCCGCACGGCGGCCTCGGTCTGGACCTTCACGAAGTTCTCGTAGTCGTCGACCTGGAACGTGGCCTCCGCGGTGTCGGTGACGCGCCACACCACGATCGCCGCGATGTCGATAGGGTTCCCGTCGTGGTCGTTGACCTTCAGCTTCGAGCTCTCGAAGTTGCGGATGCGCAGACTCACCTTCCGCCGCGGGAACGAGAACGGGTTCACCCACCAGAACCCGGCGTCGCGCAGCGTGCCGGTGTACGTGCCGAGCAGCTGCAGAACGCGGGCATCGTTGGGGCTCACCGGTGTCAGGCCGAAGAGGCCGACCAGGCCGATGGTGAAGAGGATCGAGGACGCGACGGCCATCACACCGTCGCGGGCGATGACGCGATCGACGAAGTACCAGACACTCAGGATCTCGATGGCGATGAACAGCAGCGTCATGACCAGACCGGGCAGCGCGGTGGCGTGCTTCTCGCGGAACATCTACTCCCCCTTTGCGTGTGTGATCATTTAGATTTCATTATGATAGATTCCAAAAATAGTATCAGACGCAGGATGCGCGGGATGGTGACGTCGTGAGCGACGCCGCGCGGCTACCCGGACCGGGGGACGATCCGCGGCACATGGCCGCCGCTTTGGAGGAGGCCCGCGCCGCGGCCGGCCACGACGACGTGCCGATCGGGGCCGTCGTGGTGCGCGGGGGGGAGGTCATCGCGCGCGCCCGAAATCGCCGCGAGGCCGACGGCGATCCGACCGCGCACGCCGAGATCCTCGCCCTGCGCGAGGCGGGGAAGCGGGTGGGTGGCTGGCGCCTGGAGGACTGCGCGCTCTATGTCACGCTCGAGCCGTGCGTCATGTGCGCGGGCGCGATCGTGCTCGCGCGCGTGCCGCTGGTGGTGTTCGGCCCGCCCGACCCGAAGGCCGGCGCGGTCATCTCGATCGCGCAGGTGTTCGACGAGCGCGGCCTGAACCATCACCCGCGCTGGCGGATGGGTGTGCTGCGGAAGGAGAGCGAGGAGCTGCTCAGGGCGTTCTTCGCGTCTACGCGAGCGTGATGTCGCGCGTCCGCAGCCGCCAGACCGCGAGCGCGATGAAGACGACCGTCCAGACCGCGAGCACGACCGCGGCCTGCGTCGGATCGGGGAGCGTCGCCGCCGAGTTCGACGAGTTCGTCCCCGCGACGGTCACCGAGATGCGTGACAGCGACTGCACGTTCCGCGCAAGGCCGAGGTTCGCGATGGTGGCGAAGTCGCGGTTGAACGAGATGAGCAGACCCGTCACCAGGCTCTCAGCGAAGTAGATGACCAGGCCGGCCGCGATGCCGGCGCCCGACGAGCGCGACCACAGCGCGATGAGCGACGCGAGGGCGAGATACGGGATGAACGAATACCCGGTGCGCCATCCCGCTGAGACGACCTTCGCCAGGTCGAACCCGCCGGTGTCGTACCCCGCCTGCGTGGAGACCAGGAAGCTGGCCGCGACCGTCGCGAGGATGCCGAGGACCGTGAACGCCAGCGCGAACAGCGCGAGCGATCCGAGCTTTGTCGCGAGGAAGGCCCGCCGGCTGAGACCGCTCGCGAGCTGCGTACGCAGCGTGCCCCAGCCGAACTCCGTGCCCATGTGGCTGGCGGCGAAGACGATGAGCATGACCGACCCGAGCCCGGCGACGAGCCCGACCCCGAGCTCCTGGACGTGCGCGGGCCGCACCTGGAGCAGGGTCTCCTCGAACTGCTTGATCGTCGCCTCGGCGCCGGCGGGTCCGACCAGGTTCGCCGGTGCGTTCCCGCTGCGGAGCAGGGTGAGCTGCGCGTTGACGCTGTAGTAGATGAGCTCGTACAGGACGATCCCCGCGCCGGCGATCGTCGCGAGCAGGACACGCGGCATCCAGCGCCGCGTCATGCGATAGAGCTCGTTACGCAGCGGGCGGAGCATTCGTCTCCTTCTCGGTGAGCTCGAGGAAGACGTCCTCGAGCGAGCTCTGGCGCGGGACGATCGCGCTGGCGTAGAGGCCCGCGCCGACGAGCGCGCGGTTCAGCGCGTGCCCGAGGTCGGGGCCGGCGATCACCTCGAGGCCCTGTTCGGTGGCGCGCACCTCGCGCACCCCCTCGACGCGCCGCAGGACCTCCGCCGCCCTCGCGGGCTCCGGCACGACGATCTCGTACGAGCTTCCGCCGCGCGTGATCTCGGCGATCGTGCCGGCCGCGATGATGCGGCCCTTCTGGATCACGACGACGCGGTCGCAGACGAGCTCGACCTCGTGCAGGAGGTGGGAAGCCAGCAGGACGCCGCGTCCCTCCCTCGCGAGCTCCTTTGTGAGCTCGCGGATCTCGCGCTGGCCAGCCGGGTCGAGCCCGTTCCCAGGCTCGTCGAGGATGACCACGGCGGGATCGGCGAGGAGCGTCGACGCGATGCCCAGGCGTTGTCGCATGCCGAGCGAGTACGTGCGGAACTTGGCCTTCTCGCGATCGGCGAGCCCGAGCCGCTTCAGCAGCGGATCGACGCGCGCGCGCGCCCCGCCGCCGCGCAGGATGGCGAGGGCGGTCAGGTTCTCACGTCCGGTGAGGTACGGATAGAAGCTCGTGACCTCGAGCATGGCGCCGAGTCCCGCGAGCGCCTCCTCACGGTGCGTCGCGATATCCATGCCCAAGACATCGGCCCGTCCGGCGGTGGGTGTTACGAGGCCGAGGATCATCCCGATGGTGGTGCTCTTGCCCGCGCCGTTCGGACCGAGGAGCCCGACGACCTCGCCGCGCTTGACCTCGAGGTCGAGATGATCGACCGCGACGAGCTCGCCGAAGCGTTTCACCAGGCCGGACGTGCGCAGGACGACGTCATCGGTCACGTCCCCGAGCATAGGTCGGTATCCTCTGGATCGTGGATCTCGCGGACATCGCGCGGGCCCTGGTCGCGCCGGGGAAGGGCATCCTCGCCGCCGACGAGAGCACGAGCACGATCAAGCGACGGTTCGACGCGATCGGCGTCGCGAACACCGAGGACACCCGCCGCGCGTATCGCGAGCTCCTCTTCCGCGCGCCGGGCGCGGCGCAGTACATCAGCGGCGTGATCCTCTACGACGAGACGATCCGCCAGAGCGCCGCCGATGGCACCCCGCTGGTGAAGATCCTGAAGGACCAGGGCATCCTGCCCGGCATCAAGGTCGACCTCGGGGCGAAGCCGCTCGCCTTCCGGCCTGGCGAGCTCGTGACCGAGGGTCTGGACGGCCTGCGCGAGCGCCTCGCGGCGTACCGCGAGCTGGGCGCGGCGTTCAGCAAGTGGCGTGGCGTGATCACGATCGGGAACGGGATCCCCACCCGGGGCTGCATCGACGCGAACGCGCACGCGCTCGCGCGGTACGCGGCGCTGAGCCAGGAGGCGGGCATCGTGCCGATCGTGGAGCCGGAGGTCCTCATGGACGGGGACCACTCCATCGACACGTGCTACGACGTGACGCTCGTTACGCTCCACGCGGTGTTCCGCGAGCTCGCGGGCGCACGCGTCGACCTCGGCGGGATGCTGCTCAAGCCGAACATGGTCCTCTCCGGGAGCGAGGCGAAAGACCGCGCCCCGGCGGAGGAGGTCGCGCGGCGGACCGTGCGCTGCTTCATGAACGCCGTGCCCGCTGCCGTCCCGGGTGTCGTGTTCCTCTCCGGCGGCCAGTCGGACGAGGAGGCCACCGTCAACCTCGACGCGATCAACCGCCACGCGAAGCGGGTCGGCGCTCCCTGGCAGATCAGCTTCTCGTACGGACGTGGCCTGCAGGCCGCGCCGCAGAAGGCCTGGGCCGGGAAGAGCGAGAGCGTCGCGGCGGCGCAGCGTGCGTACCTGCATCGCGCGAAGCTCACCGCGGCGGCGCGCAAGGGCGAGTACACGCCGGCCATGGAGAAGGCCGCTTTCTAGATCGCAGCGGGCTCCGCGGTCCGGGGCGGTCGCGCCACGAGATCGCCCGCCGGGCTGATCCGGAGCGCGAGCGACACGGCGATGAATCCCATGATCCCGGCCGAGATGAACATGAGGTGGTAGTCGCCGAGCACCGTGTGGAAATAGCCGCCGGCGTAGGCGGCCAGCGCCGCGCCGCACATGTGCGAGAAGAAGATCCAGCCGTAGAGCTGTCCGAGCGAGGCGCGCCCGAAGATCGAGGCCGTGAGGTTCACCGTCGGCGGCACGGTCGCGATCCAGTCGAGGCCGTAGGTGAATGCGAAGAGGTACAGCCACTGCGACTCGAAGATGAACGGCAGCGCGAAGAGCGACAGCGCGCGGAAGCCGTAGTACGCGGCCAGCAGCTTGCGGTTGTCATAGCGATCCGAGAACCAGCCTGAGGCGAGCGTCCCGACGATGTTCATGGCGCCCATGAGTCCGACCGCCGTGGCCGAGGTCACCGCGGTGAAGCCGTGCTCGAGCGCGTGGGGGATGAGATGGGTGCCCACGAGGCCGTTCGAGGTGTAGCCGCAGACGAAGAAGCTGCCCGCGAGGAGCCAGAAATCCTTCGTCCGGATCGCCGCACCGAGCGGCGTGCGCCGCGCGTCGGCGGCCTTCTCCTCCGCGGAGAGCGTGACGCCCTCACCGAAGGCACGCTGGCCGATGTCCGACGGCCGGTCGCGCATGAACAGGAGCACCGGCAGCGTCACCACGACGGCCGCGCCGAGGAGCAGCGCGATGCCCGAGCGCCAGCCGTCGGTGACGGTGAGCGCCATCATCGCCGGCACGAAGATGAGCTGACCCGCGGAGGTGGCCGCGCCGAAGAGGCCGATCACCAGGCCGCGGTGCGTCCGGAACCAGCGGTGCGCGACGGTCGCGCCGGTCACCTGGCTCGCGATACCCGTGCCGACGCCGATGAGCAGCCCCCAGATGAGGTAGAGCTGCCAGAGGTCCTGCAGGGAGAGCAGGAAGTACAGGCCGAGCGCGATCGCCGCGAGGCCCGCGAGGAGCGCGCGGCGTGGACCGAAGCGATCGACGAGCGTGCCGCCGAGCGGTCCGCCGAGGCCGAAGGTGATGAGGCTGATGGCGACGGCGAGCGAGATCGCGCCGCGATCCCACCCGAACTCCGTCTCGAGCGGGACGATGATGACCCCGGGCGCGGCGCGGACCGACGCCGCCGCGAGCAGCGCGAGGAACGTCACGGCGGTGACGACCCATGCGTAGTGGAAGCGCCGAAGTGTCATGAAGTGTCCGACTCTACCGAACGCTCGCGCGGGTAAACTTCTTCCCGGAGAGGTGTCCGAGTGGTTGATGGTGCCGCTCTCGAAAAGCGGTAGGCGAAAGCCTCGCGGGTTCGAATCCCGCCCTCTCCGCCGATAATCCCATCCGGAGAGGTCGCATAGTGGCCGAGTGCGCCCGCTTGGAAAGCGGGTAGCCGAAAGGCTCGCGGGTTCGAATCCCGCCCTCTCCGCCGATCGCCCGCGCCGCGTACATTGGCCGCATGGTCGATCCGGCGAAACGCGCGGTCGTGCTCACGGCCGATGGCTTCGAGGACATGGAGCTCTTCTTCCCGCTCTTCCGCCTGCGCGAGGCCGGCTGGCACGTCGACGTGGCGGCACCGACCCGCGAGCGCATCGCCGGAGAGCACGGCTACGCCCTGAAGCCCGACCTCACCTTCGACGACGTCGACCCCGACGCGTACCGGCTCCTCTTCATCCCCGGCGGTTTCCCGGACGGCGCGCCCGCGACGGTGCGGAAGATCCCGCGCGCCCAAGCGATCGCGCGCGCCTTTTTCGCGAAGAACAAGCCGGTCGCGTCCATCTGCCACGGTCCCTGGACGCTCGTGTCCGCGGATCTCGTGCGCGGACGTCGCCTCACCTCCTACTGGGAGGACGGCGTGCCCGAGGAGATCAGGGCCGGCGGGGGCACGTGGGAGGACGAGGAGGTCGTCGTCGACGGCAACCTCGTGACGTCGCGCTATCCGATGGATCTTCCGGCCTTCATGCGCGAGGTCATGCGGCTCGTCGAGCCCGCCTGAGCTCGCGTACCATCGAAGGGCCGTGCTAGGCGGGGAGCTAGCGGTGCCCTGTACCCGCAATCCGCTCCAGCGGGGCTGAATCCCCTCCCGAGGTCCGGCGTCGCGGTCGCAGCGTGCGTGGCGTGGCGTTGACGATCGGGTCCTGTGCAGCGCCGGCCCGCGAACCCCGTCAGGTCCGGAAGGAAGCAGCGGTAAGCGGTCGTCGTCGTGTGCCGCAGGCCAGCCTGATCCGAGCCGTTCCACGTGCGTGTGCCCGAGATGCCGCGATCGACGGAGGGTGCACGGCATTCGTCCTGTCCGCGCGTGGTCCGCACCTTCTATCCTGACCTTCGTGCCGGAGCGCGGAGCCCTCTATCGCCGCTATCGACCCCAGACCTTTGCGGCGATCGTCGGACAGGAGCACGTGACCCGCACCCTCAAGAACGCGATCGCCTCGGGTCAGGTCGCGCACGCCTATCTGCTCGCCGGCTCGCGTGGCATCGGCAAGACCACCATCGCTCGGCTCATCGCGAAGGCGGTCAACTGCACGAAGGCCAAGGACGGCGAGCCGTGCGACAAATGCGAGACGTGCATCGCGGTGCGCGAAGGCCGCTTCCTCGACCTGATCGAGATCGACGCCGCAAGCAACCGCGGCATCGACGAGATGCGGGACCTGCGCGAGAAGGTCCGTTTCGCCCCGTCGCAGGGGCAGTACAAGGTCTACGTCATCGACGAGGCCCATCAGCTCACCAGCGAGGCGTTCAACGCGCTGCTGAAGACGCTCGAGGAGCCGCCGCCGCACGCGATCTTCGTGCTCGCGACGACGGAGGCCGGGAAGATCCCGGGCACGATCGTGTCACGCACGCAGCGCTTCGACCTGCGACGCATCCCGTACCAGGGTGTGGTCAAGCAGCTCGCCGAGATCTGCAAGCAGGAGAAGCTCAGCTGCGAACCCGCCGCGCTCGAAGCCATCGCGCGGCACGCGCAGGGTTCGTTGCGCGATGCCGAGAGCATCCTCGACATGGTCGCGACCTTCTCCGAAGGCAAGGTGACGCTGAAGGACGTCGACGAGCTCCTCGGCGTCTCCGAGTGGGAGGAGACGAGCGCGCTCTTCGACACGCTCGTCGCGAACGACGGCGCCGCCGGCATCCGGCTCATCGGCAAGCTCGTCGACGACGGCCGCGACCTCCGTTTGTTCGTGCGCCGCGCTCTCGAGCACATGCGGGCGCTGGTCGGGGTTTCCTCGACCGGCAAGGTCCCGGAGACCGCGAGCGAGGGCGTGGCCGCGAAGCTCAAGGAGCAGGCCCCCAAGTTCACGCTCGAGCGGCTCGCACGTATCGCAAAGCGGCTTCTCGAGACCGAGCAACAGCTCAAGACGAGCGAGGGCACCGCGCTGCCGCTTGAGCTCGCGATCCTCGATCTCGTGACGATGGCCGGCACGAGCGCACCGACCGGCGCGCCGGTCCCGCCCCAGCCGGCCCGCGCCGCGGGCGCCTCGCCGTCCCGTCCGGCGCCGCCCGCGCCGGTCCGCACCGCGCCGCGCGCCGACACGCGCGCGGCGGTCGTCGACCTCGCCGCGCGCCGCGCTCAGCAGGCCGCGGATCCGCCGGGCGCTCGGCGAGCGGCCCAGGTCCCACTCGCCGACGTGCAGAAGGCCTGGGTCGAGCTCGTCGCGCAGGCGAAGGCGCTGAGCATCGGCAAGGCCGCGCATCTGCTCGACGCGGAGCCGCTGACCATCGAAGGCAGCACCGTGACGATCGGCTTCGCGACCGATTTCGCGCGTGACTTCTGGCAGGACCGTCTGCGGTCGGAGCTCGAGCAGGGTCTCTCGGAGCGCCTTGCGATCGCGATCCGGGTGCGCTGCGTCGTCCAGGCCGTCCCGGCCAACGCGCCCGCGGCCACCGACGATCCGATGCACCGCGCCGCGCTCGAGATCTTCCGCCGTCCCGATCGCATCCTGGAGGTCGAGTGATGAAGAACATGGGCGACCTCGCGCGCATGGCGCGGGAGATGCAGGCGAACATGGCCAAGGCTCAGGCCGAGCTCGCGGAAGTGACGGTCGAGGGCAGCGCCGGTGGCGGCGCGGTCGTGGTCGTACTCACCGGGACGCAGGACATCAAAGATGTCCGCATCTCCAAGGAGGCGGTCGATCCGAGCGACGTCGAGACACTTCAGGATCTCGTGCGCGCGGCGTTCAACGACGCCCTGGTGAAGTCGCGCGAGCTCGCCGCGCAGCGGCTCGGCAGCGTGACCGGCGGTCTGAAGATCCCGGGTATGTGATTGCCGAGCGCCCTCGCGCGGCCGCTCGCCCGCCTGATCGACGAGCTCTCGAAATTACCTGGCGTCGGTCCGAAGACCGCGCAGCGGCTCGCCTATCACATCCTGCGGACGTCGCTGCCAGATGCCGAGGCCCTCGCCGCGGCGATCCACTCGGTGAAGACCGACCTTCTCTACTGTTCGGTGTGCTTCAACATCGCTGAGGCCGATCCCTGCGTGATCTGCTCCTCGGACGAGCGTGACGCGCACGTCGTGTGCGTGGTCGAGGAGCCGCTCGACGTGCTGGCGATCGAGCGCACCGGCCAGTTCAAGGGCCGCTACCACGTGCTCCACGGCGCGATCTCGCCGGTGAACGGCGTGCGGCCCGACGACCTGAAGATCTCGCAGCTTGTGAAGCGCGTGAAGGAAGGCGGGATCGAGGAGCTCATCCTGGCGACGAACCCGAATTTGGAAGGGGAGGCGACGTCGATGTACGTCGCCCAGCTCCTCGCCGGCTCGGGGGCCCGCCTGACACGTCTGGCCAGGGGCCTGCCGATGGGCGGCGACCTCGAATACGCCGATGAGGTGACCGTGAGCCGTGCTTTGGAGGGCCGCCGAGCCATCTCCTAGGGTCGGACGGTGGCCGGAGGTGGTATGCTGAGCGTCCGCGAGTCGCCTAGGCCGTATTCCGTTTGGGAGGTCGGGGCACGATCTTTAACAGCTGAAGAGTGGTAGGAACGCTAGCGCGGTCTTTGTTGATTTTTTGATCGAACTCGAAGCAATGAACAGATCGGCCGAAAGGCTGGTCTGATTTTTTTGTCGGAGAGTTTGATCCTGGCTCAGGACAAACGCTGGCGGCGTGCATAAAACATGCAAGTCGAACGGGCCAATTCCCGCAAGGGGAGAGGCTAGTGGCGAACGGCTGAGTAACACGTAGGTGACCTGCCCAGAAGTGGGGGATAACGACTCGAAAGAGTCGCTAATACCGCATGTGACCACCGATTCGTTTTCGGTGCTCAAAGTCGTAAGACGCTTTAGGAGGGGCCTGCGGCGGATTAGCTAGTTGGTGAGGTAATGGCCCACCAAGGCTTCGATCCGTAGCTGGTCTGAGAGGATGGCCAGCCAGACTGGGACTG
>JBGQFO010000046.1:0-13602 GCA_041496945.1 Candidatus Limnocylindria bacterium | reverse complement strand
GAGGGACGCTGGACGGTCATCGAGGCGATCAACCACGACGTGCCGGCGACCGTGCTCGCGCACTCGCTCTTCGCACGCTTTGTCTCGCGCCAGGATGACAGCTACGCGATGAAGGTCGCCGCGGCGCTCCGCAACCAGTTCGGCGGTCACGCGGTGAAGACGGAATAGGTCGAGTGAGGAGCAGTTCATCTGCGACGAACGAGTCCACCCCGCGAGTGACAACGAGCGGTAGGACGGGAAGCGCAACGGATGTAAATCCGTTGCGCGAGGGGATGCGACTCGCGCGGGTGCCGCAACCGTCGACGCTCGTGCTCTTCGGCGGGTCGGGCGACCTCACGCATCGCAAGCTGCTGCCGGCGCTGTACAACCTCGCGCTCCAGCGCCTCCTGCCGGCCTCCTTCGCGGTGGTGGGCGCCGCTCGCCGCGCCTCGAGCGACGACGAGTTCCGCACGGAGCTGCACGACGCCGTAGCGCAGTTCAGCCGCACCAGGCCCATCAACGAAGAGGTCTGGGGCGCCTTCGCGCAGAACATCCGCTTCGTGGCGACGCCCGACGACGCGGGCTACGACGCGCTCGCGAGGACGCTCGACGCCGTCGACACAGAGGTCGGTACGAATGGCAACCGGCTCTTCTACCTCGCGACCCCGCCGCAGGCCTACGTGCCGATCGTCCGCGCGATCGGCGCACACCGGCTGCGCGGGCCCGGGTGGTCCCGGATCGTGGTCGAGAAGCCATTCGGGCGCGACCTGGCTTCCGCGATGGAGCTCACCGGCATCGTGCATGAGGTCTTCCGCGAGGACGAGGTCTTCCGCATCGACCACTACCTCGGGAAGGAGACCGTGCAGAACATCCTCGTCCTGCGGTTCGCCAACGGCATCTTCGAGCCCATCTGGAATCGCCAGTACGTCGACCACGTGCAGATCACGGTGGCCGAGTCGCTCGGCGTGGAGGAGCGCGCCGATTACTACGAGCACGCCGGCGCGATGCGCGACATCGTGCAGAACCACGTCCTGCAGCTCATGGCCCTGGTGGGCATGGAGCCGCCAGCCGCGTTCGACGACCGCGCGGTGCGCGACGAGAAGGTGAAGGTGATCCGCGCGCTCCGCCCGATCGCCGAGCGCGAGGTCGGCGCACGCACCGTGCGCGGCCAGTACGGTCCGGGGTACATCGAGGGCAAGGCGGTGACCGGCTACCGCGAGGAGCACGGAGTGGCATCGGAGTCGCAGACCGAGAGCTTCGTCGCGATGCGTTGCTTCATCGACAACTGGCGCTGGGAGGGCGTCCCGTTCTACATCCGCACGGGCAAGCGGCTGCCGAAGCGCACCACCGAGATCGCGATCCGGTTCCGCACCGCTCCGCACCGGATCTTCGGAAAGGAAACGTCGGAGGGTCTCGACGCGAACGAGCTGGTGCTGCGCATCCAGCCGGACGAGGGCATCAGCCTCACGTTCGGCGCGAAGGTCCCGGTCCAGGGCTTCCGCATCCGCACCGTGAACATGGATTTCGTGTACGGGGCGTCGTTCATGCTCGACGCGCCGGACGCCTACGAGACGCTCATCCTCGACGCCCTGCGCGGCGACGCCACGCTGTTCACCCGCCGCGACGAGGTCGAGCAGCAGTGGACCTTCGTGGATCCGATCCTGACCGCCTGGGCCAAGGGCGTGCCTGCGATCTGCACGTACCCCGCGGGCTCATGGGGACCACCCGAGGCGGACACGCTCATCGAGCGCGACGGAAGGGCCTGGCGACGGCCGTAGCGCCGCTCGACCAGTCCGTCTGGGGGTACGAGGTCTCCTCGGTCACGGCGCTCGAGCACGAGCTCGCGCGCCTCCGGCGCATCGCCGGAGCGCAGGCAAAGGAGCAGGGGCGCACCGTCGCGCGTGCCGCCGTGCTGAATCTCGTCGTGTACGCCGACCGCGAGATGCACGCGCTCCGCGCCGCGGCCAGCACCGCGCGCCTCTCGGACCGGCATCCCTCGCGGGCGATCATCGTGCTCGGCGATCGCATGCGCGAAGGCGTCGATGCCGCCGTCCAGCTGCATTGCCTTGTGCCGCGATCCGACGAGACCGCGCGGGTCTGCTACGAGCAGATCTTCGCGCGCGTCCGCGGCGACGCCGACGACCGTATCGCCAGCGTGGTGATCCCGCTGCTGGTCCCGGACCTTTCGGTATTCCTCTGGTGGACCGGTACCCCGCCGCAGGACACCAAGCGCTTCGATGATCTGATCGCCGTGGCCGACCGGCTCATCGTCGATTCGGCGGACTTTGCGCGACCCGACAGGACGCTGGCGGTCCTCGCCGATCTCGCGACGACGCATCGCCGCCGTCGCTTCGGGATCACCGATCTCAATTGGACGCGGCTGACGCCATGGCGCGAGCTCATCGGAGGCTTCTTCGACGTCGACGCGTGGCGCCCGTGCCTCGACGCGATCGTCGGCGTGCGCGTCGGCTTCAGCGTGGACGCCGACGGACGCGCCATCCATCCCTCCCAGGCGCTCCTGCTGGTCGCGTGGCTCGCATCACGTCTTGGCTGGCGGGTCGTCGAGCGGTTCGCGCCCAACGAGGCCGGCGGCATGCTCTTCCGCATGGCGCGGCGCGACGGCGCGCCGATCGACGTACGCGTGCGCCCGCGTTTCGAGCGGGGCATCGATCCAGGAGACACCTCCGGATTCCGAATGCAGGCGCGGCATGAGGGCGACCTCTACGAATTCGTCCTGAAGCGAGCGCCCGATCCGCGTCACGTGACCGCGACGGTGGTGGTCAACGGGACGACGCGATCGCTGCGCATCCTGCCGCTTCCGGCGCCGGGCATCGACGAGCTGCTGCGCGAGGAGCTCTCGATCGTCGGGAGCGACCGGGTGTTCGAGGCCGCCCTCCACGCGCTCGTGGCGCTGGCGTAGGGCGTGGCGAGCTTCTGGGGAGCTCCGCGCTGAAGCGCACCGCGGCGCGGAGTGACAAGGGTCGCGTGCGCGATGGGAACGAGGACCGCTACCTCGTGCGCGAGACGGGCGGCGTGGTGCTCATGGCCGTCGCCGATGGCGTGGGCGGCGGGCCGGGCGGCGAGATCGCGGCCGACGCGGCCGTCGCCGAGCTCGCGGCGCGCTTCTTCGCCGCGAGCCCCGAGCAGCCGCTGAGCGAGCGTCTGGGCGACGCGATCCGCGAGGCGAACAGCGCCGTCCTGCGCGCCGGCGAGGCGTCGTCGAAGACGGGGGCGGCGACCACGCTCGTGGCCGCGGCGATCCGGCGCGCCGAGGTGGTCATCGCGAACCTCGGCGACAGCCGCGCGTATCTGGTACGTGGCGGCGCCGCGCGCCAGGTGACGGTGGACCACGCCGGCGCGCAGGCCCACGGGATCACCCGCTTCGTCGGCGATCCCCGCGGTGTGCAGGCCGACGTGTTCGTCGAGGAGCTGCGGCCACACGACCGCCTGGTGCTCTGCTCGGATGGCCTCACGCGGCACGTCACGACCGAGGAGATCGTGTCGACGCTCGACGCGAACGCGAAGTCGCTCGCTGCCGGCACCGAAGCGCTCGTCGCCCTCGCGAACGCGCGCGGCGGCGAGGACAACGTGACCGTCGTGCTCTATGCGTACGATCGGCGCCCGCCGAATGCCGCGGTCGCGCTCGGGCTCTTCCTCGCGCTCGTCGTGCTCGTGGTCGCGGGCGCCTTCGCGGTGCTGTTCTCACTTACGCCACCGCCGGCAACGGCCGCGGACCTCGAGATCTCGAACGGCACGACCCTCGTGGTCGACCTCGTCGTGAACGGAACGACGGTCCGGAGTGTCGCTCCGGGCGCAGCCGACAAGATCGCGCCAGGTGAGCTACCCCCGCAGCCCTGGACGGTGGAGGCGCGTTCGCCGAGCGGCCGACTCCTGTCGTCGATGACCATCCGGGCCGGTGATGTCGTACGAAGTGCGGGGCCGGGCGGCGCGACGGAGTACCGAGGGGATGCCGTGCGGGTCGACCTCTCCTGTGGACGACTGGATGTCTGGTCCGGGCCGCCCCACCTGGGTCCTTCACCCGGCCCCGGCTCTGCGGGCGACTGCGCCCCGTGAGCTGTTGCGCGTGCGCGGGACGCGCGATCTAGTTGCCGCTGTCGATGCGGAGGATCGCCGGCGCGTACTGCAGCTTGATCTCACCCAGGCTCGCGCCCGCGGTCGTGTCGATCAGCACGAGCTTGCCGGCCATGTTGTCCATCGCATAGAGACGGCGGCCGTCCGAGGACAGGCGGAGCGTGTCGAACTGGTGCGTCCGTTGCCAGACAGCGCGCGACGCGAGCGAGGCGGTGTCGATGACCGAGAGACCGTCGTGCGCGGCGGCATAGAGCGTGCGGCCGTCCGGTGAGAGGAGCGCGCCGCCGGTGATGTAGCGTTTCGCATCCGCGACCGGAAAGAAGAGGCGGGCGAGAGCGGTGAGCCCGTCGCCGCTAGCGCGCGCCACGGTGATCGGGGCAGTGCGCCGGAGGCTCATCTGGCGCGCGTCCACCTCGTCGATGACCCCGAGTGCGGGATTCACGGCGTACAGCGTCGCTCCGTCGGGCGTGAGGGCCAGCGACCAGAGTAGATACTTCTCGAAATCGCTCGACCGCTGGGCGTTCGGGAGCGTGAGCTGCGCGGCACGACGCGTCACCAGGTCGAGCGCGACAACGTACGGCGGCGATCCGTTCGGTACGCAGCTCGGTCCATCCGTCGACGTGCAGTTGGTCGCCTGGCTCCCGGCGTCGAGGCGGTACATCCAGCGGCCGTCCGGCGAGAGCACGCCTGGGGTCCGGAAGCCGGTCGTGGCCAGGCCCGGCCCGGTCGCGTCGACGAGCGTCGCGGTCGCGACGTCGAAGACGCGGAGGCGCGTCCCACCGTCGCCGTATTGCTCGAGAAAGAGCGAGCGACCATCCGGAGCCAGCGCGATGAACCCGAAGGTGCTCTGCCCGCGGAACTCGGTCGACGACACGATCGCGCCCGAGTCGGTGTTCACAACAGCGAACTTCGTAAGCCACTCGTTGTCGAGCTTGTAGGCGCTATTCATGAGCGCGAGGAGGCGCCCGTCACTCGTGAGCGCGCCGTCGCCGGTGAGCGCGCTGAAGGTGCCCATCGGGTTCCGGGCCGGACGAAGATCGCCGTCGACCGTGAAGGTGCGAAGGTCAGTGCCGGTCGCGAGGTCGGTGAGATGGATGGCCGTCTTCGTCGCGCCACTCACCGAGTCGGCCGAGTACACGGTCGCCGCGTTCGCGGAGAGCGCGCCGTAACTCAACGTTCTCAGCGTCTGGCCCGTGCGCGCATCGAGCACAAGGATCTTGGAGTAGAGGCCGTCGTTCGACCGCACGTAGATGATGTCGCTCGAGGCGTTCGTCGGGCGCGGCGTATCGGTCGCGCCGGCCGTCGATGCCGCGGGGTCGCTCGGCCGTGGGGCGATCGCCTGCGCGCTGCAGCCAGCCACGATGAAGGCGAGCACGAGGATGCCGAGCCGCGATGAGCGGGCCACGTCCCTATCTACAACAGGCAGGCGGAGCCGGTTCCGTGCCTAGATGCCGATCCGCGCGAGCGCGCGTCGCGCCGGTGCCCAGTCGAACGCGATGGCCGCGCCCAGGGCCAGCGCCGC
This sequence comes from Candidatus Limnocylindria bacterium, assembly GCA_041496945.1. Classification (GTDB taxonomy): domain Bacteria; phylum Chloroflexota; class Limnocylindria; order P2-11E; family P2-11E; genus CF-39. The sequence goes on along the minus strand of JBGQFO010000046.1, from coordinate 8,009 downwards.
GATCTCGAGTGCCCACGCGACGGCGACAGTGAGGCTCGTCCCGATGCTCGCCGAGATCGCGGTCGGGCACGAGTCCGTGGGATAGAAGGCCGGGTCGTACTGCCAGGTCGGGAGGATGAAGTACACGCCCGCCGCATCTCCGGGGATCGGGATGCCCGAGACGAACGGGTAGAAGAACAGGAACGCCGCGGCCGCGACGGCACAAAACACGGCGACCGTTTTCCGTTGTTTCTCCCACAGCAGCGCGAGCACGATCGCCAGGCACAGGAGGTAGAACGGGAGCACGGTGAAGAAGTGGTAGAAGAACAGCACGCGTGAGATCGGGATCCATGCGACGTACTGCGTGAGCATCGCGAGCAGGACGAGGCCCAGCGCGGCGGACCGCGCGCGGACCGCGAGCCCGCCGACGATCGCCGACGCGGGGAGCGCGAGCCAGAACAGGATCGGGTTGCCGGCGTCGTAGATGTAGCCGTTGAGGCCGCCGACCGAGCCGCCGAAGTACCAGTAGACCGGCTTGAGGTCGAGCGGCCATGCCCACCACGGCGCGCCCGCGCAGTGCGGAGCGGTGAGCGAGGAGTGGTACCAGTACATCTGCTGCGTGAGCTCGACCAGGTTCCAGCCGTACGGCGCGGTCGGGCCGCCGAACCACGGCCGGTACGCCGCGAGGTACAGGGCCGCCGGGATGACCGCGAACGAGCCGAAGAGCAGCGCGGCGTTGCGCCCGCGGCCCTTGAACAGATCGAGCGGCCCGCCGGTCCCGGGGCGGCCACGTTCGTACGCGTAGGCCGTTACCGCGAGCGCCGCGACGAAGATCCCCGCGAGCGTGTACAGCGCGGCCCACTTCGACGCCGCGCCCAGGCCGATGAGCACGCCCGCGATGAGGATGTCGAGCCACGAGCGTCGTCGGGGCCGATGTGCGGCCACGATGAAGTACCACGTCGCGACGATGAAGGCCGCGACGTAGATGTCGTTCATGCCGATGCGTGCCTGCGCGAACATCGAGCCGTCGAGGATCGCGGCCGCGCCGACGAGATACGCCACCAGCGGCGACGCGAACAGCCGGCGCGCGAGCAGGAACAGGAAGAACGCCAGGATCGCCGCGAAGACGACACCAGGGAGCCGCCACGCGAGCGCGTGGCGACCGGTCTCGATGCGTTCCACGCTGTCGCCGCCGGCGACGAGGAGCTTGTCGTCCTCGCCATCCACCCCCAGGAAGCGGTCGGTCGCGGCGACGGAAATCGACGCGAAGGGTGACGCGCCGTGCGTCTCGACGACCACGACCTTCCCCGGCGTGAGCGCGTACACGAACTGCGTGCGTGCGACGACCGCCAGCGCGCTCGCGCCCGCGGTGAACGCGCCGGTGCGGTCGTTCCCCAGAGGCACCGTCTCGCTCGAGTGCGCGTCGAGGTCGACCACGTCGAGCGACGGCGTGTCGGCGCGTGCGACGAAGAGGCGGTTCGGAGCGAGGGCGTACGCGATCGCGACACCGGGGCCACGCGCGCTGGTGGTCTGCGTCTCCTGACCGGTGGCGGTGTCGACCTGACGGATCGTCCCGGCGGCCTCGAGGAGGAAGAGCACGCTCCCGTCCGGCTTCGCGGTGACCGCGACCGCGGGCCGCGGCACGATCAGCGGGGCGGCGTCGAGCGTCGTGTAGATGTACTGGCCGTTCGCCGCCGACACGACGACCTTGCCGCCAGTGGCGAGGATTCCGGTCGGCGTCGTGCCCGCCGGCAGTGGGACTGTCTTCGATGTCGGATTCGCGCCCAGCGCGTCGACGGTCCATTCGGTCAGCTTCCCCGCCGCCACCGTGAAGAAACGGTGGCCCTCCACCGCCAGGAAACCATCGGCCGTGCCGACGAGACCGACATCGTGGGCAACGCCGGCCCGATCTACCACCCGGAGCACGTCGCCGAAGTAGACGCGGAGCCCATCGTTGGTCACAGCGAACGCCGTGGCCGGCATGCCGCGCTCGGTGCCGGCCACACGATCGTCGCCGAACGCGAGGATGCCCAGGGCCATGATCTCCTTCGCCAGATGCGGATGGGTCCATTCGTACGGCTCGCGCTGGGCAAGCAGCTCGAACGCGGTGCGCGCGTGGTAGACCTCGTCGAAGTACATGTCGCGCGGCTGATCGAGGCGGAAGCCGCGCGTGCCGAGGACGACGAGGGCCACGAGGACCGCGACCGCGAGATCCCGGCGCGTCGGCGGCCCGCCCAGCGCCAGCATCGCCGGCAGCCGCCACGGCGCGCGCGGCGCGATCGCGCCGGCATCCGATGCGCCCTCGGGTTCCGGCTCGGCGACGCCGCTGCCGGGGTCACGCTCGAGCGACGCGTCACCGCGGAGGAGTCGCCAGCCGACGTACCCGGCGACGCCAAGCATGACGAGCGCGATGAGGATCTGGCCGTTGCGCGTGAAGAGCGTGTCCTCGAGCCACTGCGGTGATCGCAGATCGTTCTGCGGATAGCGCGTGAAGGCGAAGTACAGGCTGGCCGCGAACGAGACCGCGAGCACGACGTACGGCACGAGAAGGCGCGCCCGGACCGCCACGATCGGGAGGAGGAGCGCGAACGCCGGGAAGAGATAGCGCTCGTGAGCGCGGGTCGGCAGGAAGTAGAACGCGAACGCCGCGAGCGCACCGGCGGCGAGCAGCGCCCCGGCGTCGCGCCGCCACCACAGGAGCACGCACGATCCCAGGAGGCCGGCGATGAGCAGGGCCGCACCCGTGACGACGTATGCGTCGTCAGGTTTCCAGAAGTCGCCGACGATCGACCAGATGTTGAACGCGTAGAGGCTGGTGTAGGGATACGTCCCGGCCGCGGACTTCACGAGGTCGATGAGCTCCGCCGGGCCGGCGCGGAACGGCAGGCCAAGCAACAGAACGGTGACGCCGGCGCCGACCGCGACGCGCGCCGGGGCACGCCAGTCCGCGCTCCGGATCCACACGATGGCCGCTGCCGCGAGGACGACGATGGCCGCGATGCCGAACTGCGGCTTCACCATCGCGGCGACGCCCGCGAGCACGCCGGCGGTCGCCCAGCGGCCGCGGCCGCCCATGATCAGCGCGGCCATGAGCGGCACGGTGCCCACGGCATCGACCTGTCCCCAGTACGGGCCGGCGAAGATCGGCCCGGGCGAGAGCATCCACAGACCCGCGGCGAGCACCGCGCTACGGCGGTCCGCGGCCTGCCACACGAGCCGCGCGGAGAGAAGCGCGATGCCGATGTCGGCGGGGATCGACGCCGCCTTCACCATCAGGCGCAGGAGCTCCCCGTCGAAGAGCGCGCCGAAGATCCAGAGCACGTAGAGGTAGGCGGGCGGGTAGTCGCTGAAGTAGCCGGGCTCGTAGAAGCGCGACGGCCCGATGTCCGCAAGGCGCTCGGCCCAAGCCTGGAACGTCGCGACGTCGCTCGGGAAGCCCGGCGAGCGCAGGACGAAGAGACGCAGCAGCACACCGAGCGCGATGACGCCGCCGATCGCGAGCTTCGCGCGGCGGTCGGCGCGCTGCGCCGCGGTCTCGATCACTGCCAGTAGCCGAAACGCGTGATCGCGATGGTCGCGTAGACGTTGATCGCGACCGAAAGCGCGACCGCGCCGATGAAGACGCGCGACGGCCAGGCGCGCCAGCCGTCGGCCGTCCTCGCGTCACCGGCGACCGCGAGCGCGATGAGGAAAGGCTGCGCGTCGAGGCTGAAGCGATAGCCGAACTGCGCGAATCCGACGGTGCCGTGCAGCACGTCGGGCAGGAGCGCGAGAAGCGCGGCGAGCGCGACGTACGCGATCGCCGGATCGCGGCGCATATGCCGCAGGCCGGCGAACACCCATACGAACGCGGGCGTGCTGAGGAAGAGGCTCGTGCCCTTGATGCTCGGTCGAAGGAACCACAGCGTTCCCGCAACGAACTCGAAGGGCTCGAGGAAGATCGCCGTGAGATGGCGCGGCAGGTAGAAGAGCGAGAACACGCCCTGCGTGAAGAACACGTCGCCCACGGCGAGCCGCGTATAGCCCTCGTCGAGGGGCGTGCCCCAGCGCAGGAGGTTGTAGCCCACGTAGATCACGGCGAACGGAAAGCCACCCGCGACGATGCCGGGCACGACCGTACGCAGGGGCACGCCCGAGCGGCGCGCGAGGAGCAGCACGAGGGCCGGCGTCGCAGCCGCGACCGGGAGCCGCGAGAGCGTCGCGAGGCCGATCGCGGCGCCAAGGAGCCAGGGGCGATCGCCGCGCGCGGCGAAGAGGAACGCGGCGCACAGGAACGGCATGGCGATCGCATGAGCGTCGAACCAGGCGCGGCCGTCGACCGACGAGAAGAACAACGTCGTTCCGAGCGCGGAGAGCGCCGTGCCGGTGACCGCGACGGCGCGCGGCGCACCGAAGGCGCGCAGCCCGAGGTAGAGGATCCCCGCCGAGACGCCGGCGGCAAGGCGCGAGACGAGCACCTGCGCGAGAGCCGACGGTAGGAACGCCGCGAAGGGGACGGTCAGCAGCGCCGGCAGCGGCGGATACGCGACGCAGTACCGTCCATCGCCGCACGGGAGCAGCTCGTTGAGCCAGGGTGGCGCCTCGTCGAGCCACCAGCGGCCGGCAAGGAGAGCGTGCGCGAGCCGGCCGTAGTAGTCGTAGTCCGTGAGCAGCCCGAGGCCGGCCGCCAGGTACACGATGCATGCGGCCGCGCCGACGATGACAGCAAGAGCGCGATCGGACACTCCGGTCAGGGCTTTCGCGCCCGCCCGCCGCCGAAGCGGAGGCGTACCACGCCACGCAGATCGTCGATCGCGGTGCGGAGGATGTCGACGCGTGAATCGGGATCGTCCGTCCAGTCGACCGGCACCTCGTGCACCCGAAGCCCGCGTCGCTGCGCGAGCACGAGCAGCTCCGTGTCGAAGAACCAGGTCTGATCTTCCACCCGCGGTAACAGCTCACGCGCGACCTCGGTCCGCACCGCCTTGAAGCCGCATTGCGCGTCGGTGAAGCCGGCGCCGAGCGCGAGGCGCAGGACGAGCATGTACGCGCGCGAGATGAACTCGCGTCTTGGGCCACGCTTCGTGCGCGCGCCACGCGCCAGCCGGCTGCCGATCGCAAGATCGCTGTGACCCGAGACAATCGGTGCCACGAGCGGGAGCAGCGCCTTCAGGTCCGTGGATAGATCGACGTCCATGTAGCTGACGACCAGCGCGTCGCTCTGCAGCCACGCCGCTCGCAGCGCGCGTCCCCGTCCCTTCTGGTCGAGGTGAATGACGCGGACGCCGGGGAGCTCCTGTGCCAGGCGCTCCGCGAGCGCGAGGGTCCCGTCCCGGCTGGCGTTGTCGACGATCGTGATCACCGCGGGGAACGGGAAGGCGCGCGAGAGGTGCTCGTAGAGCCGTCGCACGTTCGGCCCGAGGTCGCGTTCCTCGTTGTACACGGGCACGACGACGTCGACGACCGGGGCCGACCCCTCGGATCGCGTGCGCGGGATGGCGGACACGCCACCATGCTGCTTCATCGACCCGCGGTCATGCACGCCGCCGCGAGTCGGCGCTCGACGTCTCTAATTCGCCGGCGGCCCCTGAGGGTCGTCGGGAAGCCGCGGCGCCTGCGGGTCGTCGTGCAGTGAGTCGATGAACTCCTTGAACACCGTGAGATTCTGGTCCTCTTCGCTCTCGGCGAGGATCGCGGAGCGATCAAGGACCGTGTCGGCCACGAGGATGCGCGCGTCGCAGCGCACCGCGAGCGCGATCGCGTCGGAGGGCCGGCAGTCGATCTCCACCTCGTTGCCGGCGTGCTGCAGGAAGAGGCTCCCGTGGAAGACCCCGCCGCCGTTGTCGTCCGAGACGAGATCCTTCACCACGATGCGCGTCACCTCGGCGCCGAGCTTCGTGACCATGTCCATCATCAGGTCGTGGGTGAGCGGGCGTTCGCTCGCGATGCCGGCGATCCGCGTCGCGATGCTGTGCGCCTGATCGGGACCGATCCAGATCGGCAGAAGCTTGTTCGAGTCCTTCGCCTGAAGGAGCACGACGTGCTGGCCCGTGAGCACGTGGACGCGGACGGACTCGACGGTGCACGGAACGAGCATCGTCCTGGACACGTTCCTAGCCTAACCCCATCCCGTCCGCACGCGGCGCGATCCGCCGTTGCGTCGGAACACCCCGAGGAGCACCACGCCGGCGAAGAATCCGAACACGTGAGCGAAGTACGCGACCTGCTGCGTCGCGGCATGCGCGGAGAGCCGGAGCTCGGCCACGCCCTCGATGATCTGCAGCACGACGAACATGCCGATGACGATGAGCGCGGGGAGCTCGACGACGGTGATGAACAGACCGAGGAACACGAGCGTGGAGACGCGCATCGTGGGGAACATCACGAGGTACGCCCCGAGCACGCCGGAGATCGCGCCCGACGCGCCGACCATCGGCGCCGGCGACAGCAGGCCCTGGCCGATCGCGGCGATCACCCCACAGAGGAGGTAGAAGGCCAGGAATGGCAGGCTGCCCATCGCATCTTCGACGTTGTCGCCGAAGATCCACAGATACAGCATGTTCCCGAGCACGTGGAGCCAGCCGCCGTGTAGGAACTGGTGCGTGATGAGCGGTGCGAACGTCGCCAGCGACGCGTTGCCGCCGGTGAGCGCGCCGGTGAAGGACGTCCAGTCGAACGAGTACCGGTCGTAGAAGGCTTCCATCGCCCCGGCCTGCCGCGAGAGGTAGAGGGCGTAGAGCCACAGCACGACGTTCGCGAACAGCAGGAGACGCGTGACGACCGGGACGCGTCGCGTCGGATTCGCGTCGTGGAGCGGGATCACCGAACTCGCCTCATCTGGACCTCAACGGTCCAGACCGGTCGCGACGATCTTCGAGCCGTGCACGGTGTACACGATGCGGGACACCTCCGAGACGTAGAACGCGGTCGCCGGGGGGAGTGTCGCGGGTAGCGTCACGCGCAACAGCTCCCGACCGTCCTTGGCCATCTGCACGACGGTGTCCGCGGCGGCGTCGAGCAGGTAGATGTTCGTCTGGGTGTTGACCGCCTGGATCGCGAGCGGTCGAAGCGCAGGACCCTGCCAGCGCGGGGTGAAGTCGACGCGCGCGGCCGTCGTGACGAGCGGGTTGCGCCGGAACCGCTGTATCTCGCCGGTCGCCGTCACGATCCAGACGTCGCCGTCGATGGCCAAGGACAACGCGGTGTTCGCGGGCAGCGCCGCCGCAAGGTAGGCGGTCGCCTTTCCGAACGCGACGGCGTCGGTGGACTCGTGCTTCCACAGCTGGCCGGAGGCCGAGTCGAGCACATACAAGTTCGAGGTAAATACCGCGATCGCGGTCGTGGCCTTCCACGCGTCGCGATCGGCGGGCGTGACGTCCTTCACCTGGTCGCCCTCGGCGCGCCAGAGCCTGCGCGCGTCGTCGAGGCTGAAGAGCACGTCTCCCTGATAGGCGATCAGTGCCGGCCCGGCGACCCCCCGATCGCCTCGCTTCAGCACCGGCGCGACCTGCAGCGGGTCGCCGAACAGACGCCATAGGCGTCCGGAGCCCGCGTCGGCCAGGTACAGGCCGTTCGTGTTGCCGATGATCTGCGTCGGTCTCGAGCCGGGGGCCGTGCGCTCGAGATCGACGATGACGCCGTCGAGGCGATCGCTGAGCGCGGCGGCGTCGGAGCGCAGCGCGGCGAGATGGGCCGCGTCCGCGAGGGGCGATCTCGCCGCGTCGTCGATCTTCGCCAGCGCCAGCGCGATCCGGGTCCGCGCGCCATCGGGATCGGGCGGCTTGCGGTCGGCGAGGCGGTGCGCGCTCGCGAGACCGTCCTCCGCCTGCTGCACGACGAGGTCGTACTCGCGCTGTGCGCTCGTCGACTCGTAGTCGCGATACGCGAGCCCGCCGACACCGATGGCCGCAAGGATCAGCACGAGCGACAGCACCGTGATCGCGCGGCGCTGGCGCTTCGATCGCTCGCGCGCGGTGTCCGGGTGCCTGGGTAGCCTGTTCCCACGGCGCGGCATCAGCTCGAGACCGACGGCCACGCCCCTCGTGGCCGCG
>JBGQFO010000045.1:0-13738 GCA_041496945.1 Candidatus Limnocylindria bacterium | reverse complement strand
CGCGCATGGAAACGGTCTCGTTCTCGCGCTCCACCGATCGCGCGTCGGCATATGTGGCGCCGCGGGCGGCCGCGATGTGGACGAGATCCGCCAGGAGGGAGTCGCGCTCGCGCACGTCGCGAAGACTACGGGAGGGCGAGCTTCAGCGCGGCGAAGTTGAGCCCGGCCATGACCGCCGCGAAACCGATGAGGACCCAGCGCAGCGCGGCGAGCGCCTCGGGCAGCGGCATCGGGATGAAGGCCTGATAGCCGAGATTGAGCAGCCAGAACGCACCCGCGGCCGCGAGAAGGCCGAGCGCGGTGGGGCCGCGGTCACCGGTCACGACGAGAGAGAGCGTGAGGACGCCAAGAAGGATCAGCAGCGTGCTGAAGAAGGCGTTGATCGAGAGCGCGCCCCAGCGCACGGTGTCGGGGAGGCGCTCGAGGTACTGATCCCAACCGAAGAGCGACGGGAGGAACACGTGATATGCCCCCATGGCCAGCGAGCCCGCACCTGCGATGAGCAGCAACGCGGTCACGGTCGCAGCATGCTCCGGTGCCGCCCCGACGCAACGCCTTGTCCGCTACACTGCGATCAGCAACAAAACGGCGCGCGCGACGACTAGCCTATTCGTGAAAGACGCGCTCGCGGCCGAACGCAACGGGTGACCGGTGCGGTGCGGACGAGGGTGAGCAACTTCAAGCGCGTGACTCCGCAAGGGGGTCCGCGAACGGGTCAGGCGGCGTGCGAGCCCATATGGAGAATACGCATTGCCTGACGTCGCCCTCCTCATTGACTGGGAGAACGTCTACTACACCCTTCGCCAGCACACCACGGGCCCGCTTCCATCCTCGCTCGCGATCCTGCAAGCCATCCTTCAGAAGGCCGCGGAGTTCGGCCCGGTCCGCGTGAAGCAAGCGATCTTCGGCTCGGAGGTCGCCTCGCAGGACGACACGCTGCTCATGGCGCTCGAGTTCACCGGCATCGAGCCGGTGGCCGTCGCGCAGCGCATGGGCGGACGGCTGCTCAAGGGCCGCTCCGACGCCGTCCTCATCACCCGCACGATGAAGCTCCTCTACAAGGACCGTCCGGAGGTCGAGGTCTGGTTCATCGTCTCGGGAGACCGCGACCTGAACGCGCTGTGCAAGGCGCTCAAGGACGAGGACAAGAAGGTCTACCTCGTCGCGGGTGACAAGTCCCTCGCGAACGAGCTTCGCGATTCGCCATACCTGCGCGACGACGTCTTCCTCCTCGAGGACCTCATCCCCGAGGCACGGTGGACGCGCGCCGGCCTCCGCACCGACGACACGCAGGCCGGCAAGGAGGAGGAGCCACGCGACGCGCGCGAGCTCCCGCGCACCCGCATGCGCGGCGGACGCGGGCGCGGACGCGGTATCGGTACCGGCATCGGCGCGAAGCCGCCGGTGGTCCCCGCGGTCGTGCCGACCGGCACGCCCGAGTCGGAGAAGGAGCAGCGGCGCCTCGCGGTGCTGCTGCTCGACCAGCTCGTCGCGATCCGCGCGGACGCGATGCCGCGGTCCGACTTCGTGCAATCGGTCGTCCCGCTCTCCGAGCGGGAGGCCTCGACCGTCCTGGAGCAGCGCATCGATGCGGGCATCGCGCAGCACCACGTCGTCGCGCGCAATCAGGGCCGCTTCCGCGCCACCGCGAAGCAGCTCATCGCCCCGAACATGAGCTCCGCACTGGTCGCGGAGACCCTCTTCCACCTCGTGCGCCTCCTCCGTCGCATCGACACCGTCACAAAGGACACCAAGCGCGTGCCGGTCACCGAGGCGGTGCTCGATCCGCTCTCGCGGGCCGACCAGCCCGGCGGGCTCGCTCGCGGCCGGTCGCAGCGGCGGATCCTGCTCGAGACCCTCTACAACATCGCCGAGGAGCGCGGCGCGATCGCCAGCGAGTCTGTCCAGCGCGACGGCAAGGAGATCACGATGTGCTGGCTCGTCGATCAGCACCCGCTGGTGCAGTACGCGCGCCACCAATCGGCCGGCCTCGTCCATCTCTTCAACTTCGTCGGCACGACGAAGGGGCACGGCGAGCGTGTCGACTGGGTGAACCAGGCGCTCTTCGCCGAGCTGCTCTCACGCGTGGAAGGCGATGCGCTCGAGTCCAGTCAGCGCGCCGCGGTCGAGCGCGGGCTCATGCGCGTCGAGACCCACGGCAACAAGCCTGGCTACGCCATCGACCGCGAGCATCCCGAGGTGCGCATGCTGCTCGGCGAGTTCAATCGGCTCGACGGCGAGGGCGCCGTGGTGGCGCTCCCCGCGCCGACCGGCGTTCCGGAGGGCGCGCCACTCGCCCTCGAGGCCGGGCCGGTGCCGGTGAGCGGGCTGGCCCTGGCGAGCGGTCTGGCGACGGCCGGCGGTCCAGCCCCGGAGAATGGCGTGCCCGCGGTGCCACGCAAGCGAACGCGTCGTGGATCACGCGGGGGACGCAATCGACGAGGTGGTCGCGGCCGGAACAAGACGACATCGTCCCCGAGCGGTGAGGCAGCCGACTGACTAGCGCGTAGCCGCGGTCTCTCCTCGCACCCGGGAGGCAGCGACGCGTGCGATGTCCTCGGCCGTCTGGCTCGAGCTTTCGACCATCATCCGGAAGGCATCCTGCGAGACCGCGATGACCTCGAGGCTCGTCTTCGCGCGAACGGTCGCGTTGCGCGGCTCGCCGGTGAGCATGCCGAGCTCGCCGAAGTACTGATCCTCGTGCAGGGTGTTCACGACGCGCTCGACGCCGGACGTATCGCGCTGGACGACGACGGCCTCCCCGCGCGCGATCACGTAGAAGTTGTCGGGGGCATCGCCCTCGCGCAGGACGGCCTGGCCCGGCGCGAACGTGAGGATCCGCATGCCCTCGGTCGCGCGGGCCATGACGTCGCGCGGAACCTTCGGCAGGGCGCGCTCGGCGTGCTTCAGCTCCTCGATGTACCGCTCGGCGTGCAGCACCGCGGTGGTCGCGTCGCCGACGGCGGTGGTGATCTGCTTCGCGAGCTGCGCTCGCGTGTCACCCGCGGCGTACACACCGGGGAGGCTCGTCTTCATGTACTGGTCGGTGATGAGGTAGCCGTTCTCGTCGTGATCGATGTGCTCGGCGAACAGGTGGCGGCCGACCGGCCGGAAGCCGACGAAGATGAAGACGCCTTCCACCGGCACGCGCTCGGCGGGGCCGTCATTCCGGATGACGTCGATCCACTTCACGCCCGACGCATCGCCGCCGATCTCCCGCACCACCGCCGGCGTGATCGCGTCGACCTTGTCCATGCCCAGGAGCCGGTCCTGGAGGATGGCCTGCGCGCGGAACTCGTTGCGACGATGGACGAGGTGCAGCTTCTTCGCGAAGCGCGTCAGGAAGAGACCCTCCTGGAACGCGCTGTCGCCGCCGCCGATGACCGCGAGATCGGCGCCCTTGAAGAACGCGCCGTCGCACACCGCGCAGTACGACACGCCACGGCCGTTGAACTCCTGCTCGCCGGGAACGCCCAGCTTCGTCGGCTCGCCGCCAACGGTCACGAGGACGGCGTAGGCGGTGTGCGTCGTGCCGTCGGCCATCTCGACGAGCTTCCGGTCGCCCTCGGACCGGACCTGCTTCACCGGGCTGTAGGTGTCGATGCGCAGGCCGAACTTGCGTGCGTGGTCGGCCATCTTGGTCGCCAGCTCGGCTCCGGTGACGGACGCGAAGCCGGGATAGTCTTCGATGAGCTCCGTGTTGAGGATCTCGCCGCCGACATCCTTTGCCTCGAAGAGGACCACGTTCATGTTCGCGCGCGCGGCGTACAGGCCGGCGGTGAGACCGGCAGGCCCGCCGCCGATGATGATCAGGTCGAAATCGCTCATGAGTCCTCTAAAGACTAGAACGCTGGCGCATTCCGTCCTATTCGCATGCGATATCTAGCGCTCGGCGACTCCTTCACCATCGGGACGGGCACGACGCCGGACCGCTCGTTCCCGGCCGTTCTCGTGAATCGCTGGTGGGATGCGGGCATCGAATGTGATCTGCGCAACCCCGCGGTGAACGGCTACACCACGGACGACCTCATCCGCGAGGAACTCCCCCTGGTGGAAGCCTTCCGGCCCGACCTCGTCACCGTGCTCATCGGGGCGAACGACATCGTCGCCGGCGTGGCCGAGCAGCGTTTTCGGGCGCAGCTCCGCCGCATCCACGACCGCGTCCGCGCGGGCGCGCCGAACGCGGCCCGCTACGCCCTCCCCCAGCCGGACTGGTCGCTCACCCCGGCCGGCGCGTCCTTCGGCGACGTGGCGCGCCTGGCGAAGACGATCGAGCGCTTCAACGAGATCGCCCGTGAGGAGAGCGAGCGCGCCGGCGGCGCGTATATCGACATCTTCCCGCTCATGCGCGACCAGCTGCGCAAAGGGATGACTGCGCCTGACGGGCTGCACCCGTCAGCCGAGGCCTACGCCCAGTGGGCCGACGCCCTCCGCGAGCGGCTCGGCGCGGGGTCGAGGTAGCAGGGGCTTCGCTAGCCGGACTAGGTGCGCGCGGTCACCGGGATCGCGGCGCCGGTCACGCCGCTCGCCTCGTCCGAGCAGAGGAACACGATGATCGCGGCCAGCTCTTCCGGGCTCACCCAGGTCTTCGGGTCGGCCTTCGGCTGGCTCGCGCGGTTGTCGGGATGATCGATGGTCGAGGGAAGCACGACGTTCGCGGTGATCCCCTCGCCCTTCAGCTCGTCGGCCAGTGACTCGGTCCAGCGGATCAGCGCGCCCTTCGTCATGGCGTACCCGGCCGCGCCCTTGCGCGCCTTGAGCCCGCTCACGCTGCCGACGCTGACGATGCGGCCGTACCCGCGTGCGCGCATCGGTCGCACGCACGCGGCGGTCGCGGTCACGACCGTGCGGACGTTCCGCTCCCAGAGCTCGGCCATCCCGTCGAAGTCCAACGCGGACCCGCTCGCGAACCCGCCGGCCAGGTTCGCGACGATGTCGAGACGGCCCCATGTGCGCATCACGACCTCGACGAACGCGTCCATCTCCGCTCGCTTCGCGATGTCGGCGACCCGCGTGATGAGACGGGGATCGTCGGCCGGGCCGGCGAGCTCGCCGAGAGAGGCGCGAAGCTCGGCCGCCTTGGCCTCGTCGCGCACCGGCGCGGCGACGTGCGCACCGCGTTCGATGAACGCGCGCACGACCGTATGACCGAGGTTCCCGGTCGCGCCGGTGACGACCGCCGCGCGCTTCGAAAGATCGAGCATCGGCCCGTAGTATGAGGAGCGAATGAGCGTGCTCGAGCGGGTCCAGACCCCCCGCGACCTGCGCGAGCTCTCAAAGGACGAGCTGCTCCAGCTCTGCGGGGAGCTTCGCGAGTTCACGGTCGATGCGGTCCAGAAGACCGGTGGCCACATCTCGTCCAGCCTGGGCACGGTCGAGCTCACCGTCGCGCTCCACCGCGTGTTCGACTCCCCGCGCGACAAGCTGGTGTGGGACACCGGGCACCAGGCCTACATCCACAAGATCCTCACCGGTCGCCGCGGACGCTTCGACACGCTCCGCCAGTTCGGCGGCATGTCCGGTTTCCTCGCCCGATCGGAGTCGGAGCACGACGTCTTCGGCGCGGGCCACGCCGGCACCAGCATCTCCGCGGCGCACGGCATGGCCATCGCCCGCGACCTGAAGAAGGAGGACTACCACGTCGTCGCGATCATCGGCGACGGGGCGCTCACCGCGGGGCTCGCGTTCGAGGGCCTGAACAACATCGGCCACGACCGCCGCCGCGTCATCGTCGTGCTGAACGACAACGGCATGAGCATCGCGCCGAACGTCGGCGCGGTGTCGCGTCTGCTCGAGGCCATGCGCACGGCGCCGCCCTATCGCGAGGCGAAGCACGTCGTGCGGAAGGCGCTCGACAGGATGCCCGGCGCGGAGCTGTTCGAGGAGACGCGTCGCCGCATCTTCACGAGCATGAAGGCGCTCCTCATCCCGAACCTCCTGTTCGAGCAGTTCGGCTTCACCTACTTCGGGCCGGTCGACGGTCACGACCTCTTCGCGGTGCAGGGTCTCTTGGAGAAGGCGCGCGACTTCCGCGACGGTCCGGTCCTCGTCCACCTCCACACCCAGAAGGGGCACGGCTACGGCCCGGCGGAGGACGACAACGTCAAGTGGCACGGCGTGTCGGCCACCGGCGCGGCGAAGCCGAGCGCGCCGCAATACACCGCGGTCTTCGCGAACACCGTGCGCGAGATCCTGCGGCGTGACCCGAACACCGTCGCAATCACCGCGGCGATGCCCGGCGGCACCGGGCTCGAGCCCCTGTTCGCCGAGTTCCCCGGCCGGCTCATCGACGTGGGGATCTGCGAGCAGCACGCCGTCACCATGGCCGGTGGCCTCGCGACCCAGGGCGTCACGCCGATCGTCGCGATCTACTCGACCTTCCTGCAACGCGCCTACGACGAGGTGCTCCACGACATCGCGGTGCAGGACCTCTCGATCGTGCTCGCGATGGACCGCGCCGGCATCGTCGGCGACGACGGGCGCACGCACCAGGGCCTGTACGACATTGCCTACCTGCGACCGATGCCGGGCATGACGCTCATGGCGCCGCGCGACGAGCGCGAGCTGCGCCGCATGTTGTTCACCGCGTATCGCCACGCGGCTGCGGGCCGCGGCAGCGTGGGCGTGCGCTTCCCGCGCGGCGCTGGGTTCGGCGTCCCGCTCGACGAGCCGCTGACGGAGCTCCCGATCGGCGTCTCGGAGACGCTGCGCGAGGGCGGCGACCTCGCGATCGTCGCCTACGGCCATCCCGCCAACGCCGCGCTCAAGGCGGCCGAGCTGCTCGCGGCCGACGGCACTCAGGCGACGGTGATCGACGCGCGCTTCGCGAAGCCGCTCGATGCGGACCGGCTCCTCGCGCTCGCGGGAAGGCTCACGCGCTTCGTCACGGTGGAGGAGCACGTCGTCGCGGGTGGGTTCGGTTCAGCGGTGGGCGAGCTCTTCCAGGAGCGCGGCGTGTCGGTCGAGATCGAGATGATCGGGATCCCCGACGAGCACGTGGATCACGGCGCGCAGAGCCTCTGGCGCCACCACTACGGGCTCGACGCGGAAGGGATCGCACGCAAGATCCTTGCACGCTGGCCACTGCTGGTGCGCGCCTAGCTAGTCGCTGCCTTCCTTCTGCTCACCGCTGGGGCGCGGTGACGCAGTGATGCGCGGCGTGGCCGTCGCGGTCGGGCGCGGCGTGGCCGGACGGGCCGTCTCGGGTCGCTCGGTGCCACCGGGCGTCTCGCCGGCGCGGGGCGACTGCGACGCACGCGGTGACCGGCTCGGCGAAGGCGAGCGCGAGGGACGCGCGGTCTTGCTCGGGTCGTCCTTGCCCTCGCCCTGACCCTTCTGCTCCTCTTTGGTGTCCTTGTCCTCGTCGTCGCGCGCGCGACCGAGCGCATCCTTGGCCTTGTCGTCGCTGACCTGAAGCTGGAGCTGGTCGACGATCGCGCCGTGCTTGTCCCTGGCGTCATCCACGACCTGCTGGACCTTGTCGGACGTGTCCTGCGGCGCCGCGGTCTGCACCTGATCGACGACGGCACGGAACTGCGCGACCGCCTTCGCGAACTCCTCCGAGGCGGCGACCGCCTTCCCGTCCCGGTCCTTCGCGTCCTTCTGGTCGGTGTTGGTGATCTGCTGCAGCTCCTGCAGGCGACGGTCGGCGAGCTGCGCGAGCAGCTGCACGCGCTGGACCTCATCGAAGGTGAGACTCACCTGGACGTCCTCGAACGTGCGCTTGAGCACGAACGCGGGATCGCCGGGCAGACTGCCCGCGGCCGCGGTGCCGGCGCCCGCGATCAGGACGAGCGCGGCGAGGCCGACGGCGAACGCCGGGCGGAGGAAGGTCCATGCGGTGCCGCGACGCGGCGCGAGCGCCGCGGGCGCCTCCTGCATCAGGCGCGCGCGAAGCTCCTTCCGGAACTCAGCGCGCAGCTTCGGCTCGGGGAAGCGCGGATCCATTAGAGCGCCTCCCGCGACGGGATGAGCTGGCGGAGCGCCCCGATCGCGCGGAACTGGATCCCGCGGACCGTGCCCTCACGCTTCCCGACGATGTGCGCGATC
Organism: Candidatus Limnocylindria bacterium; assembly: GCA_041496945.1. Lineage (GTDB taxonomy): Bacteria > Chloroflexota > Limnocylindria > P2-11E > P2-11E > CF-39. The sequence continues at coordinate 5,689 of JBGQFO010000045.1, read as the reverse complement.
TCCTGGGTCGAGTACCCCTCGAGGAATCGCAGGACGATGACCTCCTGCTGGAGCGGCGTCAGCTGCGCGAGCGCGCCGCGGAGCGTGTCGTTGTCGGAGTGCGCGAGGACCTCGTCGTCCGGGACGACGATGGTGTCGGCGCCGGGGTGCTCGAGCGCGTCCTCGTAGGAGACCTGGCGCTTGCCGCGGCGCGCGCGGTCGATCACCGCGTTGCGCGCGATCCGGTAGAGCCAGGCGAGGAACGCCTGGCGGGGCTCGTATCGTGGCATCGCTTTCAGCGCTCGCATGAACACGTCGCTCGTCAAGTCCTCCGCTTCGGCGTCGTCGCGAACCCGGTAATAGACGTACCGGTAGATCGCTTCGACGTGCCGGTCGTAGAGGAGGCCGAACGCCGCCGACTCGCCTTTGGACGCCCGTGCGGCCAGCGCGGCATCGTCAGCCTGCTCTACCGGGGTAACGGGACCCCCACCTGTCTCGTTAGGCGACATCACTCACCGTAACGAGGCTGGGGACGCCCCGGAGCGTCCGCGGCCAGAATTGGGCCAAATGTCCCCTTCCGCATCCCTCCACGATGCCACGGTCGTGCTCGACGACCGGGCGGTGCTCCGGAACGTCTCCTTCGAGGTCGGGCCCGGCCTCACGCTCCTCCGGGGCCCGAACGGCGCCGGCAAGACGACGGTCCTCCGGGCGATCGCCGGACTCGTGCCGCTCAGCCGCGGCACGCGCACGGTCAGCGGCCCGCCGCTCTTCATCGGTCACCGCTCGATGTTGCTCCGCGGCCTCTCCGCGCGCGCGAACCTCACCTTCTTCGCCTCGTTCCGCGGGACGACCGCGATCGATGTCGGCGAGGCCCTGCGCCGGTGGGGCCTGAGCGAGCTCGCCGACCGTCCGGTGGAGCGTCTCTCCGCCGGCCAGCGCCGCCGCGCGGCACTTGCGCGGCTCGACGTCGAGCAGCAGCCGGTCGTGCTGCTCGATGAGCCATTCGCGGATCTCGACCGCGCCGGCACGATCCTCGTGCGCGACTCGATCGTCACCGCGATCGTGCGCGGTCAGGCCGTGGTCCTGGTGACGCACGGGCGCGAGGAGCTCGATCGCGACGCGACGCAGCGCCTGATGATCGACGCGGGCGAGGTGCGCAGCGTATGAACGCGACGCGACGCGCGCTCCTGGTCACGGCACGCGAGCTGTTCGCGGAGCGTGCGCAGCCGGACGGTCTCGCGGCCGCGCTCACGTTCACCGGAATGCTCGTGCTCCTCGAGAGCCTGGCCTTCGGGCCAGGTCGGGCGCGTGAAGCGGACGTCGCCTCCGGCGTCTTCTGGATCGCGGTGCTGTTCGCCGCCGTCCTCCTGAGCGCACGGTCGTTCGATCGGGATCTCGAGGATGACGCCATCGACGCGGTCATCGCGCTCCCCGGTGGACGCGACGCGCTCTACGCCGGCAAGGTGATCGCGCTCGGCGCCATCCTGCTCATCGTCGCGGCCGCGGCCGGCCTGTTCTCCGTTTTCCTCCTCGACCTCCAGATCGCGCTGCCCGGGCATCTCGTGCTCGTCGCGCTCGCCGGCGTCGTCGCCCTGCCGCCGGTCATCGTGATCACGAGCGTCATCGCGCTGCGCGTGCGCGCGCGGTTCGCGGTCGTGCCCATCCTCTCGTTCCCGATGCTCGTCCCGCAGCTCGTCGCGGCGACGCAGGGCGCGGCGTCGGCGCTCACGGGCGACGGCCCCGCGGCTCTCGCCTGGGCTGGGCTATTGGCCGCGTTCACGCTTGTGTACGCGGTGCTCGGACTTACCATCGTCCCTGCAGCCATCGAATGATCAAGACGACGACCGCACCCTTCCCGACGATCCGTCTCCGCCCCTGGCTCGGGATCACGGCGACCGCCGCGGCCATCCTGGCCTCCTGGATGGGCCTGGTGTGGGCACCGACCGACGCCGTGCAGGGCGACGTCTATCGCGTCATCTACGTCCACGTGCCGACCGCGTGGCTCGCGTATCTCGCCTTCGTGATCGTGTTCCTCGCCTCCGTCGGTTGGCTCTGGACCCGACGCCCCTGGTTCGACGCGCTCGCGGTGGCGTCCGCCGAGATCGGCGTGCTCTTCACCGGCCTCTTCATCGTCGCGGGTTCGATCTGGGCGAAGCCGACCTGGGGCGTGTGGTGGACCTGGGACCCGCGCCTCGTGACCACCGCGATCATGTTCCTCATGTACCTCGGCTACCTGCTGCTGCGCAGCCTCTCCACCGACTTCGAGCGGCGCGCCACGCGCGCGGCGGTCCTCGGCGTCATCGCCGTGGTCGACATCCCGATCGTGCACCTCTCGGTCTTGTGGATGAACTCCGTGCATCAGCTCCCGACCGTCGCGCGCATCGGCGCCGGGCCCGCGCTCGACGCGCAGATGGGCATGACGCTTGGCGTGTCGGTCATCGCGTTCACCCTCGTGTACTTCGCGCTGCTGGTGGAGCGCATGGAGCTCGAGCGTCGCCGTCAGGCGCGCGTGCTCGAGGTGAGGTCGTGATCGAGAACCTCGGATTCATCGTCGCCGCGTACCTCGTCGTATGGGGCGGCATCGCCGTGTACGCCATCAGCCTGGCTCGGCGCCGTGGCCAGGGCTGAACCGAACGCAGAGCCGCGGCTTTCGCCCCGCCGCCTGCTGCTGATCCTCGCGCTGCTGGCGGCGGTCCTCATCGCGTTCGTGGCCGTGCAGAACCTCTCTTCGAACGCGGTCTACTACCTCACCCCGACCGAGGCGCGTGACCGGCACATCGGCCCGGGCACACCGGTGCGCCTTGGCGGACTCGTCCTTCCCGGCACGCTCAAGTACGACCCCGAGACGCGTCTGCTCGTGTTCGGCATCAGCGACGGCGCGACGAACATCGCGGTGGTCGGCGACGGCGCGCCACCGGCGCTGCTGCGTGAGGACGCCGGCGCGGTCGTCGAGGGATCGTTCGCGCTGGACGGGACCTTCCGCGCGACGAGCGTGATCGCGAAACACGACGAGAAGTACGCGCCACCCTCGCCGGGAAAGACGCCGGCGCACAGCACCCCATGAGTTCGCGCTGATGTACACAGTCGGGCAGCTCGCGTGAGATACGAGCGCCGTCCGCCGGAGCGCACGCCCACCCTCGGAGCTTGGTCGTGAGTTGGGCGGACCTCGGGAGCGGCGCCCTCCGCGCCGCGCTCCCGGTCGCGATCTGGGGCTGCGGCGCGGCGGCGTACGCGGCCGCGAGGCGAGACGGCCGTGCGCTGGCGTCCGCGCGCTGGTCGGCGCTCCTTGCGCTCGTCCTGGTGACCGTCGCGGTGCTCGCGATGGAGGGCGCGCTCGTCACGCACGACTTCTCCATCCAGTACGTGGCCGAGAACAACGCCCGCGAGACCCCGATGTTCTTCACCGTCATCTCGCTGTGGGCCGCGCTCGCCGGATCGATCCTCCTCTGGACGATCGTCCTCGCCGGCGCGACGGCGTACGTCGCGTGGCGCGGGACGCGCGAGCTCCCCCGCCTCGGGACGACCGCGCTCGCGGTGCTCCTCGGGATGGTCGCCTTCTTCCTGCTGCTCGTGACCACGCCGGCCGCGGATCCCTTCGTGCGCATCGACCCGCCGCCCGACGGGAACGGCCCCAACCCGCTGCTCCAGAACCACCCGCTCATGGCCCTCCACCCGCCGCTCCTCTATCTGGGTTACGTCCTCTTCTCCGTGCCGTTCGCGTACGCGATCGCGTCGCTCATCCTCGGCGAGGGCGGCGATCGCTGGCTCGTGGCGACGCGTCGCTTCGCGCTGGTGTCGTGGGGTCTGCTGGGTGTCGGCATCGTCGCCGGCTCGTGGTGGTCGTACGCGGTCCTCGGCTGGGGCGGCTACTGGGCCTGGGACCCGGTGGAGAACGCGGCGATCATGCCCTGGCTCGTGGCCACCGCGTACCTGCACTCGGTGATGGTCGAGGAGAAGCGCCGCCTCCTGCGCACCTGGAACCTCTCGCTGGTCATCACGGCGTTCGCCCTCACGATCCTCGGCACGTTCCTCACGCGCAGCGGCGTCGTGAACTCGGTGCACTCGTTCACGCAATCCGCGATCGGACCGCTCCTCCTCGGATACCTCGTCGTCATCCTCGTGCTCGGCTTCGGGCTGCTCCTCTGGCGGATGCCGCAGCTGAGCGAGGCCGGCGGCATCGGCGCACCGCTCTCGCGCGAGGCGATCTTCCTGTTCCAGAACGTCGTGTTCGTCGCGGCGACGCTCACGGTGCTCCTCGGCACCCTCTACCCGATCATCGCCGAGGCGATCTCGGGTGCCCAGCTCTCGATCGGACGGCCCTACTTCGACCGCGTCGAGGTGCCGCTGGCGCTCGTGCTCCTGTTCCTCATGGGCGTCGGGCCGCAGCTGCCCTGGCACGGCGCGTCGCGCGCGACGCTCGAGCGGCAGTTCACGCTCCCCGTGCTCGCGGCCGCGGGCGGAGCGCTCGTCGCCGTGGCCACCGGCATCGGCAGCGCGTTCGCGGTCCTCACCTACGCGCTCGCCGCGTTCGTGGCCGCGACGGTCGTGCAGGAGTTCGCTCGCGGCGTCCAGGCGCGGCGCGCGCTCCATGGCGAGGCTCCCCTCGCCGCGTTCGGCAACCTGCTGCGGCGCAACGGGCGGCGCTATGGCGGGTACATCGTGCACCTGGGCATCGTCGTCATCGCCGTCGCCGTCGCCACGAGCCAGGCCGGGACGATCCAGGTGGAGAAGACGCTCGCGCCGGGTGAGACCGTGACGGTCGGCCCGTACACGGTGAAGCTCACGGGACTGCGCGACGTGACCGAGCCGCAGCGCGACCTGCTCGTCGCGGACATCGCCGTCACCGGCAACGGCGCGGACGAGCACCTCCATCCCGCGCTCGTCTTCTACCCGAACTCGACCCAGGCGGTCGGCTCGCCGGGCATCGCCGCGGGCGCGCGCGACGACATCTACACGATCGTCGCGGCCTACGACTCGCGCGCGAAGGCCTGGGCCACGATCCGCGTGCTCGTCATCCCGCTCGTCTCGTGGCTCTGGCTCGGCGGATTCGTCGTCGGCCTGGGCGCGATCATCGCGGCCCTTCCGCAGCCCCGTCGGCGCGCCCTGCCGGACCGCGCGGTCGCGGCCGTCGCGTCGGCGAAGTAGCCCGATGCCACGCTGGCTGCGCCTGGCGATCGTGGTGGCCATCGCGGCGCTCGTCGTCGTGCTCGTGCTCGCGTTCCGCCGACCGCCGCAGGACATCCGCACCGGAACGGTCGGCAAGCCAGCTGCCGCCTTCACGCTCCAGAAGCTCGACGGCACCGGCACCTTCAGCGTCACGCCGGCCGACGGGAAGGTCGTGGTCATCAACTTCTGGGCGTCGTGGTGCATCCCGTGCAAGCAGGAGAATCCCGCGCTGGTGCGCGTCTACGAGCGCTACCGCGCGAGCGACGTCGTCTTCGTCGGCGTCCTCTACCAGGACTCGCGCGACGCGGGTCTGCAGTACGTGCGCGACAACGGGGTGATCTGGCCGACGGTGAGCGACGACGATGGCCGCGTGGCCTTCGCCTATGGCGTGTTCGGCATCCCCGAGACGTACTTCATCGGCGCCGACGGCATCATCGCCGGCCGGCACATCGGCCCGATCGATGAGACCACGCTCATCAACGGGATCGAGAGCCTGCGGGCGAAGGCAAAGCGATGACCCGATCCCGCGTCGCGCTGGCCGTCG
>JBGQFO010000044.1:0-13763 GCA_041496945.1 Candidatus Limnocylindria bacterium | reverse complement strand
TCCGCCGCCTTCATCGGCGCGACGGTCCGCTCGCTGTCCAGCTTGTCGCGCCGCAGGATCTCCTGGAGCAGCTCCTGCCGCGGACGCACCTCCCCGCGTGACCGCAGCTCCTCCTCGCGACGCTTGGCGCGCTCGGCGGCTGAGGCGGTGAGATAGATCTTCCGATCGGCGTTCGGCAACACGACCGTCCCGATGTCCCGGCCCACCATGACGACACGCCCGCGCTGCGCCAGCGCACGCTGCTGCACGACCATCGCCTCGCGCACCGCGGGTACGCGCGCGACCTGGGACACGCTGCGGTCGATGTCCGCCTCGCGGATGGCCCACGTGACGTCGTCGCCATCGAGGAGGACGGTGTATGCGCGGCCATCCCGTCGTGTCGGCGGACCGATGAGCACCCGGACCTCGTGCACCAGCTGTGCGAGGCGCGCGGCGTCGTCTGGGTCGACGCTCCGGCGGTTCGCCGCGAGCGCGACGGCCCGGTACATCGCGCCCGTGTCGAGGAAGAGGTATCCCAGCCGCTCCGCGACCAGGGCGCCGATGGTGCTCTTCCCCGCCCCCGCCGGCCCGTCGATCGCGATCGTGCGTGGTGTCATGTCCGCGCGACCGCCCTCGCGCGCGACGAACGCGGCGACCGACCGCGCCCTCTCGCCGGCGCGCCGAACACCTCTCTACTACGGGCAGCGCGCTTCCCGGAGCCGCTTGCGGTACGCGCGCCACCTCGTCGCTCGGGCGCGACGGGGGCCCCCCGCGCGCGGGGACCCTCGGCGCTTCGGCTCGTGCGCCGCCCCCCCGTTTCCGGGCGCGCGAGAGCGGCGATCTCCTTCGGCGTGAGGTCGCGCCACTCGCCGGTGCGCAGCTTGCCGAGCGGTATGGCGCCGATGCGAACGCGCACCAGGCGCGTCACCTTCAGCCCCACGGCCGCCAGCATGCGGCGGACCTGGCGGCGCCAGCCGGTCTGCAGCACGAGGCGCACGCGGCTCGCGCTCCGGGATCGCGAGACGATCTCCATCCGCAGCGCGCGCGCGAGACCCTCCTCGAGGCGCACGCCGGTGCGCAGCTGCGCGACCGCCGCGGGGGTGAGCTCACCGGCGACGCTGACGTCGTACTCGCGCTCGTGTCCGTAGCGCGGGTGGAGCACACGCTCCGCCCAGTCGCCGTCGTTCGTGAGGAGCAGCATGCCCTCGGAGTCGGTATCCAGACGGCCGACGGGATACAGGCGCTCCGTCGCGCCGATGAGCTCGACCACGGTCCGGCGGCCCCGTTCGTCGTTCGCGGTCGAGACGATGCCCAGGGGCTTGTTGAGCAGGACGTAGCGATGCGTGGCCTCGCGCGTCGGCGCGCCGTCGACCTCGATGCGCGCGCTCGGGCTCACCTTCGTGCCCAGCGTCGTGATCGTCTCCCCGTCCACGCGGACACGCCCGGCGACGATGAGCTCCTCGGCCCTCCGGCGCGACGCGACGCCACGGTCGGCGAGGACCTTCTGGAGACGGATCACGTCGTCCTCGCACCGGTCTCGGCGCGCGCACCTTCGACGGTGATCGCGCCCTCGGGCGTGAGCGCGCGCGGCAGCTCGTCCAGGCTCGAGAGGCCGAAGCATTCGAGGAACTCCCAGGTCGTGCCGTAGAGGATCGGCCGGCCCGGCGTTTCGCGCCGCCCGCGCTCCTCGATGAGCCGCCGCTGGGTGAGCGTGTAGATCGTCTGATCGCAGTTCACGCCGCGCACCGCTTCGACCTCCGCGCGCGTGACCGGTTGGCGGTAAGCGATGACCGCGAGCGTCTCGAGCGACGCCGGCGACACGCGCAGCCGGTCGGCGCCGAGGTACGCAGCGACGACGCTCGCCTGCTCGGGTGAGGTGATGAGCTGCCAATCGTCGCCGTCATGCGCGAGGCGAAGGCCGCTGCCGGCATAGCCCTGCGCGAGCTCGGCCAGCGCGCCATCGACCTGCCGCGGCGTGGCGCCCACGATCTTCGCCAGCTCGGCGCGCGAGACCGGCTTCTCGGCGACGAAGAGGATCGCCTCGAGCTGGTTCGCGAGTGGCGATCTCACGAGGGCCTCTGGTCGACCGGCACGTCCGTCCGCTCCTTCCGCCTGATGAGGATGTCGGTGAATAGCTCGTTCTGCTCGAGATCGATGACCGCGCGGCGATACAGGTCGAGCAGCGCGATGAACGTTACGACAGCCCATCCCAGCGTGGGGAGCGGCGCGAGCAGCTCGCTGAAGCTCACCTCACCACGCTCGCCGACGATCGCCTCGATCTCGCTCGTCCGATCTTCGACCGAGTACCGCTCTCCCGGGGAGACCATGTCCTCCTCGCGGGATCGCGCCGCGAGCGCCAGGACCCGCGTCCACGCCGCCGCGAGCGCGGTGACCTCGCCGCCCCGCGGCGGCAGGCCGAATGGCGTCCCGCCCTCGCGGTGGAATGCGCGCTCGCCGGCCCGCATGCGGTCGCCGAGCGCGCCCGCGCGCTCGCGCACGACCGCGTACTCGAGCAGCCGCGCTCGCAGCTCCTCCTCGGTCTCGCCCTCGTCGTCCTCACCGAGCGGCACGAGCGACGGCAGGAGGCTCCGCGCCTTCAGCAGCACCAGACGCGAGGCGAGCGCGAGGAACGACGCGACCTCGTCGGCCGGGAGCGTGGCCAGCGCGCGCACGCGGGTCAGGTAGGCGTCGGCGAGGTCGCCGAGGCGGACGGTGAGGATGTCGAGCTTCTTCTCCTCCACCAGCTCGAGGAGCATCTCGAGCGGGCCGTCGAATCCCTCGACGGTCACGTTCGGCCCCTCGTGGCCGAGCATCAGGGCATCGCCTCGCGATCGGCGCGCGCGAGGAGCCGCTCGTCATCCGCCGATGGGGCCTCGTGGTGGCGGGCGATGAGCCGCACCACGCGCTCCGAGCGCCCCTCACTCCTGGCCAGAGCGGCACCGCGGGCGGCGTGGTCGAGATAGCGCGCGAAGGTCCCATCGCCGCGGGCGAACCGCCGTCGCGCGCCGCGCGGGAGCGCCTCCAGCAGCACCGCGGCGACGCGATGCCAGAGCCGCGTCTCCGCCGGCTTCGCCTTGTCGTGCAGCTCACCGGCGAGCACGAGCTCCGGATCGGCGCCGAGACCCTGGAGGATCTGCGCGGTCCGCTGCGCGTGGCGCAGGTCGCCCCGCGGCACCGACAGGTACCGCCAGGTCTGCACGACGCGGTCGAGCGCGCTCACCCGACGAGCAGCCGCGCGAGCGCCAGCGCGGGGCCGAACACGAGCGCGCTCAGGAGACCCGGCGCGAGGAGGAGGACGCCGAGCAGCAGGAAAGGCCCGTACTGCTGATAGGTGCGCCAGGAGTACTGCTGCCGCGGCGGCAGCAGGCCATACACCACGTTCGCGCCGTCGAGCGGCGGGATCGGAACGAGATTGAAGATCGCGAGGACGCAGTTCCACAGGACGATCGCGGTCAGGATGTCCTCGTACGCGTTCCCGAGCACACCCGCGCTGCCGAAGCGGAGTGGGATCGCGCAGAGCACGGCGAGCGCCACATTCGCGGCCGGGCCCGCGAGCGCGACGAACGTGACGCCGAGCATCGAGCGCAGCCGGGATTCGTTGAACGGGACTGGCTTCCCATAGCCGAAGCCCGCGAGCACGAGGAGCAGCAGCCCGAACGGATCGATGTGCACGAGCGGATTGAGGCTGAGCCGGCCGAGAAGTCGAGCCGTGTCGTCGCCCAACCGGTGCGCGGCATACGCGTGCATGAACTCGTGCACCGTGATGCCGAGCACGATCGCGATCACAAAGGAGACGAATCCGATCGGGTCCTGCGAGGCGCGCTGGACCGGCGACACGAGGCCGCCCCGAAGCCACCCATAAAGAAGGAGGACGAGCCCGAGGAGCAGGAGTGGGTTCAGGCCGCCCGGCCCGCCGTAGCTGCGTCGAGCGCCGATCACTGTTCGACCAGTCTAGTTAGAAGATCGTGGACGACCCGCGATGCGTCCGAGGATGAGCCGCCGGCGCGGGACGCGCTGCGTCTTCCAGCCGAAGGCCGCGGCGACCTGCGCGACGGCGGTCGCATCCTCGGGGCGGCCTGCGACGTGGACGTCGGCGATGGGCTGCCCCCGCTCCACGCGGTCCCCCACCTTGCAGTGCAGCACGATGCCGGTGCGGTGGTCGATGGGGTCGCCCTTCTTCTCGCGACCGGCACCAAGATGGACGGACGCGACGCCGATCGTCTCCGCGTCGATGGCCGCGACGTACGCCGTGCGGGGTGCGCGCAGCGTCTCGACCCGGGGCGCCCGCGGAAGCCGCGCGGGATCGTCGATCATGCGGACGTCGCCGCCCTGGGCGCCCACCAGCTCCCGCAGCTTCGCGAGCCCGCTGCGGTCGGCGAGCGCGGCCTCGGCCCGGCGGCGCGCCGCCTTCGCGTTCACGGCCCGCCCGCCGAGCACGAGCATCTCGGCCGCGGCGATGAGGGCGAGCTCGGTGAGGTCGGGCGGTCCGTCGCCGCGCAGCGTCGCGATCGCCTCGGCCACCTCGAGCGAGTTCCCGACCGCGCGCCCGAGCGGCTGCTGCATGTCCGTCAGCTCGCAGACCACCGCGAGTCCGTGGGCCGTGCCGATAGCGACCATGGCCCGCGCGAGCGCGGTCGCCATCCTGCGGTCCTTCATGAACGCGCCGCTGCCGACCTTCACGTCGAGGACGACGGCGTTCGCCCCGGCGGCGATCTTCTTGGACATCACGCTCGAGGCGATGAGCGCGATCGAGGGGACGGTGCCGGTCGCGTCGCGCAGGCCATACAGGAGACCGTCCGCCGGAGCGAGATCCTTCGTCTGGCCGGTGACCACGATCCCGATGCGCTCCAGCTGCGCGAGGAACTCCGCCGTGCTCAGGTCCACGCGGTAGCCGGCGATCGACTCGAGCTTGTCCAGCGTCCCGCCCGAGAAGCCCAGACCGCGCCCGCTCATCTTCGCGACGGGCAGCCCGCACGCGGCCACCAGCGGCGCGACGACCAGCGTCGTCTTGTCGCCCACCCCGCCGGTGGAGTGCTTGTCCACGACGCGGCCGAAGCGCCGCAGATCGAGACGCTCACCCGACGCGACCATGCTCGCGGTGAGCGCCGCGGTCTCTTTGGGGTCCATGCCGCGCCAGACGATCGCCATGAGCAGCGCGCCGATCTGGTAGTCGGGTATCGCACCCCTGGTGTAGCCCTGCACCAGGAAGTCGATCTCTTCCTTCGAGAGCGCCCCGCCGTCGCGCTTGCGCTCGATGAGGTCGATCGCGCGCATCAGAGGCGTTTCACCACGCCCTTGACGACGCTCCCGAGCCGCTTGCCGGCCTTGTCGGCCACCGCGAGGACCTCCTCGTGCGTGACGTGGTCCACCAGGCCAGGAAGACCGGTGGCCATGTCCGTCACCGTGGCGATCGCCAGGATGCGCATGCCCATGTGTCTCGCCACGAGCACCTCGGGCACCGTGCTCATGCCGACCGCGTCAGCCCCCCAGCGCCGCAGCATCCGCAGCTCGGCCGGCGTCTCGTAGTTCGGGCCGGCCACGCCGACGTAGACGCCCTCGCGCAGGTCGGGGTCCGCGGCGTGCGCGAGCTTCCGGAGCTCCTCGGTGTACGTGCCGACCATGTCGGGGAAGCGCGGCCCGAGCTTCGCGTCGTTCGGCCCCCGCAGCGGATTCGTGGCCATGAAGTTGATGTGGTCGCTCAGCACCATGAGGTCGCCGGCCTGATAGGACGGATTCAGACCGCCGCAGGCGTTCGTGAGGATGAGCGTGTCGATCCCCCAGGCCCTGAACACGCGGATCGGGAAGACGACCTCCTCGATGTCGTAACCCTCGTAGTAGTGGAGGCGACCCTGCATCACCGCAACGGTCTTCCCCTCCAGCGATCCCACGACCAGCTGCCCGGCATGACCGGGCGCGGTGCTCCGCCGCCAGCCGGGGATCCGCTCGTACGAGATCCGGTCGGGTCTCGTCACCTCGTCGGCAAGCGCGCCCAGGCCACTGCCGAGGACGATCGCGACCGTCGGATGCTGATTCGTCAGGCGCGCGATCGCGGCGAGGGCAGGCGCGGTGTCGACCGTCATATCCCTGGCTCCTTGAGGATCTTCTGGCGCAGCAGCGAGAGGAACGGCGTCGCGTGCGCGGTGCGGACGAGCTTCGCGATGGTCTTCGACCGCTGGACCTCCACCCGATCCCCGTTCTTCACGTCGTGCTCGACCTGCCCGTCGATCGACAGGCGCGCCGGCTCGTCCTGCACGTCGAGCCTGATGCGCTGGTCGGGGTCGAAGACGAAGGCGTTCGGGAAGGACAGGTGCGGCGCGATGGGCACGAGGGTGATGTTCCGGGCCGTCGGCAGGATGAGCGGCCCGCCAACGGAGAACGCGTACGCCGTGCTCCCCGTCGCGGTCGCGGTGATCACGCCGTCGGCCCAGTACTGGACGAGCGGCGCGTCGTCCACGGTCACCTGAACGTGGATGGAGCGGACGAGCGCGCCACGCGCGACGACGACGTCGTTCAGGGCCAGACCGGTCGCGACCTCGCGCCCGCCGCGGAGCAGTCGCGCGTCGAGCATCGCGCGCTCCTCGATCTCGTAGCGGCGGGCGACGACGTCCGCGAAAGCCGCGTCGAACTCGGCGGTCGTCGCGATCGTGAGGAAGCCGAGATGGCCGATGTTCACACCCAGCAGCGGGACGCCCCGGGGGGCGAGCGCGCGGGCCGCGTGGAGCATCGTCCCGTCCCCGCCGAAGACCGCGGCGAGCTCCACGCCGCTCAGCGGTCCGTCCCTGACATCGTCGAGCCCGACCTCGACGACCTCGTGACCGAGCGCCCGCACGCGCGCGGCCGCGGCCTTCGCGGCGCTCACCGCGTCGGCGAAGTTCGGCCGCACGCACACCGCGACCCTCATGACGCCGCGCGCTCCGCGGCCTCGTGGAGGGTGGCGGCACCGAGGCCTGCCGCGCCACGACGCGCGTGGACGAAGATCTCGCGATTGCCCTCGCGGCCGGGAAGCCGCGACGGCACGACCGCGATGACCGGGACGCCACGCGCGGCGAAGGCGCCCGCGACCGCGACCACCGCGGCGACCCGTGCCGCCGGGTCGCGCACGATGCCGCCCCTGCCGACCGCATCGCGCCCGGCCTCGAACTGCGGCTTGACCAGCGCGACCACATCACCGCTGTCCCGGAGGTGCACGAACGACGGCGGGAGCGCCAGGCCGAGGGAGATGAACGACACGTCCGCCACGATGAGATCCACCGCCTCGGGGAGCGCGACGCCCTCTCGCGCGTTGATGCCCTCCATCACGACGACGCGCGGATCGTTGCGCAGCGTCCACTCCAGCTGCCCCTTGCCGACGTCCACCGCGTAGACGCGCGCCGCGCCGCGCTGCAGGAGACAGTCGGTGAAGCCGCCGGTCGAGGACCCGACGTCCAGAGCGATGTGCCCGCTCACCTCAAGCCCGAGCTCACCAAGCGCGGCATCGAGCTTCTCCCCGCCGCGCGAGACGAACCGCGGGCCGGCGTCGATCGTCACGCTCGCGTCGTCGTCCACCGACACCGCGCTGCGGCGGACCGGATCGCCGTCCACCCGCACGGCGCCGCCGAGGATGAGCGCCTGCGCGCGCTCGCGGCTGGGCGCGAGCGAGCGCTGCACCAGGAGCTGATCGAGGCGGACGCGGCGGGTCACTCAAAGCGGATTCTCCCGCATTTCGCATACTGCGATGGATGCCGAAGCGCCTGCCGCGTACACGGACCCTCAAGGGCGAGCCGAAGCTCGCGCATTACGACTCGGTCACCGGTGTCGCGGGCGAGCCGCCCATCGTCCTGCTGCACGCGAGCCTGATGCGCTCCGAGGATTGGGAGAACGTCTTCCCCCGTCTTGCGACGCGCTACCGCACCATCGCCTACGACATCCGGGGGCACGGGAAGAGCGGGCGCGCCGCCGACTACTCCCTGCGCGCCTTCGCCGACGACGCGCTGCACGTGCTGCGCGACCTGGCGAAGGCGCCGGCGGTGCTCATCGGCCACTCCCTCGGCGGGCTCGCCGCCATGGCCGCGGCGGCCGAGGCGCCCGAGCTCGTGGCCGCCCTGGTGCTCGAGGATCCCGCGTTCGGCTACGGCGCGCCCTGGCCCGCCGCGACGTACCGGCCGATCCGCGACGCGCTCGCGTCGGGTGACCCGACCGCGCTCCGGAAGGCGGTCGATCGCTTCCCACTGCCCTCGCCCGGCCCGCGCGGCGAACGCACCTACGGGGAGATGCGCGGCTTCTACGCCGCCGAGCGGGTGCTCACCTACTTCAAGGATGTCGATCCGGCGTTCCTCGACGCGCGCATGCAGGGTGAGGACGCGAAGCCGCTCATCGCCGCGTGGCTCGAGGGGATCGCGGCCCCGACGCTCGTCCTCGCCGGCGAACCGCGCCTCGGCTCGAACCTCGACGACGCGGCGGAGTGGCGGCTCAAGAAATCCGGCGCCTCGAAGGACCTGACGGTGAAGCGGTTCCCGGGCACCGGCCACATCATCCACGGCTACCGACCCGAGCAGTTCCTCGAGAACCTCGAGCCCTTCCTGCGACGGATGAGGACGGTGGCCTAGGCTAGCTCTTCGCCTGCTTCTGCAACGCGTCCGCGAGCTGCGTGATGCGGAGCTCCGCGGCGTCGAGCTTCTTCGCGCAGCGCTCGTAGAGCCGCAGGCCTTCCTCGTACAGGCGCACCGCCTCATCCAGGTCGAGCTCCGGATCCTCGAGCTTCTCCGCGATCGCCTCCAGGCGCGCGAGGGCCGCCTCGATGGTCTGCTCAGCCTCGGGCACTCGGTTCCACCCCCTCCACCGCGACGATCGCGCGACCGTCGCGCATCCGCACGCGCGCCTTGTCGCCGGCGCGTAGGCCGGTCACGCTCGCGCGGATGCGACCGTCCGGCCCTTCCACGATCGCGTAGCCACGCCCCAGCACGTTCAGCGGGGAGAGCGCCTCGAGCTGACGCTTCGCCTGCACCAGCCGCTGCCGGCGCGCCGGGATGAGACGCCCCATCGCGCGGTCGAGCGCGCGGCGATCCTCGTCCAGCTGCTGCCGTCGCTCGGCCACCCGCGCGGGCGGCGCGCGGCGCTCCAGGTCGCGGCGCGCATCCGCCAGGCGCCGCCGCCGTGTGTCGATGGCGTCGCGGATCCTCGCGGTGATGCGCACCAGCTGTCGGTCCGCACCGGCCTGCCCGACGCGCGCGTCCGGCACGACGAGCTCGGCGGCCACCGATGGCGTCGGCGCGCGCACGTCCGCGACGAGGTCGCAGAGCGTCGTGTCGGTCTCGTGACCCACGCCCGATACCGTCGGCCGCGGGAAGCGCGCGATGGCCCGCACCAGGGCCTCGTCGTTGAAGGGCATGAGCTCCTCGGGCGAGCCGCCGCCGCGCGCGATGATCACGACGTCGAGGTCGCGAAGCTGCGCGAGACCATCCAGCGCGCCGATGATCGACTCGACCGCGCCCACGCCCTGGACGACCGCGGGCGAGAACACCAGCTCCGACCGGGGGTCGCGCCGCGCGACCACGTTCTGGATGTCGTGCCAGGCCGCGCCGATCGGACTCGTCACCACGCCGATTCGTCGCGGCGCCGTCGGGAGCGGGCGCTTCCGATCCAGCGCGAAGAGGCCCTCCGCGCCCAGACGCCGCTTGAGCGCCTCGAGCCGGAGGTAGGCCTCGCCGACGCCCGCCGGCCGCAGGTCGTCGACGCGCAGCTGCACGCGGCTCTGCCGGTGGTAGTACTCGACGTAGCCGTGCGCCACGACCTTCGCGCCATCGCGCGGCGTGAGCGCGAGCTGCGACGCCTGCGTGGCGAAGAGCACGCAGGCAAGCTGGCCGACCTGATCGCGGAGCGTGAAGTATACGTGGCCGGCGGACGAGACCTGCGACTGCACGACCTCGCCCTCGACCCAGAGATCCTTGAACTCGTCGCCCGACTGGATGTGCTCGGCCAGCAGCAGGACGAGCTGGCCGACACGCAGGACGGATCTAGGCGCGCTCGAGGTACTCACCCGTCCGTGTGTCGACCTTGATCTTGTCGCCGGGATTCACGAAGAGCGGGACGTTCACCTTCAGACCTGATTCGAGCGTCGCGGGCTTCGTCGCGCCGGTGGCCGTATCGCCCTTGAGCCCGAAGTCGGTAGAGGCGACGGTCATGATCACCGAGGCGGGCATGTCCACCCCGATCGGGTCGCCTTCGTATTCGTTCAGCGTGACCTCCATCCCGTCGGTGAGGAAGTTCACCGCGTCGCCGAGCTGGTCGGCGTTGAGCGCGATCTGGTCGAAGGTGCTGGTGTCCATGAAATGGAAGAGCGTGCCGTCCCTGTACTGGAACTGCACGTTGCGGTGGTCGAGCCTCGCGCGTTGGAAGCGCTCGCCCGCCTGGACGGTCTTCTCGATGAGATCGCCCTTCCGCACGTTGCGCAGCTTCATGCGCACCTGGGCCGATCCGCGGCCCATCTTGATGTGCTGGAACTCGACGATCTGATAGAGCTGCCCGTCGATCTCGACGGTGATGCCGCGCTTGATCTCCCCGGTGCTGATCACTTCTTTTTCGTCTCCTCGATGAGCCAGCGCAGCGCGACCTCGTAGCCGACGACCCCGAGCCCGATCACCTGGTACGCGGTCACGTCGGTGAGGTAGCTATGGTGGCGGAACGGCTCGCGCTTCGTCACGTCGCTGATGTGGACCTCGACCACGGGGAACGCGCACGCGGCGATGGCATCACGCAGGACGATGGAGGTATGGGCGAGCCCGCCGGGATTGATGATGGCACCTTGTGAAGCGGCGTGCGCTTGCAGGAAGTCGATGAGCGCACCTTCGTGGTTCGATTGGAACGAGGCCAGCTCGGCGTTCGCCTCTCGCGCGATGGCGCGGCAACGGTCGACGACCTCGAGCAGCGTGGTCGTGCCGTAGATCTGCGGTTCGCGCGTGCCAAGGGTGCTCAGATTCGGCCCGTTGACCAGCAGGAATCGGGTCATTCGCCCTCCACGATGCGCGCCGCGGCACGGAGCGTCCGATCGCTCACGTCCGTGACGAGGCTGAAACGTCCGATGCGCCGCGGCAGGACCCAGCGGACCTTCCCCTCTCTCACCTTCTTATCACGTTCGAGCAGAGCCCACGCCGCGCGCGGGATCCGCGCGCGGGTCGGGAGGCTCGCCGCGGCGAGCAGGCGCTCCATGTCCTGGCGCATCTCCGCCGGCGCGAGGTCGAGTCGCTCCGCGAGCGCGCACGCGAAGACCAGGCCGATGGCCACGGATTCGCCGTGGGAAGCCCGGTAGCGGCTCGCCGCCTCGTACGCGTGGCCCAGCGTGTGTCCGAAGTTGAGCAGCGCGCGCTGACCCTGCTCCGTGGGATCCGCGGTCACGACGCTCGCCTTCACCTCGGCCGCGAGGGTGATGGCAGTGGCCGCGGCGCCGGTCTGACCCCGCAGGACCCCGGGTATCGCCCGCTCCACGTGTGCCACCGATGCGCGGTCGACGAGGAATGCGGTCTTCACGATCTCCGCGAGGCCGGAGGAGCGCTGCCGCCGCGGTAAGGTGGCGAGCGCGCCGACGTCGATGACCACCGCATCGGGATGGTGGAACGCGCCGACCAGGTTCTTGCCGGCCGCGATGTCGATCGCGGTCTTCCCGCCGATCGAGGCGTCGACCATCGCCAGCAGCGTGGTCGGCACCTGCGCGACGCGCACGCCGCGGAGATACGTGGCCGCGGCGAACCCCGCCGCGTCGCCCAGCGCCCCGCCGCCGACCGCCACGACGCCGCCGTCGCGGTCGAGACCCGCTCGCGCGAAGGCCTGCCACAGCGCGCTCACCGCGCGCAGCGACTTCGCCGGCTCACCCGACGGCGCCCGCACCGCCGACACATCGAGCCCAGCGGCCACGAGTGACCTGCGGGCGCGCACCGCGAGGCCCGCGGTCCGCGGCTCCGAGACGAGGGCGACGCGGCCACGCCACCCCCGACCGCGCAGGTATGTGCCGAGCGCGTCGATCGCTCCGGCACGGATGACGACCGGGTAGGGGTGGTCACCACCCACGTCCACGCGAAGTCCGCGCGTTTCGACGAGCCACCCGACGATGGCGCGCGCCGTCTCCTCCGGCGACGCGCCATCAACGTCGAACGTGACGTCGACGTCGGCGTATGCCGCGCGGCGCTCGCGCAGCACCCGGCGAGCGCGAGCCGCCGGTGGGTCGTCCTGGTCCGGGCGCTTCGCCATCGTCGCGGCGATGCCGGCGGTCACGCGTGCGAGCGAGCCACGCAGTCCGACGACGAGCCCGAGCGCGCGCATCCTCTTGCGGTTCGCTTCGCGGATCGGCGCGCCGCCACCGGTGTCGACGACGGCCCAGGCCGGGGTCGCCTGGAAGCCGGCGAGGACCGCGGACTCGTGGTCGCGGAACCGCTCCATCCCGTCCCGCTCGATGGTGTTCCTGTTGCTCTTCCGCGAGCGCCGCTCGATCGCGCGATCGAGGTCGATCACCTCGGCGGCGAGCTCAGCGGCGAGCACCGGCGCGAGCGTGCTCTTGCCGATGCCCGGTGGTCCGACGAGGAAGAGGTACACCGCCTAGCGGCGCTGGTCGATGGGACGCAGCCGGCCGCGGTACCGGTCGACCGCGTCGCGCAGGTCGTCGACGTTGTCGGCCCCGAACTTCTCGAGGAGCGCGTCCGCGAGCACGAACGCGAGCATCGCCTCGGCCACGACGCCGGCAGCCGGGATGACGCAGACGTCGCTGCGCTCGACGTGCGCCGGGGACGGCGCTCCGGTCCGGAGATCCGCCGACTCGAGCGGCTTCATCAGCGTGGAGATGGGCTTGAAGGCCACGTCGAGGAGGACGTCCTCGCCGTTGGTCATCCCGCCCTCGAGGCCGCCGGCGCGGTTCCGGGTGCGCGCGAAACGACCGTCCCTCACGGTGATCGGGTCGTGCACCGCGCTCCCGCGCTCGCGTGACGCGGTGAAGGCGTCCGCGAATTGCACGCCCTTCGCGCTCTGGATGGACATCAGCGCCTGCGCGATGCGGCCATCGAGCCGACGGTCCCATTGCGCCGACGACCCAAGGCCCGCGATGACGCCCGAGACCCGGAGCGCGACGATCCCGCCGAGCGTGTCACCGGCCTCGCGCGCCGCGGCGATCGCGTCGACCATCGCCCGCGTCTTCGCCGCGTCGGCGCAGCGCACCTCGCTCGCCTCGACCGCGTCGCCCTGGAAGCGCGGCGTGCTCTCCACGTCGCCGATGGCCCGGGTCTCGCTGCGGACCTCCATGCTCACGACCCGCAGGATCGCCTTGGCGACGGCGCCGCCGGCCACGCGTGCCGCCGTCTCGCGCGCGCTCGATCGCTCGATGACGTCGCGCACGTCCTCGTGCGCGTACTTCAGCGCGCCGGCGAGATCAGCGTGCCCGGGCCGCAGCCGCGTCACCGCCGCGGGCGGGTCGGGCACCGGCGTGACGCTCATTACGCGCTCCCAGTTCGCCGCGTCGCGGTTCGGGATCTGGAGCGCGATGGGTGCGCCGGTGGTGCGGCCGTGGCGGACGCCGCCGGTGATCGTGACGGTGTCGCGCTCGATGCGCTGGCGCGCGCCTCGGCCGTACCCGAGCTGCCTGCGATACAGATCGGGGTCGATATCGGCCGCGCCGAGCGCCAGGGCCGCCGGGACGCCATCGATGATCACGATGAGGCCCAGTCCATGGGACTCACCGGCAGTGAGGAGCCTCATGCCGGCCGCGGAAGGGCGGCGCGCATGACCTCGAGCGGCGCGGGCACACCCGTCCACAGCTCGAAGGAGCG
>JBGQFO010000043.1:0-13806 GCA_041496945.1 Candidatus Limnocylindria bacterium | reverse complement strand
GTGCCCCAGTACCGCTGACGCGAGATGAGCCAGTCGCGCAAGCGGTAGATGACCGACGGCCCGCCGATGCCGCGCGTCTTGGCCTCGGCGGCCACCGCGGGCTTCCCGTCCGCGGCCTGTTTACCGCTGAACGCGCCGCTCCGGACCATCACGCCGTCGCCGACGTAGGCGGCGTCGAGCGCGCCGTGCTCCTTGCCGTCGGCCGAGATGACCTCGCGGATCTCGAGGCCGAACTTCTTCGCGAAGGCGAAGTCGCGCTCGTCGTGCGCGGGAACGGCCATGATCGCGCCGGTGCCGTACGTCGCGAGGACGTAGTCGGCGATCCAGATCGGGATGCGCTCACCGCTGAAGACATTCCGGGCGTACGCGCCGGTGAAGACGCCGGTCTTCTCGCGCTCGGCGGTGGTGCGCTCGATCTCGGCCATGTTCCGCGCGTGCTCGATGTACGCGCGCACCTTCTCACGCTGCTCGAGCGTGGTGATGCGCTCTACCAGCGCGTGCTCCGGCGCGAGCACCATGAAGGTCGCGCCGTAGATCGTGTCGGGCCGCGTGGTGAAGAACGTGACCTGCGCCCCCGGCTGACCCTCGACCGGGAAGGTGATCTCGGCGCCCTCGGAGCGGCCGATCCAGTTCGTCTGCAGGACGCGCACGCGCTCCGGCCAGTCCAGGCCCTCGTAGCGCAGCAATTGGTCGGCATAGCGCGTGATCCGGTAGAACCACTGCGTCATCTGCCGCTTCTCGACCGGCGTGTCGCAGCGCTCGCACCGGCCGGCGATGACCTGCTCGTTGGCGAGCACGGTCTCGTCCCGCGGGCACCAGTTCACCGGGGCCTCTCCGCGGTAGGCCAGGCCCTTCTCGTACAGCTTCAGGAACATCCACTGGTTCCAGCGGTAGTACTCGGGGTAGCAGGTGACCACCTCGCGGCGCCAGTCGATCGCCGTCCCCATGCGGCGGAACTGCTCGCGCATGTGGGCCATGTTCTTCTCGGTCCAGACCGCCGGATGGATCTTGCGGTCGATGGCCGCGTTCTCGGCGTTGATGCCGAAGGCGTCGAAGCCCATCGGGAACAGGACGTTCTTGCCGGTCATCCGCAGGTAGCGCGCCGCGGCATCGGGTGGCGCGAACGCGTACCAGTGGCCGACATGGATGTCACCCGACGGGTACGGGAACATCGTCAGGAAGTAGAAGTTCGGCTTCTCAGAGTCGTCGGGCGTGTCGTGGAGGCCGGAGCGCACCCACTCCTCCTGCCACTTCGGCTCGATCGTGGCCGGGTCGTACTTCTCGGTCCGCTGCTTCTCGATGGTCATCGCGCTCGCCTCCTTTCGCCCTTTGTCCTGTGGGCTAACAAAAAGCCCTCCGCCCCGCGCCGAACGACGTCGGCAAGGGGACGGAAGGCGACTTCCGCGGTACCACCCCGCTTGAGAGTGATCGGTCCTCGCTAGTAAGGGCGCTTCGCGCCCATACCGCCGTCGTTCGTGCGCCCAAGGAAGTTGCGACTTCCTCGGCTCGCACTCACTAGGCGGTGGAGCTGGCGGGATTCGAACCCGCGACCCCCACACTGCCAGTGTGATGCGCTCCCACTGCGCCACAGCCCCGATCGCTCTCCGCTCGAGCACGCTGCTAACGGGCGTGACTCCGGCGAGGGTTAGATCACTTCACCCTCGCGGCTCCCGGGCGAGTTCCGCGCTCCCCGCACACCGGCTCGCACCAGCCGCCGGCTCTCTTGATGAGGGGATCCGCGTACTGCTCCCGTTCGCGGCCTTTGTGGGCGAAGTATAGGCGGATGTACCCGCTGATCCGCATCGACAAACGCATCCCCGACGGGTCGATCTGGCAGGCACGTCGGGCATACCTCCTCCCGCCGATCGACGACTGGACGTGCGTGTACGGTCCCGCAGGCACGCGCTGGTCGAATCCGCTCGGCGGATGGACGACGGAGTACGAGGGCGTGTCGATCTTCCACCCGAAGCGACCGTTCACGATCTCGTGCAGCGGCCCAGCGGCGGACAAGCGCTTCTACGTCGACGTCGCGGATGGGATTCGTGTGGCGCCTGATCTGGTGGAGTTCGTCGACCTCTTCCTCGACGTGATGATCGACGCTGCGGGCGTAGTCATCGAAAAAGACGAGTACCAGCTCGCGGTACTGCCGGCAGAGACGCAGGCCTTCGCGCGCTCGGCGCGCGATCAGATCAGGAAGCTCATCGATCGACGCGACGTTCTCTTCGACCCCCGCTCCGCGTACTACGCGGTGCCAGACGACGCGCGGCCGCTCCCGCCAAGCGCCGCACTGCTCGCGATCTAGCCGAGCGCGGGTGGTTCCCGGCGCATGGCAACGCTCTGTAAGACGCCGAGCGCGAAGCAGATCGACACGAGTGAGCTGCCGCCATGTGAGATGAACGGAAGCGGGATGCCGGTCACGGGCATGAGCGAGATCGCCATACCGACATTCACCAGGATCTGGAAGAGCAGCATCGCGACGACGCCGCCGCAGAGGAGCATGCCGAACGGGTCGCGCGCGCGGAACCCGATGCGCAGCGCCGCGACGAGCAGCACGACGTACAGCGCGAAGAGGATGACCGCGCCGACGAAGCCGAGATCTTCGGCGAGCCCCGCGAACACGAAGTCCGACTCGGCGATCGGGAGATAACCGAGGGGCGACTGCGTTCCCGCGGTGAGCCCCTTCCCGGTGGCCTCGCCCGAGCCGACCGCGATGAGCGATTGGATGATGTTCCAGCCCGCGCCCTGCGGATCCGAGTACGGGTCGAGGAACGCGAGCAGGCGTCCCTGCTGGTACGGCTTGAGCAGCGACCAGATGAGCGGGAACGCCGCGCCGCCGACCGCCGCGAGGCCGACGAGCTGCCAGAGCCGCGCGCCGGCCATGAACGCGATGCCGAAGAACAGCGCCACGAACACCAAGCTCGTGCCGAGGTCGGGCTGGCGGTAGACAAGGAATACCGCGGGCCCGAGGAGCGCGAGCCCGCCGGCGATGGTGAGGGGCGAGCCGATGCGGCCGCTACGGTCGGCGAAGTACTTCGCGAGCACGACGATCGCGAGCACCTTGGCCACCTCGCTGAACTGGAGCGATAGGCCGCCGATGTTCACCGTGCGCTGCGCGCCGAGCGATTCGCGACCGATGAACAGCACGATCCCGAGCAGGCCGAGCATCACGAGGTAGAGCAGCGGCGCGAACGCGCCGAGCCACGCGTAGTCGAAAGCTGCGACCGCCACCATCACGACCAGGCCGATCGCGGCCCACAGCGAGCCGCGGACGACGAACTGCATCGGGTCGCCGACCAGCGTGCGAGATTCCGCCGTCACCGAGTACGTCATCACCAGCCCGTAGCCGATGAGCAGGAGCGTCGCGATGAGCAGCAGCGGATCGATCTGGTCGAGGCGGCGCGCGCGCGGACGGTCGTGCAGCGGCGAGGCCGCGCGCGGGAGCGTCATCGCCTTCACGCTCATTTCTTGTCTCCCAGCACATACGCCTCGTACACGCGCTGGCTGATCGCGATCGCCGGGTTGAGGCAGGTCTCGCAGAGGCCCCGGCTCGAGTCGAAGGTGAAAACGACCATCGCGATCTGCGCGGTCGGATCGGTGTTGTCCTGCTGCGGCAGGAATGACACGAACCAGTTGTGGAAGCCGAGCTTGTTCCGGCCGGCGGAGTCCTTGCCGCTCGAGGCGCCGAACTCGGCGGTCCCGGTCTTCCCGGCGATCGGCAGCTTCGCGTTCGGCATCGGCGCGTGGTTGCTCGTGACGACCTTGCGCGCGCCCTCACGGATCGTGCGGAGGTCGTCCTGGCTCATCGCGAGCTTTCGCGTGACGATCGGCTCCTGCGTGTACACGAGGTTGCCGCTCGTGTCCCGGACCTCTTTGAGGAGATGCGGCGTGTAGAGCGTGCCGCCGTTCGCCACCGCGGCGTAGGCATCGAGGAGCTGCATCGGCGTCACCGCGACGTAGCCCTGACCGATCGCCTCGTGATAGGTGTTGCCGATCGACCATGGCTCATCGAACGTCGCCAGCTTCCACGCGGGGTCGGGCATGATCCCGGACGCCTCGCCCGGAAGGTCGATGCCGGTCTTCGCGCCGAAGCCGAGCATCCGCCCGTACTTCGCGATGTTGTCCGGGCCGACGCCGACGACACCGGGGCCCATGGGCGACCCACCGGCGAGCGTGTAGAAGTAGATGTCGCTCGAGTGCGCGTAGCCGTCGACGAAGCTCAGCGGACCGTGCACGCGCCAGTCGAAGAACTGCGTCCCGCTGACGGTGATCGAGAGCGCGCTCACGTTCACCACGGTGTTGCGCGTGGCCGTCCCGGCGGTGAGCGCGGACAGGCCGGTGACCATCTTGAAGGTGGAGCCAGGCGGATAGAACTCCCCCACCGCCTTGTTCACCAACGGGTGCCGGTCGTCTGCGTTGAGGAGCGCCATCTGCTCGGGCGTGATGCCCTGCACGAACCAGTTGTTGTCGTATCCGGGGATGGACACCATCGCCAGGATCTCGCCGTTCTGCGGATTCATCGCGATGCCGACGGCCTGCGTGAACGCGTCGGACTCGACGCCCTTCCGGAGCTCGGCATCGAGGAGCTTCTGGAGCCGGTCGTCGATGGTGAGCGCGACGCTGTTGCCGGTGACCGGCGGCGCGTAGGCGAGCGTCTTGATCTCGCGCTGCGCCGCGTCGCGCTCGATCTCGCGCCAGCCGTACGTTCCGCGGAGGAACTTCTCGTACTCGAGCTCGAGGCCGGTGCGGCCGATGATGTCGGTCGGCAGGTAGCCCCGGTCACGCAGATCGGCGAGCTCCTCCTCGCTGATCGCGCCGACATATCCGAGCACCGGCGAGTACAGGACCGCGTCGACGTAGGAACGGATGGACTCGGCTTGGACGCTCACGCCCGGGAAGAGCTCGGGCCGCTCGGCGAGGAGGAGCGCGAGGTCCCGAGCGATCGGCTTGCCCGACACCTTCACCGGCTCGTAGGGGTTACGCGCGCGTTGCTGATCGATGAGCTTCGTGATGTCCACCGGATCGCGGCCGAGGACCGCGCCGAGCTGCGACGCGAGCTGATCCTGCCGCACGCGGGGCAGGTCGATCGGCAGCACGGTCACGGCGAAGCCGGGGATGTTGCGCGCCAGCGCGTAGCCGTTGCGATCCGTGATGCTCCCCCGCTCCGCTTCGACCGGAAGGCGCAGCACGCGGTTCTGCTCGGCGAGGGCGCGGTAGTGGCCGCCGTTGGTGACCTGCAGATCCCACAGGCGCACGGTGAGCGAGGTGAAGACCACGACGACGGCGAGGCCCATCGCGATGAAGCGACGCCGCCGCACGAACGCTCGATCCCCTGGTCTCACCATGCCTGCCCAGAGAAGGATGCCTGCTTCTCGGTGCTGCGGCGCAGTGTCCGGAAGAGCGGATACGTAGCGATCGCGAGGACGCCGTTGTAGACCGCGCCCGACACCACACCGCCGACGATGAGCGCAACGTCCCCCACCGTCACGCCGACGACCGCCAGGGTCCCGAGGTACAGGAACCCCGCCGCGAGGCTCGCCACGCCGACGAGGACTGCGGCGCCGAGCACCGACCGCGGCCGGCCGTGTGCATCTGTGAGACCGAGCGCCGCGACCGGCACGAGCGCGCTCAGCGCGGCAGCCCCGAGGGGGCCGCCCGACAGCAGGTCGACGGTGATACCGCCGAGAAAGGCCCACCAGATGGCCTCGCGGGAGCCCGCGGCCACCGCCCAGCACGCCGCCACGAGGACGACCAAATTTGGACGCGCACCGCCGACTGCGACGAACGGCACGACCGATCCCTGCAGGAGCGCCGCCGCGAGCGGGACCACGATGGCCAGCGCCACCCGCACGACTTCCCTCCTCCTGGGCGGAACGCGATTCGCGCCCGGCTGCTACGCGCTCGGGGGTGAAGCCTACGCGCGGACCCCGGAGCGGACGCCGGCTGTCTCGGTCGGCCCGCTCGTCGACTCGGTCGTGGCGGCGAGCTCCTCGCTCAGGGGTGCGAAGGGATCCTCGTCGCGGAGCTTCGCGCGGACGTAGATCAGCACCAGACGCGACGTCGCGGCGACGGGAACGGCGAGGACGATGCCCAGGAGCCCGAATGCCGCGCCCCCCGACAGGAGGGCGAAGATCACGATCGCCGGGTGGAGCCGCACGGCGCGCCCGATGACCGCGGGGATGACGAGGTAGTCCTCGGCATGACGCAGGACCGTGTACATCGCCGCGACGACCCCGACGTACGCGAGCTGTGACCAGCCGAAGGGATTCGGATGGCCGAGCGCGACAAGGCACGCGATCGCGCCGGCGGTGATCGGTCCCACGAACGGGATGGTCTCAAGCACACCGGTCGTGATGCCCAGCAGCACGCTGTAGGGAACGCCAAGGATCGTCAGGCCGATCGTCGTCACGGTCGACATCAGCGTCACGAGGATCAGCTGACCGCGGATGTACCGGCCGAGCATCACGTTCGTGTCCTGCAACACATGGAGGATGTCCGCGCGGTGCTCGCGTGGCACGTTGCGCTGGATGAACGAGAGCAGCCGCGGCGCATCGCGCAGCATCAGGAACGTCGCGATCAGGAAGATGAGGAACTCGAGGAGGAAGTGCCCCGCCCCCACCACGAAGGGCAGCGCGTTCCGTGAGGCCATGCCGGCAAGCTGACGCTCCAGGTCCTGCAGATTCGGGCCGATGACGACATCGTTGAGATCGCCGAGGCCCAGGTTGTCGAACGTGTCCGAGATCGTCTGCTCGGCGTTCCCGATCAGCACGGGCCAGTTGCTCTCCAGATCACGCGCATTGTCGACCAGCCGCGGCAGCACCAGCCGGCCGCCACCGAAAATGACTGCGAGGACGCCGAGGAACACGAAGAACGCCGCGGCGGTGCGGGGCACCGCGAAACGCCGTTCGATCGCACCCACTAGTGGTAGCAGGATGTAGGACACGATCGTGGCCCAGATGAACGGCTGCACGATGTCGCCGGCGCGCCACAGGAAGAGCGCCAGGGCGGTCACCAAGGCAGCTACGACGACCCGTTTCGTGGTCGGACTCCAGCGCGATCTCATCCCACGCGCGATTATCCGGCAGCCCCTCTCACGTGTGCGCGCTTCCTCTCACAAGCGGTAGCGCATTGCGACATGAACGCGCTCGCCAAGCAGTGTAAGTGGTGTAACGCATGTTCTGCAGTGTGTCGGAGCGGGCGCTCGCTCCTCCGTTCAGGTAGAATCTGGAGCACGAAACAGGTCGGTCTTCGTACCTAGGTTTCCCCAGTTTCGCGAATGCATGTTCCACGTGTGACAGGGGGTCGGATTGAGGGTTCTGGTGATCAGCAACCAGAAGGGCGGAGTGGGGAAGACGACCACCGCAATCAGCCTCGGAGCGGCCCTCGTGGCGCGCGGACAACGTGTTCTCATCATCGATCTCGATCCCCAGGCGAACGCAACGAGCGGGCTTGGCGTGGGGAAGAGCGGCGCGATTCATGCCGTCCTGCTCAAGGAGCAGCCGATCACAGAATCCGTGGTGCATACCGAGTTGGAGGGCCTTGACCTGATCCCATCCGGTCCGGACATGGCTGGCGCCGAGGTCGAGCTCGTCCCAGTGATGGGCCGCGAGTTTCGCCTTCGCCATGCGCTCCGCGCGGTGGCCGCCCTGTACGACACCGTGATCGTCGATTGCCCGCCTTCGCTTGGTCTGTTGACGGTGAATGCCCTCACGGCCGGCGACGGCGTCCTCGTGCCAGTGCAGTGCGAGTACTACGCGCTCGAGGGCCTCGCGCAGCTCCTCGACACGATCGAGGCCGTCCGCCAGCGTCTTAACGACCGCCTCGAGGTGCTCGCCATCGTCCTCACGATGGAGGACCGCCGCAACCGCCTCTCGATGCAGGTCATCGAAGAGGTGCGGAAGCATTTCCCGAGGCTCGTCGCACGCACGCGGATCCCGCGGACGGTCCGACTCGCCGAGGCGCCAAGCTACGGCAAGCCAATCTCTTTGTACGACCCATCATCGCGCGCTGCGAAGGCCTACGCCGATCTTGCCCGCGAGATCGAGCAGCGCCTCCGCATGCGGGAGCCGATCGCGCTCGCCGGGTCGGCCTGATGGCTCGTACCGGACTTGGCCGCGGCCTCGACGTGCTGCTCGGCCCGCAACCCGGCGCGACCGCGACGGCGGCCGTCCCGGTCA
This sequence comes from Candidatus Limnocylindria bacterium, assembly GCA_041496945.1. Taxonomy (GTDB): domain Bacteria; phylum Chloroflexota; class Limnocylindria; order P2-11E; family P2-11E; genus CF-39. The sequence continues at coordinate 5,632 of JBGQFO010000043.1, read as the reverse complement.
CGAATGAGATCCCCCTTGAAAAGGTCGCGCCCAATCGACAGCAGCCGCGCACGCAGTTCGACCCTGCCGGGATCGACGAGCTGGCGTCCTCGATCCGCCGGCATGGCGTCCTGCAACCGATAGTGGTATCGAGACAGGGAGACGGCTACGAGCTGGTGGCGGGCCACCGTCGCGTGCTCGCGGCACGCGCGGCCGGGAAGACCACGATCCCCGCGGTCGTTCGCGAGGACGTCTCCGACCGCCTCGAGCTCGCCCTCGTGGAGAACCTCCAGCGCACCGACCTGAACGCGATCGAGACCGCGCGCGCCTACCGGCTGCTCATGGAGACATACGACCTCACCCAGGAGCAGCTTGCTGAGCGCGTGGGGAAGAGCCGCTCCCACGTCGCGAACATGCTGCGCGCCCTCAGTGCGCCGCAGGCCCTCCAGGACGCCGTCCTCGAGGGGAAGATCAGCGAGGGCCACCTCCGCGCGCTCCTTCCGCTACCTCTTTCGGATGCAATCACCGCCCTCGGGGAGATCCTGGCGCGGGAGCTCTCGGTGCGTGACGCCGAGGCGCTCGTGCGCAAGATGGTCCATCCGACCGCGCGACGCGGACGTGCGCGGGCACGCGTGCTTCGCGGCGATCCCGATCTGGCGCAGGTGACGAGCGAGCTCCGCGCCGCGCTCGGAACAAAGGTGGAGATCCTCCGGCGCCGTCGCGGTGGACGCATCCAGATCGATTTCTACAACGATGAGGATTTCGAGCGTCTTTACGAGATGTTCATCCGCGCGGGAAAGGCATAGGGAGAGCACGTGGCCGTCAAGAAAGAGGATGTGAACACCGCGCGGAGCGCGGGCAATGGCGTGAAGCCGCAGGCGTCGTACAGCGCCAAGGACATCCAGGTCCTCGAGGGTCTCGAGGCGGTGCGCCGCCGCCCCGGCATGTACATCGGCACCACCGATCTGCGCGGCCTTCATCACCTGGTCCGCGAGGTGCTCGACAACTCGATCGATGAGGCGATGAACGGCACCTGCGAGCGCATCGATATCTGGGTCGAGCCAAACAACGACATCACCGTCGCGGACAACGGCCGCGGCATCCCGACCGACAAGCAACAGCAGACCGGGAAGTCGGCCCTCGAGGTCGTGCACACGATCCTGCACGCCGGCGGCAAATTCGGCGGCACCGGATACAAGGTCTCGGGCGGCCTCCACGGCGTGGGCGTATCCGTGGTGAACGCGCTCTCCACCGAGCTCATCGTCGAGGTGCACCGCGACGGCAAGGTCTGGACGCAGTCGTACGAGCGCGGCAAGCCGACGAGCGCGGTGCGTCAGATCCCGAAGCCGCAGCTCCCGTTGCCGCCGGTCGTCCCCTGGAAGGAACGTGCCGACAAGGCCAGCGGCACGGTCACGCGATTCAAGCCCGACGCCACGATGTTCCCGGTCATCGAGTGGGACGCGTCGATCGTCGAGCAGTGGCTCCGCGAGACCGCCTATCTGAACAAGGGTCTGTTCCTGTCGCTCCACGACCTGCGCAACGGCAACGAGGCGAACTACTACTTCGACGGCGGCATCGTCTCGTTCGTCCGCCACCTAAACCGGTCGCACGAGGTCCTGCACGACAAGCCCGTCTACGTCGAGAAGACCCACGAGAACGGCACGGTCGTCGAGGTCTCGCTGCAATACAACGACGGCTTCGCGGAGAAGGTCTACACGTTCGCGAACAACATCAACACCATCGACGGCGGCGCCCACCTCACCGGCTTCCGCACCGCGCTCACGCGCACGATCAACGCCTACGCGCGCAAGAACGGACAGCTCAAGGACGCCGACCCCAACCTCACCTCCGACGACGTGCGCGAGGGCCTCACCGCGGTCATCAGCGTGAAGATCCGCGAACCGCAGTTCGAGGGCCAGACGAAGACCCGGCTCGGCAACGCCGAGGTCTCCGGTCAGGTGGCCGCCGCGGTGAACGACGCTCTCGGGCAATACCTCGAGGAGAACCCGCCGGACGCCCGACGCATCGTCGACAAGTGCCTCACCGCGTTCCGTGCGCGTGAGGCGGCGCGCAAGGCGCGCGACCTGGTGCTGCGGAAGGGCGCCCTCGACGGCTTCTCCCTTCCGGGGAAGCTCGCGGACTGCTCGGAGCGCGATCCCGAGAAGTGCGAGCTCATCCTCGTGGAGGGCGTGTCCGCCGGCGGGAACGCGAAGTCCGGCCGGGACCGCCGCTTCCAGGCGATCCTGCCGCTTCGCGGGAAGATCCTGAACGTGGAGAAGGCGCGCGCCGACAAGATGCTCGGGAATGAGGAGATCCGCGCGCTCATCACCGCGCTGGGGACCGGCATCGGGGACTACTTCGACGCGAAGAAGCTCCGCTACGGGAAGACGATCCTCCTGGCCGATGCCGATGTTGACGGTGCGCACATCCGTACGCTCCTGCTGACGCTCCTGTACCGCCACTTCCGCCCGCTGGTCGAGGAGGGTCGGATATTCATCGGTCAGCCCCCGCTCTATCGCCTGCAGCTCGGCAAGGAAGTGCGCTGGGCGTACTCCGACAATCAGCGCGACAAGGCGATCAAAGAGCTCAAGGCCGAGGCGAGGAAGAAGCGCGACAACCGGGCCAAGGCGGCGGCCGACGCCGACACGAACGCGGCGGCGCCGGCCGGGTCAAAGGGCCGGCGACGCGCGGCCGCGGCAGCCGCCGCGGCCACCGATGCCGACGGCGACGGCGCCTCGCTCAACACCGACGAGGGCACCGACGACGGGAAGGGCGGGCGCGAGCCGGCGATCTCTCGTTACAAGGGCCTCGCCGAGATGAACGCGGAGCAGCTCTGGGACACGACGCTCAATCCGCTCACGCGCACGCTCAAGCGCGTGACGCTCGAGGACGCCGAGCACGCCGACCTCGCCTTCGAGGAGCTCATGGGCAGCGAGGTCGAGGGTCGGAAGAAGTGGATCATGGCCAACGCCCAGAAGGCGGAGCTCGACATTTAGATGGCACGCCTGAGTGAGATGGGCATCGACTTCGACCACTGGTGCTTCGCCTGCGGCCGCGCAAATCCGCACGGTCTTCACCTGGATTTCGACGTCAGGCGGGACAACGCCCGGACCACCTTCACGGCCGGTCGGGAGCACAGCGGCTTCGACGGCACCGTCCACGGCGGCATCGTCACGGCGCTCATCGACGAGACGATGGGCTGGGCGATCTTCCACGAGGGCGTGTGGGGCGTCACCGGCCGGCTCACCGTGGCCTTCCGCCGACCGGTCCCGGTGGGGGAGGAGCTGCACGTGAGCGCGACGGTGGTCAAGCGCACCCGCCGCGCCATCGAGACGCACGGCGCGGTCGCGCTCGCGGACGGAACGGTGCTCGCGGAGGCCGATGCGCTCTTCCTGGTCATGCCCGAGGAGCGGCGGCGCGAGCTCGAGCGGCGCTACTCGCGCATCGATCAGGCCTTCGCGCGCGTGCGCGACGCGGTGGCGGCGGAAGAACAGCAGGCGCGAAGGGAGCATCTGCGCACGTGATCGGACAGCCTGGTGACGACCGTGTGATCAACGCCGAGCTCGAGGGCGAGATGCGCAAGGCGTACCTCGACTACTCGATGAGCGTCATCGTCGCGCGCGCCCTGCCTGATGTGCGCGACGGGCTCAAGCCCGTGCAGCGACGGATCCTCTACGCGATGCACGAGATGGGCCTGCGGAACGATCGCGGCTTCCGAAAGTGCGCGGCGATCGTCGGCGAGGTCATGGGGAAGTACCACCCCCACGGAGACCTGCCGATATACGACGCGTTGGTCCGGCTCGCGCAGGACTTCGCGGCGCGCTATCCGCTGGTGCAGGGGCAGGGGAACTTCGGCTGCTTCAGCGGCGACACGAAGGTCGAGCTCTACAGCGGTGAGCAGAAGACGCTCGCGGAGCTCGTCGACATGGCGCACCGAGGCCTGCGCGCGGAGGTCTTCACCGTCGACTCGCACCGCAACGTGCGCATCAAGCCGATGCGCGCGCCGCGTCTGGTGCGTCGCGACGACGCGGTGGTGAAGGTCACGCTCGAGTCCGGCGCCGAGATCGTCTGCACGCCGGACCACCGCTTCATGCTTCGCGACGGCACGTACCGCGAGGCGCAGCAGCTCAAGGCGAAGGACCAGCTGATGCCATTCGCGCGGTCCGCGATCCCCGAGCGCCTCCATCGGACCGGCGCATTCCCGATCCCGGCGAGCCTCACGCAGAAGGTCGCGAAGGTCGAGCCCGCCGGGAAGGCCGACGTGTACGACCTCACCGTCGACATCACCCAGAACTTCGCGCTCGCGGCGGGCATCTTCGTCCACAACTCCATCGACGACGACCCGCCGGGCGCCTCCCGCTACACCGAGGCGCGTCTCGCGGCCATCAGCAATGAGGTGCTCGCCGACATCGAGAAGGAGACCGTCGACTGGATCCCGAACTACGACAACCGCCACGTCCAGCCGACCGTCCTGCCGGCGCGTCTGCCGAACCTCCTGGTCAACGGCTCGGCGGGCATCGCCGTGGGGATGGCCACGAACATCCCCCCGCACAACCTCCGCGAGGTCATCGCTGCGACGAAACGCCTGATCGACGACCCCGAGCTCACCAACGACGACCTCTGCGAGACCATCCTCGGCCCCGACTTCCCGGGCGGCGGGCTCATCTACCGCTTCGAGGAGGAGAAGAACGTCGAGACCGGGAAGACCGAGCGCGTCGACGGCATCCGCCGCGCCTACGCCAACGGCCGCGGGCGCATCGTCATGCGCGCGAAGGCCCACAAGGAGGAGCTGCGGGGCGGCCGCGAGGCGATCATCGTGAGCGAGCTGCCGTACGCGGTGAACAAGGCCACGCTCATCGAGAAGATCGCCGACCTCGTGCAGAACAAGCGTCTCGGCGGCATCAGCGACCTCCGCGACGAGAGCGATCGCGAGGGGATGCGCATCGTCATCGAGGTGAAGCGCGACGACTCGTTCGATCGGGTGCTGAACAACCTCTTCAAGCACACGGCCATGCAGTCGGCGTTCAACCTCAACATGCTCGCGCTCGTCGGCCAGGAGCCGAAGGTCCTCTCGCTCAAGGACGTCCTCCAGCACCACGTCGACTATCGCCGGGAGGTCATCCGGCGGCGGACCGACTTCGACCTGAAGAAGGCAAAGGAGCGCGCCCACATCCTCGAGGGCTTCAAGATCGCTCACGCCAACCTCGACGCCGTCATCAGGCTCATCCGGGCGCACAAGGGCCAGGAGGCCGTGCTCATCGGCAAGATGCGTGAGCAATTCGCGCTCTCCGAGGTGCAGGCGAAAGCGATCCTCGACATGCAGTTGCGCCGTCTGTCCGCACTCGAGCGCGAGAAGCTCGACGAGGAGTACGAGGCGACGATCAAGACGATCGGCGAGCTGGAGTCGATCCTGGCGTCGCCGCGCAAGATCCTCGGTCTCATCAAGGCCGACCTCGACGCGCTCGCGGAGAAGTTCGGTGACGAGCGCCGGACCGAGATCGTGAACGACCTCCCCGGGCAGTTCACCGACGAGCAGCTGGTCGCGGACGAGGACGTGGTCATCACGCTCTCCACCCGCAACTACGCGAAGCGCATGCCGCTGTCCACCTACCGCCAGCAGCACCGCGGCGGCCGCGGCGTCATCGGCATGCAG
>JBGQFO010000042.1:0-14098 GCA_041496945.1 Candidatus Limnocylindria bacterium | reverse complement strand
GTATCTCTTCAAGCGCGGATTCGGCGGCGAGGTCCGTCGCTGGGTCGGCGCGCACGACGCCGTGCCGTCGCCCGTCCTGCACCGGGCGTACCGGGTCGCGGAGCCGGCCTATACCCTCGCGCTCCGTGCCCTCGGACGCGTCCGCCGGTGAAGCTGGGCGCCCTTCTGGGGGCGTGCGGGATCGCCGTGCCCGATGGCGCGGCCGAGCTCGACGTCCACTCGTTGGTGTACGACTCGCGCAAGGCCACACCCGGAGCGCTCTTCGTCGCCATCGGCGGCTTCCATCGCGACGGCCACAGCTTCATCGGTGACGCCGTGAAGCGCGGGGCGGTCGCGGCGGTCGCCGAGAAGCGATCACGCGTGCGCGCGCCGGTCGCGGTCGTTCCCGATGCCCGGGCGGCGCTCGCGGATCTCGCGGCGGAGCTCTTCGATCACCCGACCCGCAGGCTGAGGCTCGTCGGCGTCACCGGCACCGACGGCAAGACGACCACGGTGCACCTCGTGTCCGACGTGCTCGAGGCCGCGGGCCTGCCCACCGGGTTCTCGACCACCGTCGACTTCAAGCTCGCCGGTCACGAGTGGGAGAACGAGACACGGCAGAGCACGCAGGAAGCCGTGGAGATCCAGGAATTCTTCGCCGAGCTCCTCGTGGCCGGCGGGACCTGGGGCGTGCTCGAGGCCACCTCGCATGCGCTCGCTCTGCGGAAGGTGCGCGGCTGCGAGTTCGACATCGCGGTGTTCACGAACCTGACGCCCGAGCACCTCGACTTCCACGGGACGCTGCAGGCCTATCTCGACGCGAAGGCGATCCTGTTCGAGATGCTGGCTTCCGGCACCGACAAGGGCGTGGCCAAGACGGCTGTGGTGAACGCCGACGACCCGCACTGGCGGTACCTCGCGGATCGGGCCGCGCCCGCGCGGGTGCTGACGTATGGGATCGACGCGCACGCCGACGTGCAGGGGACGGTCCTCGGGGCCGACGCCGCGGGGTCGCGCGTCCGCGTCGCGGCCGGCTCCGAGGTCGTGGAGCTCTCGCTCCCGCTCGTCGGGCGCTTCAACGTCCACAACGCGCTCGCGGCGGCGGCCGCGGGCCTGGCCGCGGGAGTCCCGCTCGCCACGGCGAAGGGCGCCCTCGAGAAGGCCCGGCCGGTCCGCGGCCGCATGGAGCGCGTCGATGCCGGGCAGCCCTTCACCGTGATCGTCGACTACGCGCACACGCCCGAGTCGCTCGACAAGGTCCTGTCGCTGCTGCGGCCGCTCACGAAGGGAAGGCTCATCGCGGTCTTCGGCAGCGCCGGCGAGCGAGATCGGGCCAAGCGTCCGCGGCTGGCGGAGGTCGCGGCGCGCTACGCGGATCTCTTCGTCATCACCCAGGAGGATCCCCGCCTGGAGGATCCGGAACGGATCCTGCGCGAGATCGAGGCCGGTGCGATCGCCGCGGGGAAGCACGCCGGCCAGGACTACCTGGTGATCGACGACCGGAATGTGGCGATCCGCGAGGCGATCGGCCGCGCGTCGGATGGCGACACGGTGCTGCTCGCGGGCAAGGGTCACGAGGCGTCGATCATCGTCGGCGAGAAGAAGATCCCGCACGACGAGGCGGGCGCGGCGCGGGCCGCGCTCCGCGACCGGGGCTTCGCGGCGTGACACGCGCGGCGCGGCAGCGGACGGTCCGCCTCTCCGACGCGGCGACGCGCGCGCAGACGAACGCGCTCGCCGCGCACCGCCTGGCGCTCGTGTCGCAGCTGCGCCTGGAGCTCGGCGCCCCGGCCGTGCCGGCGGGACAGCCTGCCCTGGTCATGCTCATGGGGCTGCCCGGGGTGGGGAAGTCGCACTGCGCGCGCCTTCTCGCTGGATGCCTGGGTGGGGCGCACGTCGCGACCGACCATCTGCGAAGCCGGCTCTTCATCGCCCCGTCGTACGCGGACGCCGAGAACGCGGCGGTCTTCGGCATCGCCGAGGCGCTCGTCGACGATCTCCTCGGCGACCGTCACATCGTCGTCCTCGACGCCACGCATCTGCTCGCGCGATATCGCGCGCCGGCCGAGAACGTGGCGCGCGCCCGCGGCACGCGGGTCCACCACGTGCTCGTGTCGTCGGACGAGGCGGACGTTCGGGTGCGCCTCGCCGCTCGGGCCCGAGAGCGCGCCGCGGGTGACCACTCCGACGCGGACCTGCGCGTGTACGAGCGCATGCGCGCAGGCCAGTTCGAGCCGCCCGCGGCCGGCTATCTCGAGATCCACAACGGGGCGAACGTAGCCGACGAGGTCGCCCGCGTGGTCGACCTTGTGCGGAGCGGCGCGTGAGGCGGCGCGAGCTCGTCTTCGGCGGCGTGGCCCTCGCCCTGCTCGTCGGCTACGGCGTCCTCGCCGCGCGCGCGGCGCCGCTGCTCGTCCCGGCAGGGACGCTCACGCCGACACCGCCGCGACCGTCGTCCGCCGTCCCGGCGCCACGTGTGGCGGGGACGATCGCGTTCATGCTGCGCGGCGATGTGTATGTCCTGCGCGACGGCCAGTACGTCGGCGTGACGGCGGAAGGACGCAGCGACGAGCCGAATCTCTCCGCCGATGGGAAGACGCTGCTGTTCGCGCGGGTGGAGCAGATCGACGGAAAGCGCGAGGTCGACGGACAGGTCACCCCGGCGCTGCTTCGTTACACGAACATCGTGAAGAAGGACGCGGGCGGCGGTCCGGAGACGATCGTCCTCAACGGACTGCGGGTCCGCTCGACCGCCGGATTCCACATCGTCGCGTGGCACGACGGCCCCGCGGTGTCGCCGGACGGAAAGCGCGTCGCGGTCGTGACCGATGCGGGCGATGGCGCGTCGGATCTCGAGCTCTACGACCTGGCGTCCGGGAAGCTCCAGGCGCTCCTGTCGCAGGGATCGAATCTGGCCGACCCGGCCTGGTCGCCAGATGGGAAGACGATCGCCGTCACGTCGTACACGCTCGGCGCGCCGCGCATCCTGCTCGTGGCGGCCGACGGCACACGCGCCGATCCGCAGAAGATCACCTCGGAGGGCGAGTACTACCGCCCGTCGTATTCACCGGATGGCCTCTGGATCGCCTACACCCTGCGGCACCCGACCGGAGGCAACGACGTACACGCGGTCGAGGTGAAGACCGGCCGGGACGTCGCGCTCACCGCCGACGGGAAGAGCTGGAACGGCGTGTTCTCGCCGGACGGGGGCTCGGTCGCATTCCTGCGCGAGGGCGGTGGCGTGATCGACCTCTACGCGATGGATCTCGGGTCGGCGCTCCTGGGCGGGTCACCGAAGGCGCCGGTGAAGCTCACGCGCGGCGAGGGCATCGATGGCGAAAGCCGGCCGTCGTGGGGAAGGTGAGCGATCCGAGATCGGAGCGACCCGGTCGCGGCGAGCGATCGCCTGAGTCCTACACCAACCGCTTTCTGAGCTGAGCCGAGCCGAAGTCCATCGCGGCGACCGTCACCACGATCATGAAGATGATCAGCCCCGCCGCTCCGTAGTGGAGCAGGTTGATGCTCTGGAAGAGGAGCAGACCGATGCCGCCGCCGCCCACCAGCCCCAGGATCGGCGCGAGCCGGACGTTCGCATCGAGCCGGTACACGGTGAACGAGATGTACGGGTTGACGATCTGCGGTATGACCGCGGTCCAGATGACCTGGAAGCGATTCGCCCCCGTGGCGGTGATGGCCTCGATCGGTCCGGGGTCGATGCCCTCGATCGCCTCCGAGTAGAGCTTTCCCAGTACGCCGATGTTGTGGAAGGCGAGGGCGATCACGCCCGCGGCGTTCCCGATCCCGAGCAGGATCGCGCAGATGATGACCAGGATGAGGACGTCGATGGAGCGGATCACGGTGAAGATCACGCGCACCGCGACGTAGATCGCCGCCGTCACGGGGTTGCCCGTCATGATGTTCCGCGCCCCGAGGAACGAGAGCGGAAGGGCGATCACGATGGCGAACGCGGTCGCGATGATCCCAAGGAAGATCGTGATCACCATCAGTCCCTCGGCGGTATCCCACCAGGTCTCGAACTCGTTCTGCGGCGTGAGGATGCTCGTGTCCCACTGGAAGAGCTTTCCGATGACCCGCGCCGCGAAGTCGGGGTTCGAGTGCGAGAGGTCGATGTCCGTGATCCGCAGACCGATGAACACGACCGCGATCGCCGAGGCGACGACCAGGAGCCGGCGCCACTGCGTGAGCGGGTTCTGGCTCAGCTCCCTCGGCACGGGCAGGCCCCGGGCGATGAAGTACTCGGCCATCAGTAGCGCCGGCCGCCCTCGCTGTCGGTGAGCTCCGCGCGCAGCGCCGCCTCCGTCGCGCTCATCGGTTGCGGCTCGGAGCGCTCCGGTCCGATCTCGACCTCGACCGCGTCCTGGCCGTAGATCTCCTTGAAGCGCCGCTCGTCGATCTCGGCGGGCTTCCCGTCGAAGGCGACCTTGCCGTCCTTCAGCGCGACGACGCGGGTGCCGTAGCGCCGCGCCAGCGACAGGAAGTGCAGCGAACAGATGACGGTGATCCCGTCCTTCTTGTTGATCTCCTCGAGGTACTTCATGACCGAGTGGCTCGTGGCCGGGTCGAGGCTCGCGACCGGCTCGTCCGCGAGCATCAGGTCCGGGCGCTGCATCAGCGCACGCGCGATCCCGACGCGCTGCTGTTGACCGCCCGAGAGCGCGTCGGCCCGCGCGTACGCCTTATCGACGATGCCAACCCGTTCGAGGTTCTCGAAGGCGAGGGTGACGTCCTCGCGTGTCGGGCGGAGCGCGATCGTCCGCCACAGTGGCCGGGAGCCGAGGCGTCCGGCCAGCACGTTCCCGAACACCGACGCGCGCCGGACCAGGTTGAACTGCTGGAAGATCATGCCGATCCGCCGGCGGATGCGCCGCAGCTCCGCGCCGCGAGCGCGCGTCACGTCGACACCGTCGAACAGGACGCTCCCGGTCGTGGGATCCACGAGGCGATTGATGCAGCGCAGGAGGGTCGATTTGCCCGACCCGGAGAGCCCGATGAGGACGACGAACTCGCCACGCTGGATGTCGAGGGAGATGCCGCCCAGGGCGCGTGTGCCGCTCGGATAGGTCTTGGTGATCCCTTTGAGCTGGAGGATCGGCGGCACGGCGGCGAGTGTATGGAAAAGAAGAGAGCCGCCGGTCTCCCGGCGGCTCTCTCTTGGTTCGAGGCGTCTCTGCTATTTGGTCGGTGAGGGAGCCGGGGTCGCAGCCGGTCGCGGTGTGTTCTTGGCGAGACCTTCGACGTCGACGCCGGCGAGGGCCGCGGCCTCCTTGATCGCGTCGTAGAACGAGGCCGTGATCTCCTGGACGCCGTCCCACGCGAAGAGCGCGGACAGGACCTTCGCGCCGCCCGCGTCCTTGGAGTAGTCGATGAGCGCCTGCTTCACGGTCTTGCCGAGATCGTCCGGGAAGCCCTTCCGGAGCGCCACGCCGTCATTCGGAATGGGGCCGGCCGTGTCGATGACCTTTGTCGCGGTCTTGATGTCCGGGTTCGCGGCGACGAGCGAGTCACGCGCGTCGATGAACATCGCCGCGCCGTCGACCTGCTTGTTGTAGACCGCGAGCGCCGCGTTCGGGTGGCTGCCCGCGAACGTGGTCGCGGAGAAGAACGTGTTCGGCGCCTGGCCGGTCTTGTTCTTGATGGCGAGCGTCGGGTAGACGTACCCGGACGCGGAGAGCGGATCGACGAAGGCGAACTTCTTACCCTTGAGACCCGCGATGTCGTTGATGCCGCTGTCCACGCGGACGAGGATCTGCGACTTGTAGGTCGTGGCGAGCGCGCCGGTGTCGTCCTTCCGGAGGGCGCCCAGGATCGGGGTGCCGTAGCCCTTGCCGATCACCAGGGTCATCTGCAGCGGCGCGAAGAATCCGACGTCGACGCTGCCCGAGCCCATGGCCTCGACCTGTGCGGCGTAGCTGGACATCGCGGTGACCTTCCACGCGAGGCCGGTCGCCTTCTCGAGCGCCGACTTGATGGCAGCGCCGTTGGTGGAGATGGTCGCCGCTTCCTGCGACGGCGTGAACGCGAGGACGACGGGCCGGTCGAACGAGCCGATGCGGGGACCGGTGCTGGCTGCCGCGGTCGCGGCGGCCGTCGGGGCTGTCGTCGGGGTCGTGCTGCCGGTGCCACCGCACGCGGCGATCACCAGACCCGCGGCCAACGCCCACCCCAATGGGCCGCGTAGGCTGATGCGCATGGGATCCCTCCTTCGAACTGTGGAAGCGACCGTATGATACGGCCCCGGATGACGTTCCTCGAAAAGCTCGCAGCCTCGTCGCGAGCCCGGGACAGCATCATCTGCATCGGTCTCGATCCCGAGCCGGATCGCATACCCGATGGTCTTGGCCGTGGGCCCCAGGCCGCACTCCGCTTCCTTCGGCGCATCGTTCACGCGACGTCGGACTTCGCCTGCGCCTACAAGCCGAATCTCGCCTTCTACGAGCGGTACGGCGCCGCGGCGTTCGACGTGCTCGGTCTCACGCTGCAGGCGATCCCCGACGACATCCCGGTGATCCTCGACGCGAAGCGAGGCGACGTCCCGAACACCTCCGAGGCGTATGCGGACGCGCTGTTCGACGCGTTCCACGCCGATGCGGCGACGGTCGCGCCGTATGTGGGCATGGACTCGATCGCTCCGTTCGCGCGCGCCGATCGCTACGCGCTGGTCCTCGCCCGCACCAGCAACCCGGGCGCGCGGGATCTGCAGGACCTCGTGATCGATGGCCGCCCGCTCTATGAGCGCGTCGTGTCCGAGTGCGTCGGGGCGTTCCCGGCGGAGCGCTGCGGGTTCGTGGTCGGCGCGACCTATCCGGAGGAGGCACGTCGCCTGCGCGAGCTGGCGCCGGATCGGCTGTTCCTCATGCCCGGGGTCGGGGCGCAGGGGGGAGACGTCGCGACGGCGATCCGCGCCGGTCTCGACCGCAGCGGCGCCGGGGTCCTGCCAGCTGCCTCGCGCTCGGTGATCTTCGCGTCCAGCGGGCCGGACTTCGAACGCGCCGCAAGCGACGCCGCACGCGCGCTGCGCGCCGCGGCCAACACCGCGCGCGCGACTGTGTTGGAGCGCCGCTGATGCTGGGCATCGGTCCCGAGGAGCTCCTGCTCGTCGCCCTGCTGGCGCTGCTCGTGCTCGGGCCCGAGCGACTCCCGCAGGTCATGCGCGACATGGGACGTGTGGTCGGCGATCTGCGGCGCACCTCCGATGAGCTGCGGAGCGAGTTCCTCAACGCGGACAAGCTCCTCGACGCCGCGACGGCGCCGAAGGCGGCGCCGGCGCAGCCCGCCGTCGCCCCACCGCAGCCCGCGGCGGTCTCGAGCGGGCCGGAGGGCGAGTCGGCGTTCGACCGTGAGATGCGCGAAGCACGGGAGCGGATGAAGGGCGGCAGCTAAGCCCCGCTGCCGACCTATACTTTGATTTCATCGAGCGCCCGTTTGATTTCATCGAGCGCCCGTTCGACCGGTGCGCTCGTTTTCACGCTCGGAGGGGAAAGCTTCTTCATTGGGACGCCTGGGTCCGTGGCTCATCGCCATCATCGCCGTGCTCGCGATCTTCGTGGATATCCCGAAGCATCAGTTCTCGTTCCCCTTCAACTGCCCCGGGATCTGTCTGAAGATCGGCGACCTCTCCGTGAACCAGGAGATCAAGACCCACCTGGGCCTCGACCTCCAGGGCGGCACCCAGCTCGTCCTGCGCCTCCAGACCGAGAAGCTCCCGGCGGGCGTCACGACGCCTCAGTCGGAGCTCCAGAGGCAGGCCATCCGCATCATCGAGCGGCGCGTCAACAGCCTTGGGGTGTCGGAGCCGGTGATCCAGGGCCTGGGCGACGACAAGATCCTGCTCGAGCTGCCGGGCATCGATGACCTGCAGCAGGCGAACGACGTCGCGACGCGCACCGCGTTCCTCGAGATCAAGGTCCCGGACAAGGACAAGGCCGGCGCGTACAAGTCGCTGGTGCCGCCACTGACCGGCGCGAACCTGAAGCCGACCTTCGTGACCTTCCAGAACGGCACGAAGCCGGTCATCAACTTCGAGTTCACCAACGGCGATGACGCGCGGTGGGTCCAGCTGTCGAAGGACTTCTACCAGCAGCCGGTGCAGATCAGCCTCGACGGCAAGGAGATCTCGGCGCCGACGATCAACGCGATCTTCACCGATGGCCGCGGCATCATCGAGGGAAGCTTCACCACGCAATCGGCGAAGGAGCTCTCCCTGCTCCTGAACTCCGGCGCGCTGCCGGTCCCGCTCGAGGTCATCGAGTCCTCGCGGGTCGAGCCGACGCTGGGCCAGGAGTCGGTGCGCCGAAGCCTCATCGCCGGCGCCATCGGGCTGCTGCTCGTCGCGTTCTTCATGGTCGCGTACTACCGGCTGCCGGGCGTGATCGCGGTGATCGCGCTCCTGTATTACACGGCGCTCACGTACGCACTCTTCCGGTTGATCCCGGTCACGCTGACCCTTGCCGGCGTCGCCGGCTTCATCCTCTCCATCGGTATGGCCGTCGACGCCAATGTCCTGACGTTCGAGCGGCTCAAAGAGGAGCTGCGTTCCGGGAAGTCACTCCGTAACGCGGTGGAGGAGGGACGCCGCCGGGCGTTCCCGTCGATCTTCTACTCCAACCTCGCGACGATCCTCACCGCGGGGATCCTCTTCTGGTTCGGCACCGGCACGGTGAAGGGCTTCGCCCTCACCCTGGCGGTCGGCGTCGCGGTCTCCTTCTTCACCGCCGTCGTCGTCACGCAGATGCTCCTCCACGGCGCGATCGAGATCACCGCGCTGCGGCAGCGACGCTTCTATGGCGTCGAGGAGCGCGCGCCTGAGGGGCGTGACGTGCGTCCGGCCCCGGCGGTGACCTGATGCTGCACGTCGTCGAGCGCAAGTGGCTGTACTTCGCGATCTCAGGGTTGCTCATAGTGCCCGGTCTGATATTTCTCCTGCTCGGCGGTCTGAAGCCCGGGATCGAGTTCAAGGGAGGCACCCTCCTCGACATCCGCTTCGACTCACCGCCGCCGGTCAGCGAGGTCACGAGCCTCATGGCCGGCCTGGGACGCGGCGAGGCGATCGTTCAGGGGGCGGAGGGCGGCCGCATCGAGATCCGCACGTTCGAGATGAAGCCGGACGAGATCACCGCGACCCAGAAGGCGCTGCAGGAGAAGTACGGCTCGAGCGTGAAGGACGTGTCGTCGTCCGTCGTGAGCCCCTCGTTCAGTGGTGAGCTGATCCAGAACGCGGTGCGCTCGATCACGCTCGCGTCGTTCCTCATCGTCTTCCTCATCGCCTTCGCCTTCCGGAACTTCGGGTGGGCCGCGTTCCGGTACGGGATCGCCGCGATCATCGCCCTGTTGCACGACGCGGCGGTCGTGCTCGGTTTCTTCGCGATGCTCGGGTTCTTCTTCAACGTGGAGATCGACAGCCTCTTCGTCACCGCGGTGCTGACCATCATCGGCTTCTCGGTGCACGACACCATCGTCGTCTTCGACCGGATCCGCGAGAACCTGCGGCTCAACCCGGGCGAGGCGCTGAACCCGGTGATCAACTACTCGATCATGCAGACGCTCGCGCGGTCGGTCATCACCTCGCTCACGGTGGTGTTCACCCTGCTCGCGCTCTTCCTCTTCGGCGGCTTCTCGATGCGCAACTTCGCGCTCGCGCTGCTCGTCGGGATCGTCTCCGGCACGTACTCGTCGATCTTCAATGCCAGCCAGATCGTCTCGCTGTGGCAGGAGCTCGAAGATCGGGTCCGGCATCGGGCGGCGGCGGCGGCTTAGCGCGCTCGTCGCGGCGCAGGTCCTGGTCGCCGCGATCGTCTGGTGGCCACTCGTTCTCGGCCCCCTCGCGCGCGGCGGCGTCGTCGTCCTCGACGTCTATTCGTCCGCGCTCACGGGGGACAACGCCGCCGCGCTGATCACCCCCGCCCCGCGCGTGTCCGACGAGACCGTCGCTCTGGACGGCGAGGGCACGCGCGTCACCTGGTGGGTGCCGGGCCTCGGCGATCGCCATCCCGGGATGCTCGTGGTGAACGGGGCGTCGCAGCTCGGCAACGACGACCCCGAGACGCGGCGCATCTCCGAGGCGCTGGCGCGCGCCGGCTACCTGGTGATGCTCCCCGAGTTCTCGTTCTTGAAGGACGGCCGGCTCGAGCGCGCCGCGCCGGCGCGCGTCGACGCGGCCTTCGCCGCGCTCCTTCGCCGGCCGGACGTGGATCCCGATCGTGTCGGGGCATTCGGGTTCTCGGTCGGCGGCGGGATCATGCTCGCCGCCGCGGAGATGACGGGCGCGAGCCTCGGCCGGGCGCGCTACCTCGGCGCGCTCGGCGCCTTCTTCGACATCCCGACCTACCTCGCCTCGGTGGTGACCGGCGTGCAGGTGCGCGGCGGCCGGCCCGAGCCGTGGGTCCCCGATGCCGAGGCGCGCCTGCGGCTCCCGGTCGGCGCGGCGCAGGCGATCGCCGACCCGCGCGATCGCGAGCGCGTCGTCGCCGCGATCCGGGCTTCCGGCGGTCGGCTCGAGCCGGATGCGCCAGCCGATCTCGGCGATGAGGCGCGCGCGCTGTGGTCGGTGCTCGCGGCGACCGATTACGAGCGCGCCGTGGCGGGATTCCAGCGGCTCTCGCCGGGCCTGCGCGACACCTTCGCCGCGCTGTCGCCGTCGACGCGTTGGGAGGCGCTGCGCGTGCCCGTCTACTGGCTGCACGACGAGGGCGATCGCTTCGAGCCGGTGAGCGAGGCCGAGCGCGCGCTCGCGGCGCCGCGCCCCGGATCCACGCACCTGCAGCTCACCCGGCTCCTGTCGCACGCCGCGGCGCTCGGACCCGGGGCGCGCCAGCAGGGCGTCGACTTCTGGGTCCGGGAGCTCTCGGGGCTGCTGGGGTTCGCGATGGACGTGCTGAGGCGGGCCGGATGAACCTTTTTGACCGGATCGACAAGTAGACTTCTGTACGTGGGAAAGCTGTTCGGGTTCATCCCCGGCACTGTCCGCATGGCCGTCGGCATGGTGGTCGTCGGAATGGTCGTCGGCTACATGCTCAGCATCTCCGTGTCGACGGTCGCCAGCGAGCAGGGCTGGTTCGCCGCGTCGGGCGAGCCGCCCTCTTCGCGGAATTACATGGTGGCGCTGCTCCAGCGTGAGGCCGACAGCCTCAATTCGCTCCGCCCGCAGCAGGACGTCGTCTCCCAGGCCCTCGCGGCCCAGGCCGCGCAGCAGAGCAAGCAGGCGTCGAAGCCGCTGTCGCTGACCTACCTGGGCGGCGGATCGGCGGGCGGCTTCAGCGTGCAGATCTACGCCGTCGAGGTGCGCGCCAACGACGGCTCGCAGCAGCTCTTCTCCCTCGCGCTCACGCTGCTCGGCGGGAAGGTCGTCAGCACGAAGTGAACGAGGCCCGGGCCGCCCTCGTCCTGGCGCTCTTCATGGGTGGCCTCGTGTCCGGTGTCGTCCTGCAGCGGATCACCGACACCGGGGGTCGCGCCAATCCGTACCCCAGCCTCGACCGCGTCGACGAGCCGGGGACGACCGCCGAGGTCGCGACGGCGCTGGTCAACAATGACGCGAAGGCCCTGGCACGGCTGTTGGACAATGGGACCTTGACCAGCCTGCGGGATGCCCTGACCGGCCCGTTGGGCGCGCCCATGGCCGACATCCGTACCGTGAAGTTCGTCGGCGCGACCTCGAAAGCAGGTCGTGTCCTGGCCGGCTACATCGTGTCCGGCAAGGACATGCAAGGGAGTGATGCCATCGTGGGTGTTGTGCTCGATGTCGAAAGTGGCCAGATCGTGGGTGTGAACTGATGCAAGAGACGACGACCGTACAGCCGGTGATCCCAGCGCGGGTCGCGCCCACGCCGACGCAGTCGTTCCTGATGACGACCGCGTTCGTCCTCGAGCACAACCTGCGGCGGCTGATGATCCTGGCGATCATCCTCGGGCTCGCCGTCTTCTTCTTCACGTTCCGGGGGATCTTCGACGGGCTCCTGGGCCTCATCCAGCAGGCGCCGCAGCTCCTGGTCACGCTCCTCTTCTACGCGTTCGCGATGATCGTGCAGTTCGGCGCGCTGATGTGGTTCATGTCGCGGCCACGCACCTACACCGTGACCCCGAACGACGCGCAGATCGGGCTGTCGTTCAACAACTACCGCGGTCAGCCGGACCTCCTCGAGCACGCGAAGAGCCTGGTGCGGATCCTCAAGGGCGTCGAGCGGTTCCAGAAGGCCGGTGGCGAGATGCCGAAGGGCATGCTCCTGGCCGGCCCACCCGGCACCGGGAAGACGTTCCTCGCCGGCGTCGTCGCCGCCGAGGCCGGGTTGCCGTTCGTCTACGTGGACGCCTCGAGCATCACCGGCATGTTCATGGGCATGGACGTGTTCATGGTCATCTCGCTGTTCCGCAAGGCGCGGTCGCTCGCGCGAAAGTACGCGCCGCCCGGCAGCCCGGGCGTCTGCATCATGTTCCTCGACGAGCTCGATGCCATCGGTCTCTCGCGCGGTGGCATGGGCGGGAACCAGGCGATGATGGGTCCGATGGGCATGATGGGCGGCCGAAGCCTCGCCCTGAACACGATGCTCAATCAGATGGACTCGCTCGGCCAGCACGTCGAGGACCGGATGAGCCGGAAGATCGGCCGTTGGCTCGGGCTCGTGCGGGGACCGGTCCCCGCGAAGCCGCTCGTGTTCGTGATCGGCGCGACGAACCGTCCCGACGTGCTCGATCCGGCGCTGGTGCGGCCCGGCCGTCTCGACCGGCGTCTCAACATCTACTCGCCGGACGGCGACGGGCGCAAGGACATCATCCAGTTCTACCTCGGCCAGAAGTCGCACGAGCCGAACATCCCGATCGACATGATGGTGTCGGACTCCATCGGATGGACGCCCATCGAGATCAAGACGATCATCAACGAGGCGCTGGTCGTCGCGTCGGACGAAGGACGCGATCACCTGACCTACCGCGACTGGCTCGTCGCCCGCGACTCGCGGCAGCTCGGCATCAAGCAGCCGATCCAGACGATGTCCGCCGCGGACAAACGGGCCATCGCCTACCACGAGGCCGGCCACGCCGTGGCGGCCCGCTACCTGCAGCAGGAGAACCGGCTGCAGAAGGCTTCGATCATCCGCATGGGCGACGCGCTCGGCGTCGTGCAGCGCTCGGCGCGTGAGGAGCGATACACGCGTCACGCGCGCGAGATCGAGACCGACATCATGGTCTCGCTCGGGTCCCGCGCGGTCGAGGAGGTCATCCTCCACACCCGTATGTCCGGCGCCGGGTCGGACCTGCAGACCGCGACATACCTCGCGATGGGCTACATCGGGAGTCTGGGCATGGGGCCGACGCTGCTGACGATGGGTGGGAGCGGCTCGATGACGCCGCCGGGCCCGGTCCTGCGTCTCGCGGACCGGCTCCTGGACGAGCTGTTCGAGGAGACCAAGAGGCTCATGCGCGAGAAGGAGTACGCGGTCCACGCCATCGCCGGTGGGCTCATGCAGAAGGGCGAGCTCATCGGCACCGAGCTCGAGGAGATCTTCGACATGGCCGACCTCGCAAATCCGGAAGCGGCGAAGCCGTTCGAACGCCATCCCGTGGTGCTGCCGAAGACGACCGCCGAATGGGAAGAGAAGCCCGACAGCGTCACCCCGCTCGCGATCGCGGCGGCCACCCCGGCGGAGGGCAAGACGACGGCGTAGGCGAAACCGACGTGAACGCCTTCGAGACCCGGCCGTGTGGCCGGGTCTCGTCTATTTCAGGGCCTGCGCCAGCTGCGCGAGCGTCACGAACCGGAGCGGGCCGGCATCCGCGTCGTACCGGAAGGGCACGAAGGCGCGGAACAGAGCCTCGATCGCACCGCGCTCGGTCGCCTCGATGGTCCCGGGGTGCGAGACGAGCGTGAGCACGCGGCGCGCCGTCGCCGGCTGCCCGGCCGGTGCGAGCATCGCGAGGTCGTCGCGGATCGTGGAGACGACGGTGTTCACGGTGAGCCCGTAGGTGTTCCCCGCGATGTTGGGGACCTCCAGGAGCGAGAGCTCACCGCTCAGGTTCGGATCCGCCGCCGTAGGGCGGTTGGGCTGCGCGTCCTTCGCGAGCGTCCACGGGAGCGGCAGCTGGCCGAAGACGCCCGCCGGTGTCCCGG
>JBGQFO010000041.1:0-14302 GCA_041496945.1 Candidatus Limnocylindria bacterium | reverse complement strand
GCGGGACCGCCGGGTGGTGACGCGGCGCAAGGTCGGTCGAATCGTGTACTACCGCCTCGCGGACACCCACATCCGTCACGTGCTCGCCGATGGCCTTCGCCATGTCCGGGAGGCCGTGCCGCAGCGGGAGCGCCGCACGGGCTGATGACGCACCAGCAGAGTCCCACGGGCGCGAACCGCGGGCGCCTGATGGTTGTGTTCGCGATCAGCGCCACGATCTTCATCGCCGAGCTGGTGGTCGGTCTGCTCTCGAACAGCTTGGCGCTGCTGGCCGACGCCGGGCACGTCTTCGCCGATGTCGCCGGTACCGCGCTCGCCCTCGGGGCCATCCAGCTCGCATCGCGTCCCGCGACCGGCAAGCGCACCTTCGGCTTCTACCGCTTCGAGATCCTCGCCGCCGTGCTCAACGCGGTCCTGCTGTTCGCGATCGCGAGCTACGTACTCATCGAGGCGTGGCGGCGGCTGTCGAGCGAGCCCGAGATCGCGACCGGACCGATGCTAACGGTCGCGGTCGTGGGTCTGGCCGCCAACCTGATCTCGGCGAGGCTGCTGCATGGAGCTCAGCAAGACAGCCTGAACATGCGCGGTGCCTACCTGGAGGTGCTGGGCGACGCGCTCGGTTCGGCGGCCGTGCTCGTCGCGGCGCTGGTGATCATGTTCACCGGCATGCGCGCGGCGGACGCGATCGCTTCTGTCCTGATCGGCCTCCTGATCCTGCCGCGCACCTGGTCGCTCTTGAAGGACGCCGTCGACGTGTTGCTGGAAGCGACGCCGAAGGATGTGAACATGGACCACGTCCGCGAGCACATCCTGGAGGCGCCGGGCGTGCGTGAGGTGCATGACCTCCACGCCTGGACGATCACCAGCGGGATGAACGTCGTCTCGGCGCACGTGGTGATCGACAAAGGCGCGAGCGGGCCCGCGATACTCGATCACCTCTGCCGGTGCCTTTCCAGCCAGTTCGATGTCGAGCACTCGACCTTCCAACTCGAGGCCGAGGATCGGCAACCCCTCGAGGAAGCGGCGCACCCGTGACGGAGGTCGCTGCCGCGACCGCGCCGGTGCGGCGCGACCTACTTGGCCACGCGCTGCGCCTCGAGTACTTCACGGTCGGCTGGAACGTCGTTGAGGGCGTGGTAGCGATTGCGGCTGCGGCGGCGGCAGGCAGCGTCGCCCTTCTCGGCTTCGGCATCGACAGCTTCGTGGAGAGCGCCTCGGGCATCATCCTGGTCTGGCGCCTGCGTGCCGAAGGCAGCGGCGGCGATCACGAGCGGATCGAGGCGCTTGAGCGCCGCGCGCTCAAGCTCGTGGCCCTCTCGCTCTTCCTGCTGGCGGCCTTCGTCGTCGTGAAAGCGGCGCTATCACTGTGGCAGCAGGAGCGGCCAGAGGTGAGCATCGTGGGCATGGCCGTCACCGCGACCTCGATCGGCGTGATGTGGTGGCTGGCGCGCGCGAAGCGGATCACGGCGAGGGCCCTTGGCAGCCGTGCGCTGGAAGCGGATTCGTTCCAGACCACGGCCTGTTGGTGGATCTCGATCATCGTGCTCGTCGGCATCGGCCTCAACGCGCTCTTCGACTGGTCGTGGGTCGATCCCGTCGCGGCCATCGGCATGACGTACTTCATCGTCCGCGAGGCGCGCGAGGCATGGGAAGGCGAGGAATGCGTTGACTTGTACGGGGCAGCGAGCTAGGTGCCCGATCGCGGCCGGGGTCCAGCGGACGGGCCGCTGAAGTGACCGCATGAGCGCTGACGTTGCACGATCACGATCACGACCGCCAGCAGAGTCGTGACCACCAACGCGGGCCTGGGTTCCTCACCAGGCTTTTCGGCCACTCGCACGTCGCTGCCGATCAGACTGACAGCGCGCTGAAGTCGAGCGCGCGCGGTATGCGGGTGGTCGCCCTGTCGACCCCGGTCCGGCCGCCGATCTTCGCTCTTCCTAACCCGCCAGCCGGAGCCACCCGCGCTCGTCGCGAACGAGCCGAGCTGTTACCACTTCCGCGTGCTTGACCCCCGCGTTTTCGCAATCCTCTCCGCGACCAGCGACGCGGTAACAATCGGCCACCGTTCTCAATATTGAGCGCGGACGCGAGGTAGAGGCGTGGCGAAAGGCCGCGAGGCGTGGCGGGGCGAGGACTGCGGCGAGACCTGGATTTGGGTTGGCTCGCGCCGGCTTCTACTCGACGACCACGATCGCCCGCATTCCCGAATCCGCGTGGCCTGGCACGCTACAGAGGGCGTCATAGCGTCCTGCGGCGAGGCTCCGCAGCCCCACCGTCTTTGTTTCGCCCGGATTGGCGACGATGTGGATGCCGAGGGCGGGCACGGTGAAGTCATGGACGACGGCGGTGCCGGCTGGATTCGTGAACGTGAGATTCACGTCGGCGTTCTTCGGCAGATGCACCTCGTTCGGGGTGAAGCTGAAGTTCGCCGACTGCACGCGGACCTCCGGGGCGTTGGGGATCGCGCTCAAGGCAGGACCTGAGGTGCCGAAGCCCATCATGCCGGGTCCCATCTGGCCTCCGCCCATCATTCCCGGGCCCATCGGCCACCCGCCCGTGTTCCCGAACGCCGTTGGACCGACGACCGCTTGCGCGAGCATGCCGATCACGACAATCGCGCCAGCGATCAGCGCAGTCATGCCCGCGATGCGCTGCGCGTTCACTTCGAGGTGCCGTCGATCAGCGCGCGCCGCGTCTTGAAGTCCTCCGCATCGATCTCACCACGTGCCAGACGCTCTTCGAGGATGCGCAGCGCGCTGCTCCTGGTGTCACCGAGAGGCGCTTGCGACCCTTGCGACCGGGACAGCGTGAGGGCCAGCCACACGATCCCGGCGATCACGAAC
Organism: Candidatus Limnocylindria bacterium; assembly: GCA_041496945.1. Lineage (GTDB taxonomy): Bacteria > Chloroflexota > Limnocylindria > P2-11E > P2-11E > CF-39. Next base: position 11,456 of record JBGQFO010000041.1, on the reverse strand, counting down.
ACCCAGAACGCGAGCATCAAGATGCCGCCGAAGCCAAAGCCATAACCCATCATCATCGGTTCCTCCTGCTAGTCCTACCCAATTCGGTCGCCCTTTGTGCTGAGCAGTTCATGAACGTTGTGCCTCACACCGCAGTCTTCACGCCGGTCAGGCGCGCACCGACCCGCAGGGCCGCGCCCGCGAGCGCGCGCTCGGGGCCCGTCCCGAGCCATGAGCGCTCGAAGAGCACTTTGCCGAGGTGCCAGAGCCGGCCTGGCTTGCGCAGCAGCACGGCTGGCGCGGGTGATGCGTAGAAGTCGCCATCCGCGAACGCGGCACGACCGCCGCCGAGCTCGACCCAGCAGTAGCCCTTGCCATCGAACGCCGGCGCGGCGGGGCCGCCGAAGGAAGCGGCGATCTCTCGCGCGACGACACGCGCCTCGGCGTGTGCGAACACACCGGCCTTCGGCAGCGGCTTGCCATTGCCGAGCGTGATCGAAGCGACATCGCCGATCGCGTACACGTCGTCATAGCGCGTCCGAAGCGTGGCCGGGTCGACAGGGATCCAGCCTGACTCGGCCGCAAGCGCTGAGCGTCGGACGACCTCCGGCGCGTGGTGAGGTGGTATCGCCGCGAGCAGGTCGAAACGCTCGCGCGCTCTGTCAGTGAAGACGAGCTCGTGCGCACCGTCATCGATCGACGCGAGCGCCCGTGTGGTGTTGAGCACGATGCCGCGCTGGGCCAGGAGCTGCGAGACAGCGGCGCCCATCGCAGGGCCAGCGACCGGCATCGGCTGCGGCTCGGGCGTGAAGACCAGCACTTCGGACTGCGCCCGTAGTCCACGCCGCCGAAGCTGGTCCTCGATGAGTAGCGCTGCCTCGTACGGTGCGGCCGGACACTTGTAGGGGAGCGACGTAACGGCGACGACGATTCGGCCGCCAGCAAACGACCTCAGTGCAGCTGCGAGACGGGCTGCTCCATCGGCCTCGAAGAAGTTGAACGCCGCGTCCGCGTACCCGGGGAACGATGCTGGATCGAGTTCGGCACCAAGCGCGACGACGAGCGCGTCGTAGCGATACTCCTGGTCGCGCGAGATCACCGCCTTGCGCTCCAGGTCGAGGCCCGTGATCTCCGCCTCGACGAGCTCGACGCCGTCGCCGAGGAGCGTCGACAACTTTCGACGGACCTGGTCCGGTCTGCGGTCGCCGGTCATGAGCCACAGGAACGACGGCGCGAAGAGGTGATCGCGCTGCCGCTCGATGAGGATCACGCGGTGGTCCGATCCCAGCAGCTCGCGGAGCTCGTTCGCGGCGGTGACGCCACCGACCCCACCGCCGAGCACCGCGACCGTCCGTCCGTCCACCGTGTTTCGGCCTCCTCCGCTACTCCAGCGATGACTAGAATATACTCTCGCTCGTGACCGCCCGATCGCCCGAGCTGCGGAGTGCCTTGCATGAGCAGTTCGCGCGAATCGGCAAGGCCGTCGCCTCACCTCGCCGCATCGAGCTCCTCGAGCTCCTCTGCCAGGGCGAGCGATCGGTCGACGCCCTCGCCCGCGCGACAGGCATGACCGTGACGAATGTTTCGCAGCACCTCCAACAGCTGAGCGCGGCGGGCCTCGCGAATCGTCGTCGCGACGGAACGCGCATCTACTACCGGGCCGCGGACGAGCGGGTGTGCGGCCTCGTGACCGAGCTCGGTGCCGTTGCCCGCGCCCGGCTGCCGGAGGTCGAGCGGTTGGCCGCACAGTACATCGACGGCAACGACCAGCTCGAACCGCTGACGCGCAGGGAGCTGCTTCGCCGGCTCGGTCGCGGCGACACCGTCGTCATCGACGTGCGCCCGACGGAGGAGTACCAGGGCGCCCATATCAAGGGGGCGCTCTCGATCCCGCTTGATGAGCTGGCGCGACGCCTGCGTGAGCTCCCCAAGACCACGCTGATCGTCGCGTACTGCCGCGGCCCTTACTGCGTGCTCGCGCCGCAGGCCCTGGCGCTGCTCACCGCGCGCGGCTTCCGCGCGCGTCGGCTCCAGGATGGGCTTCCCGAGTGGCGGGCTGCGGGGTTGCCGATCGCATCCGGATCCTGAGGTATCGATGTGAAGACGCTGCTGATCCTCAATGACGCGCCCTACGGCTCCGAGCGTTCCTACAACGGCCTGCGCCTCGCGATGTCGTTGTCCAAGCGCGAGGGCGAGGAGATCCGTGTATTCCTCATGGGCGACGCGGTCGACTGCGCCAGGCGCGGGCAGAAGACACCCGACGGCTACTACAACACCGAGCGCATGATCCGCGCGGTCCTCCAGCGAGGTGGCAAGGTCGGCGCCTGCGGCAGCTGCTCCGATGCGCGCGCGCTCACGGACGAGACACGGGTCGACGGTGCGCATCGCTCGTCGATGGACGAGCTGACCGACTGGACCGTGTGGGCCGACCGTGTCGTGACGTTCTAAGAACAGCTACGCAACGTACGACAGGGTCAGTGCCATTCAAAGTAATGAGTGGCCGGATTGCAGCGGTTCAGCTCGCCAGCCGCAGCCAGCCGCGCTCGTCCTGGACCAGCTGACCTGTTACCACTTCCGCGTGCTTGAGTCCCGCGTTTCCGCGACCCTCTCCGCGACCCGCGACGCGGTAAACAACCGGCCACTGTTATCAGATCTGAGCGTGGCTGCGCGGTAGAGGTGTAAGAGCTGCGCCTCGGTCGCCTTCTCACGAGCGCTTAAACGACTTCATGATCAATACCGCTCTCGCGGCGACTCGACTGACTCATAGTTAGCTGACCCACTCCGTGACGCGTCCGGCGTGATAGAGCAGGGGCGTGCCTGTGACGCTACGCCGCGCTTCCGCGAACGAGCCGTTCGTGCGTGTAGAGCGTGAAGTCCTTGCCCGCCATCGCCAACTCAAAGCGCGAGTCGAACTGGTCGCCGCGCCGCGCGACCGTCTCTCGGGATCGCATACCGGCAGGGCCGTTCTGCACTCTTGCGGCCGTGAACACCCATTCGTCGGGATCAGTTTGTGGTCCGCAAACGTATTCCGCGACAAAGCGCTCAACGTAGAAGACGTGCATGACGAATTGGCCCGAAGCGCGGTCGTAACTGATGAAGCTCAGGTCCTCGTGCACTTCTGATTCGCTCGTGTCTGGTTTGGGAGTCCAGACGGTGCGATTGGTGCCCATGATGAATTCGCCGCGCAGGACTAGTTCGTAGCGGCGCAGTTGGTGGCCGATTCCTGGTTCGCCACGCGCGTCGCCTTGCCACTGGCCGAGGAGCCACTGAAGGGGCGCAAGGTTGTCGTTCACGTGGCCATCATCGGTCGGATGCGACTTCCGCACCACGAGCCAATTGGCTAGATTTGACACCGTGGCTGCAGCGGAGCGCGCACGCACGGTGGCCCGGGCTCTCCGTGGATGGGACGCCAGCGCGGCACCGCTGTACGTTGCGCTTGCGGACGCGCTGGGTGGGGCGATCGAACTGCGAACGGTGTCGGAGCGGCTTCCGTCCGAGCGGACTCTGGCCGCCGCGTTGCACGTGAGCCGCAGTACCGTCGCGCTGGCGTACGAGACGCTGCAGCAGCGCGCGCTGGTCGAGCGGGAGCGCGGGAGCGGCACGGTCGCACTCACCGGGCGACCGCACCACATCTGTCCGGATCCGTTGGCCTGCGTGCAATCGTTCTTTGAAGGCTCAGGCGTCGCACCTCGTCAGGTGGCCCTCGACGACTCGCTGTAGCAATCCGCAAGAAGCTGACCTCGCACGTGGTGACCAATCCTCGACCTCATCCCTTTCAGGGAAGAGGCCCTCAGATTTGCTGACCGACATTCGCCAGCCTCTCGCAATCTGCGCGACTGGACCACAGCGTTAGCCCGCCAGCCGGAGCCACCCGCGCTCGTCCTGAACGAGCCGAACTGTTACCACTTCCGCGTGCTTGACCCCCGCGTTTCCGCGATCCTCTCCGCGACCATGAACGTGGTAACAATCGGCGACTGTTATCGCACTTGAGCTGGGCGGCGCGGTAGAGGCGTGGCAGTTCGTAAAGTTCCCACCCGCTGGTCGTGTATTACATCGCTTTTCAATGCACTAGAAGAGCCGCGATTTCGTAAGCGTGCCGGTCAAGCGTTCGAGCCCGCGCGACCTCGCGGCGGAATTGACATCAGTCGGACATAGTCGAGGCGACAGTCCAAGGGTTTCGAGTCCACGCGACGTCGCACCGCCGCAATCGACACTAGCCAGACATGAGATCCATCCACGGGCCGTCATAGAGTCCCTCGTGAGGCGTGCAAGCGCTGGGCACTTGGCCCGCCTCAGGGAGAGGTGGGGTCATGGGGTCTCTGAAGTCGTTTGCGCGCGGACTCCTCAGCAGCAAGCCTGGCATGGTCATCACGCTCGTCGCTGCGCTCGTGGGCACGACCGCGATCGGCGTCGCCGGTGCGGCATCCACTGGACTCATCTCGGCGTGCGTGAACACGTCCAGCGGCATCGTTCGGATCATCACGCCGGGCTCCACGCCCAGCCGCGATGGGAACGAGGAGCGTGGGGACGAGCGCTCCCTCAACGGATGCGCGAAGAACGAGACGCTCCTCACCTGGAACAGCCAGGGCGTGTCCGGGCCGCAAGGGCCCACCGGCGCAACGGGACCCAGTGGTGCGCAAGGCCTGGTCGGCCTGCAAGGTCCGGCTGGCCCCAGCGGTCCCAACGGCGCGACAGGCGCACAGGGCGCAACGGGAGCGAATGGCGCACCCGGAGCCAGTGGCGCGATCGGAGCGATCGGCCCGCAGGGACCAACTGGGGCATCCGGACCTGCTGGTCCGAGTGGACCTCAAGGTCTGGCGGGCCCAACGGGAGCAAGTGGCGCAACCGGCGCAAGTGGAGCAGCTGGCGCCATCGGCGCGACCGGACCGAAGGGCGACAACGGTGCCACGGGCCCGACCGGACCCAAGGGCGATTCGGGCGCGTCCGGCTCGCTTGTGGGATCGCCCTGCACGACTGTCGCCGGCCAGCCCGGGACCATCGCGATGACGACTGACGGCAACAACGTTCTAGCGTTCCGCTGCGCTGGGCCGCCTGACTTCAGCTTCGCCGTCAGCCCGGCGAGCGTATCTGTCCGCCAAGGCGTGCCCGCGACCTACACCCTGACGATCACCGGCGACCCCGGCTTCACCGGAGCGGTGAGCTTCTCGCCAGTTCTCACCCCGTCCTTCCCACCCGCGGGTACGCTCATGGCCTTCACCCCGAACCCGGTCACCGGCACCGGCAGCTCATCCACGCTCACCATCACCACCAACACCGGGATGACCACGCCGCCCGGGACATACTCGTTCATGATCACCGGGACCAGCGGGACCCTGACCCACACGGTGGGCGCGGTGCTCGTCGTCACCCTGCCTGACTTCAGCTTCGCCGTCAGCCCGGTGAGCGTATCGGTCTTCCAGGGCGTGCCCGCGATCTACACCCTGACGATCACCGGCGACCCCGGCTTCACCGGAGCGGTGAGCTTCTCGCTAGTTTTCCCGCCCCCGGGTACGCTCGCCTTCACGCCGAACCCGGTCACCGGCACCGGCAGCTCATCCACGCTCACCATCACCACCAACACCACGCCGCCCGGGACATACTCGTTCTTGATCACCGGGACCAGCGGCACCCTGACCCACACGGTGGGCGCGCTCCTCGACGTCAAGTAGGTTCCCGCGTTCGCGCGCGTACCTGAAGGGCCGCCGGGCGGCCCTTCAGTCATTCTCACCGCGTGCATGCGACCCGCCGCCCCGAGCGTCGGGCCAGCACGGATCGAGGCTGAAAATCGGAGTAAGCCGGCGGAGGCCGACAAGCTGTTCCGCGAGGTGCTGGAGCGGATCGCCCCGACGGGCTACTTGACACTGCACATGGAGATCCGCCGCGACTACGCGAGCTTCCTCATCGACCGGAGCCGCACCGCCGAGGCCCGACCACTCCTCAAGGAGGTCCGCAGCTTCTACGACACGCCGGCGACGCCGTTCGAGCGCCAGCGTACCGACGGACTGCTGCAGCGCTGCATGCCGGTGCCGCGATGAGAGCGAGTAGTTCGATTATGTCGTCGACGCCCTCGACATCGATCCCCGCGAGTTGACATCTTCGTTCTCGACCCCGGTCCGACTGGTGATCTTCGCTCTTCCTAGCCCGCCAGCCGGAGCCACCCACGCTCGTCCAGAACGAGCCGAGCTGTTACTACTTCCGCGCGCTTGACCCCCGTCTTCCGCTCAGAATCTCCGTCGTGATCCAGCGCCGCTAAACACTTCCAGTCTGGCGTCTTGTTCGGCTAGGCTTCCCCGCCTATGAGACGGGTCGCGGTCGCCATCAGCGTCGCCCTCTTCGCGACCGTCGCTCTTGCGTCTCCCGCGTACGCCGACCCGGCGTCTGACGCCGGCAAGAACAAGCCCCCGACGCCAGGTGCGGGTGGCGGCGTCTCTCAGGTCGCCACGGGCCACGGCCAGACGGTCTCCGGTCTGGTCCCCGCGACACTGGCGCAGAACACCGGAAATGTCGCCTCCGGCGCGGCGACCACGCAGGGCAGCGCCGTGCGCCAAGCCGCGCAGGACCAGCACACCGGCAACAGTGGCAATGACTCGCACGGCGGCCAGGGTGGGAGTGGCGTCTCCGATGTCGCGAGCGGGCTCGGGAAGACCATCTCCGAGCTCGCGCACACGCTCGAGGGCGATGCCAAGCACGACGCGATCGATGAAGCGGTCGCGCAACACCACGACGCCGTGACCGAGGCGGCGCAGCACCACGGGAACGAGGCGGCCGACGCGACCGATACAGACGCGAGCGGCTCGAGCGACCTGGACGCGAGTGGCGGCGGTAACTCCGAGACCGCGCGCGGCCACGGCGCGGACGTCTCGTCGCTCGCGCACGACACGGATGGCGCCAAGGGTGCGGTCGTGAGCGCACTCGCGAGCACACACGGCGACATCGTGAGCGCGGCGGCGCTTTTGAACAGCGGCTTCGCGCCGGACGACGACGCCGACGACGGGTCTCAGATCCTCGAACCGACTGGCATCCAGCTCACGGCCTAGACTCTCGACGGCCTAGCGCCGTAGAGGGGATCGGATGTCGTCGAAGCTCGCGCTCACCATCGGCGCCGTTGCGGCGCTGGTCTTCGGGCTCGCGCTCACGCTCGCGCCGGAGCAGATGCTCGGCGGGTTCGGCCTCGGGGTCCCCACCGAGGCGCAGGTCGTCTCGCGCGATGTCGGCGTGACCCTTCTCGGCCTCGCGCTGATGAACTGGATGGCGCGCGACGCCACCGGAAGAGCGGTGCGCGCGCTCCTCATCGGCAACTTCTTCATCCAGGTCGCCGAGTTCGCCGTGAACGCGATCGAGATCGCCGCAGGCGCGCTTCCGGGTCAGGCGTCGGCCGGACTCGTGCTCCACCTCGCCCTGGCGGTCGTCTTCGCGCTCGCGCTCCGTCGCCCCATCTGAGCGCCCTCGCGGCGCGGCGCTAGGCTGGCCGCGTGGCCGATCGCGAGCGGGTCCTCGCCGCCCTGTGCGACACGTTCGTCCCCGGTGAGGGGGAGCTCCCGCCGGCAACGGCCCTCGGCATCCCGCGCCTGCTGCGGAGCGAGGTCGCCGCGTTGGGCAGGCCGTCGTTCGTGGCGCAGCTCGACCTTCTGCTGCGTCTCATGGACTCCCGTCTCGCGAACCTCGTGCTGGGAGGCGGCCCGCGGCGCTTCACTGACCTGTCACCGGCAGATCGCGAGCGCTACCTCCGCCGCTGGGCGGCGAGCCCGATCCCGCTGAAGCGGACTGCCTTCCAGGACCTGAAGCGGCTCGTCCTTCTGTACGCGTACGGCACCGACGGCCCGTACCAGCGGCTCACTGGATACATACCACCGGCGCCGGACCCCGCATCCCCCAGCGCCGTTCACGTGCGGACACCGAAGGCCGGCGAGACCATCGAGGCGGATGCGTGCGTCATCGGCTCGGGCGCCGGGGGCGGGGTCGCCGCCGCGGTCCTCGCGGCGGCCGGGAGGAAGGTCGTCGTGCTCGAGCGCGCGGCGTTCGTCGCCGAGGACCGGTTCGGAGGCCCAGAGCTCGCGGGGATCGCGGCGCTCTTCGTCGATCGCGGGCTCGCGGCCACCGACGACCGCGCGATCTCCGTGCGCGCTGGGAGCGCCGTCGGTGGAGGCACCGTCGTCAACTGGAGCACATCCCTGCGGCTCCCCGCGCCGATCGCGGAGGAGTGGGCGCGCTCCGGCGTCGACGGGCTCGACGAGCACTACGACGCGGTGGAGGCGGCGTGCGACGTCGACGCCGACGAGAGCGCGCGCAACGGCCCGAATGCCGTCCTCGAGCGGGGTCTGGCCGGCCGATCGCTCCAGTACGAGACGATCCGTCGGAACGTGCGGGGCTGCGGGGATTGCGGCCCGTGCGCGGTCGGCTGCCGGCGCGGCGCGAAGCGGTCGACGCTGGCCACGTATCTCGCGGACGCGTCGCGCGACGGCGCGGTGATCCTTGACCGGAGCGACGCCCGGCGGATCGTCGTGAGGGACGGCGCGGTAGAGGCCGTGATCGCGCGCGTCCCCGGCGGGGAGCTCACCGTCCGCGCGCGAACCGTCGTGCTCGCCGGCGGTGCCATCCATTCGCCCGCGGTGCTCCTGCGCTCCGGCATCGCGACCGACCGCGCTGGGCGTGAGCTCCGGCTGCACCCGGTCAGCGTCGTCATCGGGCACTACGACGATCGCCTCGACCCCTGGCAGGGCGTCCCGCAGTCGGTGATGAGCGACCACTTCGCGTGGCTCGAGGGGACCTACGGTTTTCGCATCGAGGTCGCGCCGTCGCACCCGGGCGTGATGGCGTCGGCCTATCCGTGGTGGGATGCGCCGACGCATCGCGCGCGGATGGCCGACGCGGGCCATGCCGCGCCGTTCCTCGCGATCGTCCGCGACCGCGACGGCGGCCGCGTCACGATCGATGCGCACGGCGAGCCGGTGATGCGCTACTTCCCCGGTGCGTTCGAGAGGCGGCTCCTCGTGCGCGGGATGGTCGAGCTCGCCGCGACCCACCGCGCAGCCGGCGCGACGCGCATCGCGACGCTGCACACGCCACCGCTCGAGGTCGCGCGGGAGGGTGACCTCGGCTCGTTCTCCGCGGAGATCGAGCGGCGTGGCGTCGTCCCGAACCGCGTACTCCTCTTCTCGGCGCATCAGATGTCGAGCTGCCGCATCGGACAGGGTCGCGCCACCTCGGTGGCGGACCCCGACGGCCAGGTGTGGGGTATGCGCGGGCTCTTCGTGGCGGACGCGAGCGCGTTCCCGAGCGCCTCCGGCGTGAACCCGATGATGACCATCATGGCGCTCGCGAGGCGGACCGCACAGCGCATCGTCGCAGCGACCGCCTGACCGTAGACTCGATCGATCGAGCCTGGGGAGGCGAGCAATGGAGCTGAAGCCCGGCGACCCCGCCCCGAAGTTCTCGCTTCCGGACGAGAACGGCACGAAGGTGTCGAGCGACTCCCTTCGCGGCAAGACCTTCTTCCTGTACTTCTATCCGAAGGACGACACGCCGGGCTGCACGACCGAGGCCTGCCAGCTGAACGACAACCTCGCGCAGTTCCGCGGCCTCGGCGTCCCGGTCCTCGGCGTTTCGCAGGACGACGCGACCTCGCACCAGGCGTTCCAGAAGAAGTTCGGTCTCCAGTTCAACCTCCTGACCGATGCGGACCGCGCGATCCACAACGCGTACGGCGCCTGGGGCGAGCGTCCCGGCCGTGGCGAGGGCGTGATCCGGTCGTCGTTCCTCGTCGGCCCGGATGGGCGCGTGAAGAACGCGTGGTACTTCGTGAAGCCCGACGGCCACGCGGTCGAGGTCCTCAAGGAGCTACTCGCCTAGACGCCTCCCGGGAGGTGCCAGTTTGCCCGGCGCCCGAACTTTTCGACCGGGCAGCCGGTACGCTGTGATGCGATGAAGACGTACCGGCCGCCGGCCTCGAACGAGTCGGTGCTGCGCCGCGGCGACTTCATCGCGCCCGTCCTGCACGAGATCCGCAAGGTCATCGTCGGCCAGGACTACCTGGTGAACCGGCTGCTCCTCGGCCTCCTGTGCAACGGTCACCTGCTCATCGAGGGCGTCCCCGGTCTCGCGAAGACGCTCGCGGTGAAGACCCTGTCCGACACCATCGAGGCGAGCTTCAAACGCGTGCAGTTCACGCCGGACCTGCTCCCCGCGGACCTGAACGGGACGATGATCTACAACCCGGCCGATCAGACGTTCCGTCCGCGCCTCGGCCCGATCTTCACCGACATCCTGCTCGCCGACGAGGTGAACCGCGCTCCGCCGAAGGTGCAGAGCGCGCTCCTCGAAGCGATGCAGGAGAAGCAGGTCTCGATCGGTGGAACGACCCATCCGCTTGGTGACCTGTTCATGGTCCTCGCGACGCAGAACCCCATCGAACATGAGGGGACGTACCGGCTGCCCGAGGCGCAGGTCGACCGCTTCATGATGAAGGTGGTCATCGGCTACCCGACGCAGCAGGAAGAGCGCGAGATCATGGACCGCCAGACCTCGGGCGTGATCCCGGAGATCCGCCGCGTGGCCACGCCGAAGGCCGTTCTCGACGCGCGCGCCGCGGTGCGGCAGGTGCACATGGAGGAGTCCCTGAAGGACTACATCGTGCGCATCGTGTTCGCGACGCGCGAGCCCGGGCAGTTCGGCCTCGACGAGCTGAAGCCGCTCATCTCGTTCGGCGTGTCCCCGCGGGCTTCGATCTTCATCTCGCTCGCGGCGCGCGCCAACGCGTTCCTCGAGGGGCGCGACTACGTCCTCCCCGACGACGTCAAGGCCGTCGCGGTCGACGTCATGCGACACCGGCTCATCGTCACGTACCAGGCCGAGGCGGATGAGGTCACGCCCGAGGTGATCATCGCGCAGGTGCTCGACAAGGTCGCGCTGCCCTAGCCATGGCGCTCGCTCGCGCCGTCGATCGCGCGGATCGCGAGCCTTCCCTCCCGGGCACCCTCGTGCGCCGGATCAAGCAGGTCGAGATCAAGGCGCGCATCCTCGCGGACGAGGCCCTGCTCGGTACGTACCGCAGCGTCTTCCGCGGATCCGGCCTCGAGTTCGAGGAGGTCCGCGAGTACGAGCCCGGTGACGACATCAGGAGCATCGACTGGAACGTGACCGCGCGGATGGGTACGCCCTACATCAAGAAGTTCCGCGAGGACCGCGAGCTGAACATCTTTCTCGCGGTCGACGCCTCGGCCTCCTCATGGTTCGGCAGCGTGGCCCAGAGCAAGCGCGAGCTGGGCGCGGAGGTGGCGGCGCTCCTCGCGCTCACGGCGATGACCAACAACGACCGGGTCGGGCTGCTGCGGTTCGCGACCGGGATGCAGGAGTGGCTGCCCTCACGCCGCGGACGCGAGCATCTGCTGCGGGTGATCCGCGAGCTCCTGTACGCGCCGCCGCGCCGGGCGCGCACCGAGCTCTCGGCCGCGGCGCGATTCCTGACGAACGTGACGAAG
>JBGQFO010000040.1:0-14318 GCA_041496945.1 Candidatus Limnocylindria bacterium | reverse complement strand
CCCGCACGTGTGGCCCGCGACCGGCACGACCGCGCTCGCCGTGCCGCTCAAGAAGAACGTCTACGCAGTGCAGCTCAACTACACCACCGAAGCCACGCTCGCCACCCAATACGCGCTCGACACGATGGGCGCGAAGAAGATCGCGGTCTTCTACCAGAACGATGCATTTGGCAAAGAGGGACTCGACGCCGTACAGGCCGAGCTGAAGAAGCGCGGACTCGCCGCCGCGGCCGCCGTCTCGTACGAGACGGCTGACACCAACTTCAGCGCACAGGCGCTCAAGCTGCAAACGAGCGGCGCCGACACGGTGATCCTCTACGCCGTGCCAAAGCCGGGCGGCTCGATCATCGCCGAGATGGGCAAGATCGGATACGCGCCGAAATTGCTTTCATCCTCGGTCATCAACGATCCATCGATCTTCCAGCTCGCCGGCTCGGCGATCAACGGCATGTTGATCGAGGCATACTTCCCAGCGTTCGACGACGTGAGCAACCCGAAGATCGTCGAATACCAGGCGTTCATGGCGAAGTACGCGCCGAAGGAGCAGATCGGCGGCTTCACCCAGTCTGGATACGCGTACGCACAGGTGTTCATGGAGGCGCTGAAGCGCGCGGGCAAAGAGCTGACCCGCGAGGGCTTCATGACGAACCTCGATCAGATGAAGGACTTCACGGGCTCGCTGGTGCCTAGTCTCAGCTATAGCCCGACGGATCACGCGGGTGTGAAGGCCGCGTACTTCCAGGCGGCCAAGGATGGCAAGTTCGTCACGATCACTGGCTACATCACGCTCAAGTAGAAACACGCAACGCAGTGCTATACGGATGGCGGGCGGGGTCGAGATGCGTCGAGTTGACGTCGACCCCGCTCGCCCGGACAAGATCGCGCCCGGCCCTCACGCGAGGTCCGGGCTGATGCGCATCGGCCTCTTCGACGGCGCGCAGCGGGACCGTCGACCGGCGACGCTCGACGAGCTCGTCGAGCGCGCCCGCCTGGCGGAGGACCTCGGCCTGGCGTCTGTCTGGTTCAACAACATCTTCGGGCACGACGCGATGACCGCCGCCGCGCTCGCAGCTCGCGTGACCACACGCATCGAGCTGGGCACCTCCATCACGCCGACCTACCCACGCCACCCGTACGCGATGGCCCAGCAGGCGGCGTCGACGCAGGCCGCGGCGCGCGGTCGCTTCACGCTCGGCGTCGGGCCGTCACATCGTGTGGTCGTCGAACAGATCTGGGGTCTCTCCTACGAGCGCGCCTACACCCACACCGCTGAGTACCTCTCCGTCCTCGTCCCGCTCCTCCGGACCGGAGCGGTCGATCACGCCGGAAAGCGGTTCACGGTCCGCGCTCGCCTTAGCTCGACGGATGGGCTGCCGGTGCCGGTGCTGCTCTCCGGTCTCGGTCCGAAGATGCTCGCGCTCGCCGGCACGCAGGCGGACGGCACGGTGACCTGGATGGTGGGCGCGCGCACGCTGCGCGAACACATCGTTCCGCGTATCCGGGAAGCCGCGGCGCAGGCCGGTCGGGCCGAGCCGCGGATCGTCGTGGGGCTGCCGCTCGCGCTCACGGGCGACGCGGCCGCCGCGCGCGAGCTGGCAGGCAAGGTGTTCAAGACCTACGCATCGCTGCCGGCCTATCGCGCGATGCTTGACCGTGAGGGCGCCGCCGGCCCAGCCGAGGTCGCCATCGTCGGAGACCAGGACGCGATCGGCGAACAGTTGTCCCGGCTCGCCGAGGCCGGCGCGACCGACTTCATCGCCTCGCCGTTCGCGCTCGGGGAGCACGACGCCGGACTCGAGTCATGTCTTGGCGCGCTGGTCACGCTTGGTACCCAGATCGCGGCGCGTCCGCCGCTTTCGACCGCACGAGCGGTTTGATGCGCGCCACGACCGTCGCGCGGCTCGGCTGCCTCCATCGGGGCGGCTGGGAGGTGTCGTGGCCAGGTTGATCGATCGCTTCACGGCCATGGTGCACGATGGCGCATCGGCCGCCCCGGTCGCGAGGCTCATCGGCTTTCGCCCGACGTCGATCGAACCGGGGAAGGCGGTCTTCGAGCTTGAGGCGGGTCCCCAACACGCGAACCCGATGGGTACCCTGCACGGTGGGGTCCTCTGTGACGTTGCCGATGCCGCGATGGGGACGGCGTACGCGTCGACACTTGGTGAAGGCGAGAGCTTCACCACCCTCGAGCTGAAGATCAACTTCCTGCGGCCGTTCTGGAGCGGCCGCCTCTTCGCGACGGCGCGCACCGTGAAAGCGGGGCGGACGATCGGCCTCGTGGAGTGCGACGTGACCGACGCCGAAGGGAGGCTCGTCGCCCGTGCCATGAGCACCTGCATGACGCTCCGCGGCGAGCTCAGCGAGGGGCGCTGATGGATCTCCGAGACGGACCCGAGGAGGCCGCGTTCCGCGCGACGCTGCGCGTGTGGCTTGAGGCGAACGTGCCCGCCGGGATGCGCGGCTTCCGCGGCTGGAGCGGCCCCGCCCTCGCGCTCGGCCGCGACTGGAGCACGCGTCTCGCGCAGGCCGGGTATGCCGGGCTCACCTGGCCGAAGGAGTACGGCGGCGCGGGCCGGCCGTGGCGCTACCAGGCCGTGTATCTCGAGGAGCTCGCGCGCGCCGAAGCCCCGCAGCACCTGGGTGTGATCGGGCTCGGCATGGCCGGTCCGACGATCATCGCCCACGGCCGGCCGGATCAGAAGGCGCGCTACCTCGCGAAGATCCTGTCGGCCGAAGAGATCTGGTGCCAGGGCTTCTCCGAGCCGGGCTCAGGCTCCGACCTCGCGTCCGTGCGCACGCGCGTAGACCTCGTGGGGGATGGCTTCGTGGTGAACGGCCAGAAGGTGTGGTCGTCGTACGCGCACGTCGCCGACCAGTGCATCCTGCTCGGCCGTAGCGCCGCAGGGGGAGAGAAGCACGAGGGCCTCACGTATCTGATCGTCGACATGAAGAGTCCCGGTGTTGAGGTGCGGCCCCTGCGTCAGATCACCGGCGAGGCGGAGTTCAATGAGATCTTCTTCACAGACGTTGCGGTGCCGAAGGAGAACGTGCTCGGTGACGTCGGTGGCGGCTGGCGTGTGGCGATGACGACCCTGCTGCACGAACGCGGCACCTTCGGCTTCGCCCTCGCCGGCGTGCTGGACGTCGCGGTCCGCAAGCTCGTTGCACTCGCCCGCGAGCGCGCAGCGACGGATCCCCTCGTGCGCGATCGCGTCGCGCGCGAGTGGATCGACCTCCAGGCCCTCCGGTACACGAACTACCGTGCCCTCGCCGGGCTCGAGCGCACGGGCGTGCCCGGCCCCGAAGGATCCGTGGCCAAGCTCCGGTGGTCCGAGGCGAATCAGCGCCTCACGAAGCTCGCGATCGAGATCATCGGACAGGAGGCGCAGGTGGCGGATGGCGACGAGGTCCTCGCGTACTGGCGCTACCAGCAGCTCCGTAGCCGCGGCAACACCATCGAGGCTGGCACGTCGGAGATCCTTCGGAACATCATCGCCGAGCGCGTCCTCGGCCTGCCGCGGAGCCGCTGATGGACTTCAGCTTCTCTGCGGAGCAGGAGCAGCTCCGCACGCAGGCTCGCTCCTTCCTCGAAAAGCGTTTCCCCGCTGCCCGTATCGCGGAGCTCGCCTCATCGGATGCTGGTTGGGACCGCGCGTCCTGGCCCGAGCTCGCTCGGCTTGGGTGGACCGGCGCCTCGATCCCCGAAGCACTGGGGGGCGCGGGCCTCAGCTTCCTCGAGGAGGCGATCGTCTTCGAGGAGCTTGGTCGCGCGCTCTTTCCGGGTCCGTACTTCGCCACCGTCGCCCTCGCCCTGCCGGCGCTCGCCTGCGCGCCGGACCTCTTGGCGCGCGTCGCCTCCGGCGACCTCACCGCGACGCTGGCGTCGCTTGAGCCTGGCCGACCGTCGGCCGGCGCGGACGCGAGCAGAGTCGCGACGGAGGCGCGCCCCGTCGGCGATCGCTGGCTCCTGCGTGGCGAGAAGCACCTCGTACCCGATGCCGGCTGTGTCGGCGCCTTCGTCGTCCAGGCGCGCGGGCCGGACGGTGTCGCGCTGTATCTCACGGAGCGCCACGACGCGAGGCCGAGGGTCAGCGTCCTCGATACGGTCGACGCGACGCGGCGGCTCGGGCGCGTCACCTTCGACGACGACGAAGGACGGCTCCTCGCGGCACCGCCCGCCGCGGCCGAGATCATCGCCAGGACCCGGCGACGCGCGCTCACCGCACTCGCCCTCGAGGCGGTCGGCATCGCGAGCCAAGCGCTGGCGCTCGGTGTCGAACACGCGAAGAGCCGCGAGCAGTTCGGCCGGCCCATCGGCGCGTACCAGGCGGTCTCGCATCGGCTCGCGGACACCTACGTGGAGATGGAGCTCGCGCGTTCTCTCGCGTACTGGGCGGCGTGGTGCATCGCCGAAGATGACCCGGAGGCCGAGCGCGCCGCGAGCGCGGCGAAGGCCCACGCGGCGGAGGCCGCGGTGGCGGCATGCGAGCGCGCGATCCAGGTGCATGGCGGCATGGGTTTCACCTGGGACCACCCGCTCCATCGCTACTACAAGCGTGCGCTCTGGATCGAGTCGTTCGACCGCTCCGGCGCAGACCATCGGGCCGAGATCGCGCGGTCACTTCTTGACGGCTGATCACGGAATGACAGGGGAGGTATCGCTATGGATGGACTGATGATGGATTTCCCGCTGACGCTCGCTCCGATCCTCCGGCGTGCGGAGACCCTCTTCAAACACAAGGCGATCGTCACGCGCAGACCGGACAAGAGCTTTCACCGATATACGTATGCGGACTTCGTGCCTCGTGCGAAGAAGCTGGCCGTCGCGCTCCAACACCTGGGCCTGCGGCGTGGCGACCGTGTCGCGACGCTGTGCTGGAATCAGTACGAGCACCTCGAGGCGTACTTCGGAGTGCCGCTCGCCGGCGCAGTCCTCCACACCCTCAACCCGCGCCTGCACCCGAGTGACCTCGCCTACATCGTGAACGACGCCGAAGACCGGGTGCTGATCATCGACGAGACTCTGCTGCCGGTCCTCGAGAAGTTCCGCGCCGACGTGCGGATCGAGCACGTCGTGGTGATCGAGCACGCCGCGAAGGCGCCTGCGGGCATGATCGTTTACGAGGACCTCCTCGCCGGCGCGGACGCCAACGCGTTCGCCTATCCGGAGCTCGACGAGCGCGAGGCCGCCGCCATGTGCTACACGTCCGGGACCACGGGCCGGCCGAAGGGCGTCGTGTACTCGCACCGCGCCCTCGTTCTTCACACGCTCGGGCAGGCGGCAGGCGCGATCGGCGTCCTGGAGTCCGACGTCGTCCTGCCCGTCGTGCCCATGTTCCACGTGAACGCCTGGGGCCTGCCGTTCACCTGCACGATGCTCGGGGCGACGCAGGTCTTCCCCGGACCGTACCTCGATCCAGTCAGCCTGCTCGAGGCGTTCGCGGGCGAGCGCGTCACCTACACGGCCGGCGTGCCGACGATCTGGCTCGGGATCCTGCGCACGCTCGACGAGCGGCCGAAGGACTACGACCTGTCGAGCCTCCGCGCGCTCGTGGTCGGTGGCTCGGCCGCGCCGAAGTCGATGATCCGCGGCTTCGAGGAGCGTCACGGGCTTCGTGTCATCCACGCGTGGGGTATGACCGAGACGACGCCGCTCGGCGTGGTGTCCAGCCTCATGAGCGATCTCGAGCAGGCGGACGTGGAAACGCGCTACGCCTACCGCGCGAAGCAAGGGTTCCCGGTGCCGTTCGTCGAGATCCGCGCCCAGAACGCGGGGCAGGTCGTGCCCTGGGACGGGAAGACGATGGGTGAGCTCGAGGTGCGCGGTCCATGGGTCGCCCGCGCGTACTACAAGAGCCCGGAGTCCGCCGACCGTTTCACCGTTGATGGCTGGTTCCGCACCGGCGACATCGTCACCATCGATGCGCGCGGCTACGTCGAGATCCAGGACCGTTCCAAGGATCTCATCAAGTCCGGCGGCGAATGGATCAGCTCGGTCGCGCTCGAGAACGCGCTCATGGGTCATCCCGCGGTCGCCGAGGCTGCGGTCATCGCGATCCCGGATGAACGCTGGCAGGAGCGTCCCCTCGCCGTCGTCCTGCTGAAGCCGGGACAGACGGCGACCGCGGACGAGCTCCGTGCGTACCTCGCGCCCAACTTCGCGAAATGGTGGCTGCCCGATGCGTTCGAGTTCGTGAACGAGATACCGAAGACCGCGGCGGGCAAGTTCCGCAAGACGGCGCTCCGCGAGCGCTTCGCGACGCGCCGGGAGGCCTCACCTGCCTCCTGAGCTCATTCACCTCGAGCGGTCGGGTGGCGTGACGACGATCACGATCGACCGCCCGCCGGTGAATGCCATGAGCCGGGCGGTCGTCGCCGCACTCGAGTCGGCGCTGGATGCGCTCGCGAGCGACGCGGCGACGCGGGTCGCGCTGCTGCGCGGCGCGGGAGCGCGCGGTTTCAGCGCCGGAGCCGACATCTCGGAGTTCCCGGCGCTGCTCGAGCCGGGCGCCGATACGCGCGGTGAAGGTATTCAGCGTCTCGCCGACCGCGTCGAAGCGTTCCCGAAGCCGCTCGTGGTCGCGATGCACGGCTTCTGCCTCGGTGGCGCGCTTGAGATCGCGCTGGCGTGCGACATTCGGATCGCGGCCGAGGACGCACGCATCGGCCTGCCCGAGATCCGTATCGGCATCCTGCCCGGCGGCGGCGGCACGCAGCGCCTGCCCCGCGTCGTCGGACCGGGGCGCGCGCGGCGGATGATCTTCAGCGGGGAGCCCATCTCCGGACGCCGCGCCGCGGAGTGGGGATTGGTCGAGGAGGCGGTCGCCGCGGGCGAGGTCTTCACGACGGCGCATGCGATCGCGCGGACGCTGGCGGCGCAGTCGCCGCACACCCTTGCCGTGCTCAAGGCGCTCCTGCGCGAGACGAGCGACGCTCCGCTCGGCGACGGACTGCGGGCCGAGACCGCGGCGCTGGCTCGCTGTCTCGCGCATCCGGACGCTCGCGAGGGGATCAGCGCCTTCCTCGGGAAGCGCGAGCCGCGCTGGGGCGGCGCACAGTGACGGAGCGCTCCGTTGCGTGAGGCGGTGATCGTCGCGAGTGTGCGCAGCGGCCTCGCCAAGTCGTTCCGCGGCTCGTTCAACCTCGCCCGCCCTGACGACATCGCGGTGCGATGTGTTCGCGAGCTGCTGCGTCGCGTACCGCAGCTCGACCCGGCGGAGATCGACGACGTCATCCTCGGCGCGGGCTTCCCGGAAGGCCCGCAGGGTTCCAACGTCGGGCGGACGGTCGCGCTCATGGCCGGCCTCCCGTCGAGCGTGCCCGGGTCGACGATCAACCGCTTCTGCGCGTCGGGCCTCAACGCGATCGCGATCGCGGCGCGGATGATCGAGGGCGGCAGCTACGACGTCGCGATCGCCGGCGGGCTCGAGTCCATCACCATGCTGCAGAACGACTACAACCGGAAGGACCTCTACAACCCCTGGCTGCTCGAACACAAGAAGGACATCTACATGCCGATGGGCCAGACCGCGGAGGTCGTCGCCGAACGCTACGGCGTCACGCGCGAGCGCCAGGACGAATTCGCGCTCGTCTCACAGCAACGGACCGCCGCAGCGCAGCGCGCGGCGAAGTTCGCCGACGAGATCCTCCCGATCACGGTGACGATGCAGGTCACGGACAAGGTCACGGGCGCGACGTCGACGAAGGAGGTCACCGTCGATCGCGACGAGTGCAATCGACCCGACACCACCCTCGAGGGCCTCGCAAAGCTCCCGCCGGCGTTCAAGGAGGGCGGCACGGTGACGGCTGGCAACGCCAGCCAGCTCTCGGATGGCGCGTCCGTCGCGCTCCTGATGTCCGCCGAGCGCGCGAACGCGCTCGGCGTGCCGCCGCTCGGCGTCTTCCGCGGCTTCACCGTCGCGGCGTGCGAGCCTGACGAGATGGGCATCGGGCCGGTGTTCGCGGTGCCGAAGCTTCTTCGGCAGGTCGGGCTCCGGCTCGCGGACATCGACGTCGTCGAGCTGAACGAGGCGTTCGCCTCCCAGGTGTTGTACTGCCGCGACCGTCTGGAGATCGACCCCGAGCGGCTCAATCCGAACGGCGGCGCGATTTCGATCGGGCATCCGTACGGGATGACCGGCTCGCGACTCGTCGGCACCGTGCTGTACGAGCTGCGTCGTCGCAAGGGGCGCTACGGGCTCATCACGATGTGCGTCGGCGGCGGGATGGGGGCCGCTGGGCTGGTCGAGGCGGCGAGCTAGCGTGCTGGGATCCGGCCTACACGAAATCCCACGGTCGCCCCGCGCGATAGGCGCGGAGGACGTGTCGGCTCACCACCATGCGATGGACCTCGTCAGGTCCGTCGACGAGCCGCATGCCTCGTGCGACGAGGTACATCGCCCCGAGCGGCGTTTCGTCGGTGAGGCCGAGCGCGCCGTGGACCTGGATGGCGCGGTCGATCACGTCGTGCAGCACGCGCGCGGCGTAGAACTTCACGAGCGAGATCTCGACGCGCGCCTCGTCGCCCTCGTCGAGGCGGTGCGCCGCCTGGAGCGTGAGCAGCCGGCAGGCCTGGATCTCGGCGACGGAGTCCGCGATCCAGTTCTGGACCGTCTGCTTCTCGGCGAGCGCGCTCCCGAAGGCCTCACGCGCGAGCGCCCGCTCGCACATGAGGTCGAGGGCGCGCTGCATCTGCCCGAGCCACCGCATCACGTGATGGATGCGGCCCGGACCGAGCCGCTTCTGCGCGATGCGGAACCCGCCGCCGGGCTGGCCGAGCGTGTTCGACAGCGGCACCCGGACGTTCGTGAACCGCACCTCGCAGTGCGTGTTCCAGCCGCGGCCGCGGTGACCGAGGGTCGGGGTCGCGCGCACGACGTCCACTCCTGGTGCGTCCGCGGGGACGATGATCTGGCTCATGCGATCGTGTTGCGGCGCCTCGGGGTCGGTGACCGCCATGACGATCGCCAACGCCGCACCTTCCGCCCCCGAGCTGAACCACTTGTGCGCGTTGATCACCCATTCGTCGCCCTGGCGCTCCGCTCGGGCCCGCAGGCCGCGCGGATCGGAGCCGGACACCTCGGGCTCGGTCATGGCGAAGAAGGAGCGGATCTCGCCGGCGACAAGGGGACGCAGCCAGCGCGCCTTCTGCTCGGGCGTCCCGAACTCGTACAGGATCTCGGCATTGCCGGTGTCCGGCGCCTGGCAGCCGAAGACGCGAGGCGCGAGCAGGCTGCGGCCGATGACCTCGTTCAGGTAGACGTAGGGGAGGAAGCCCGTCCCGGTCCCGCCCGCATCCGGGCCGATGAACATCGCCCACAGACCGGCGGCCTTCGCCCGACCCTGAAGCTCCTTCATGAGCGCCTCCGCGGCGTCGTCCTCCTGGGCGAGCGCGCGTTCATTCGGGTAGATCTGTGCCTCCATGAAGGCCCGCACACGCTCGCGGAGGATGCGCACCTCGGGAGAGGGCGCAAAAGCCGGCACGCGCCGACTCTACTACCGCTGCCATCGCCGCATGAGAAGAGGGGGAATGCATGCAGACGCGAGAGCTCTTCGACCTCACGGGCAAAGTCGCGATCGTCACCGGCGGAGGGAGTGGGCTGGGACGGCAGATGGCGAGTGCGCTCGCCGAGATGGGGGCGAACGTCGTCCTCTGCGCGCGCACGGCCGAGCGGTGCGAGGATGCCGCCGCGGAGCTGAGATCGCTCGGCGTCAAGGCGCTCGGTCTTCGCTGTGATGTCACGGTCGCGGAAGACGTGCATGCGATGGTCGAGCGCGCCAAGGCCGAGTTCGGCCGGATCGACATCCTCGTGAACAACGCCGGCCGCGCCTGGGTCGCGCCTGTCGCGAGCATGGCTGTGGAGGACTGGCGAAAAGTGATCGAGGTGAACCTGACCGGCGCGTTCCTGTGCGCGCAAGCGGCGGGGAACGTGATGATCGCGCAAGGCGGTGGCAAGATCATCAACATCGCCTCCGTCGCGGGCCTGGGCGGCGCGATGCCCGAGGTGCTCGATTCGATCGCGTACAACACGAGCAAGGGCGGCCTGATCAACTTCACCCGCGACCTCGCCGTCAAGTGGGGCCGACACAAGATCAACGTGAACGCGATCGCACCGGGGTGGTTCCCGAGCCGCATGTCGAGCGCGATCGTCGAGCGGTGGGGCGACCGACTGTCGCGCAACATCCCGCTCGGCCGGATCGGCGGCGACGGCGACCTGAAGGGGACGGTCGTCTACCTTGCATCGCGCGCGTCCGATTACGTCACCGGGCAGATACTCGCGGTGGACGGAGGAAGTACTGCCTCGTGAACGCCGATCGATCGTCGCTTGCCGTCGAGGTCGACGCCGGAGCGGTCGGGTTCGATCCGGCGCGCCTCGCGCGGATTGATCGACACTTCGGTCGCTATTTCGAGGATGGGCGGTTGCCGGGGTGGCTGCTGCTCATCAGCCGCGGCGGCAAGATCGTGCACCTCTCCACCCGTGGTCACCGCGACGTCGAAGCGGGACTCGCGGTGGAGCCCGACACGCTCTTCCGCATCTACTCGATGACCAAACCGTTCACCGCGGTGGCGGCGATGATGTTGTATGAGGAGGGCGCGTTCGACCTGCGTGACCCGGTGAGCCGTTTCATCCCGGCGTTCGGGAATGTGCGGGTCTTCCAGGACGGCACGGCTCTACGGCCGGTGACCGCTCCGGCGACCGAGCCGGTCCGCATCTGGCACCTGCTCACACACACGGCCGGCCTCACGTACGGGTTCCTTCACCGGCACGTGGTGGACGAGATGTACCGCGCCGCGGGCTTCGAGTGGGGCTATCCGGAAGGGCTGGACCTCGCGGCCTGCTGCGAGCGGTGGGCGTCGCTGCCGCTCCTCTTCGAGCCGGGCACCGAGTGGAACTACTCCGTGGCGAGCGACGTGCTCGGGCGCGTCATCGAGATCGCGTCGGGCCGGTCGCTGGACGTGTTCTTCGCCGAGCGCATCTTCGTGCCGCTCGGGATGACCGATACGAGCTTCTTCGTCGAGCCCGCCAAGGCCGCGCGCCTCGCCGCCCTCTACGTCCCCGACCGGACCGGGCGCGCGGTCCGGAACGACGCATTCGGCGACGCGGCGCGCCGGAAACCGCTCGTCTGCTCCGGGGGCGGAGGGCTCGTCTCATCCGCGAGCGACTACCACCGGTTCACCAGGATGCTGCTGGGCCGCGGGCAGCTGGATGGCGTCCGCCTCCTGGGCGGCCGCACCGTCCAGTACATGTCGCGGAACCATCTGCCCGGACGCGCCGATCTCGAGACATTCGGCCGGCCGTTCGGCGAGGGCTCGCTCGCGGGTTCCGGCTATGGCCTGGGCTTCGCAGTGGTCGAGGACCCGGTTCGCGCCAAGGTCCCCTCGTCCGTGGGCGAGATCTCTTGGGGTGGCGCGGCGAGCACGGCTTTTTGGATCGACCCGGTCGAAGACCTGATCGTCGTATTCCTCACCCAGCTCCTGCCCTCGACCACGCACCCGCTCCGCCCGCAGCTTCGCCAGCTTGTGTATCAGGCCCTCGTCGCTTGACGGGGGATCCCGCCGACCCGATCTTTTCGGCGGAGCTGCGGGAGCGCCTCGTCCCTCTCTTCGGCGCGGATATCGCGATCGTGCACCTCGCGCTTCTCGCGGGAGGCGCGTCGAAGGAAGCCTGGGCCCTCGACCTCCGCACGCCGCAGGAGACGCTCGCACTCCTCGTCCGGCGGGCCGGCGGCGGTGTCATCCACCAGCAGACCCTCTCGCTCGAGCATGAGTGCCGCGTGCTGGAGGTCGCTCACGCGGCGGGCGTGCGCGTGCCGAAGCCGTACGGCTATCTCGGCGAGATCGCGGGCCGACCCGCGTTCGTCAGCGAGCGCGTGAGTGGTGAGACGATCGGGCGACGCATCGTGCAGCGGCCGGACCTGGCCGCTGCGCGTGCCGCGCTGCCGGCGCAGATGGCCGAGGAGCTCGCGAAGATCCACGCGATCCCGGCCGATCGCGTTCCCTTTCTCGGCGCTGGCGGGATCCTCGACGTCCTCGCCCGGCTCCAGGACGAGCTGGATCGGCTCGACGAGCCACACCCGGCGATCGAGCTCGGCCTGGCGTGGGCGAGGAGAGAGGCCCCGGGGCGCCACGACGTCGTCGTGCTCCACGGTGATCTGCGCGTGGGTAACCTCGCGGTCACCGAAACCGGCCTGGGCCACGTGCTCGATTGGGAGTTCGCGCATCGCGGTGACCCGGCCGAAGACGTCGCCTGGCCGCTGGTCCGGGCATGGCGCTTCGGCGTCGATCGGCTGCGGCTCGGTGGGATCGGCGAGGTCGAGCCGTACCTCGAGCGCTACAACGCGCTCACGGGGCGGCACATCTCGCTCGCGTCGCTCGACTACTGGGAGATCGTGGGCAACTTGAAGTGGGCCATCGGGGCGCTCACGCAGTCGCGCCGCCACCTCTCGGGACAGCAGCGCAGCGTCGAGCTCGCCGTTCTCGGACGGCTCGCGTCCGAGATGGAGTACGAGCTGCTCCATCTCCTCGAGCGGGCCGGCTGATGCAGGATCGCCCGCACGCCGCGGAGCTCGCCGAGGCGGTCCGCGAGTTCATCGAGACCGAGGTGCTCCCGGGGATCGACGATCCGCGGCTTCGGTTCCGCGCGCTCGTGGCGGCGAACGGTCTGGGCATCCTCGAGCGCGAGATCGCGCTCGGGCCGCCGCTCGTGCGGCGCGAGGTCGGGTCGCTCGCACAGCTCTTGGGGCGCACCGAGTCGATCCCCGACGACCTCGACAAATTGCGCCGGCGGGCGGTCGACCTCAACCGCGAGCTCGCGCGGCGGATCCGCGCCGGCGACTCGCCCGAGGGAACGCTGGCGCACATGCTGTCAACGGTCGCCGACAAGCTGCGTGTCGCGAGTCCGCGCTACCTGGAGCGCTACCGCTGAGCGCCGCTCAGTCGTAGCGATAGAAGCCACGGCCGGTCTTGCGGCCGTAGTGACCGGCGCGGTAGCGCTCTTCGATGCAGCGCGGCGGCCGGTCCTCTTCGCGTCCTGAGGCCTGGTAGATCGCCGAACGGATCATGAACGCGAGGTCGATGCCGGTCAGATCCATGAGGCGGAACGGTCCGAGCGGATGGCCGAGCGCCTTCTCCGCGGCAAGGTCGACCTCCTCGAAGGTGGCGTAGCCCTCGTCGACGAGGAAGGTCGCCTCGCGGCCGAGGGCACGGAGCAGCCGATTCGCGATGAACCCCTCGATCTCCTTCTTCATCAAGATCGGCCGCTTCCCGACGCGCTTCGCGAATTCGACCAACAGCGTCGCCGTTTCGTCCGAGGTGTGCGGTCCCTGCACCACCTCGACCACCTCCATGACCATCGCGGGATTGAAGTAGTGGAGGTTCGCGATCTGCGAGGGGCGCTTCGTCGCGTCCGCGACCAGGCTCGAGACGAACGTGGAGGAGTTGGTCGCGAGGATCGCTCGCGGCGGACAGAGGCGGTCGAGCTCGGCGAAGACGGAGCGTTTCACCGCGACGTCCTCGACGACCGCTTCGATGGCCAGGTCCGCGTCCGCCGCGGCCTCCGCGAGGCTTCCGGCGAACGTGAGCCGAGCCCGCGCCGAAGCGGCCTCGTCCCGCGTCCAGCGGCTCTTGTCGATCCGCGACGCGACGTAGTCGTCGACCCAGCGCTCCGCGCTCCGCAGCTGTTCGGCGCTCGCGTCGTAGAGCCGTACCGCGTAGCCATGGTGCGCCGCATTCAGCGCGATCTGGCGTCCCATGAGGCCGGCTCCGACCACGCAGACCCCACGCACCTCGTCGATCTTCAACGCTGCCCCCCTGCCGTTTCTTTCGCGACGCGGGCTGCCCGCTCCTCTTCGGCGAGCGCGCTCCGCAGCACCTTGCCGACCGTGCTCTTCGGCAGGTCGGAGCGGAATTCGATCTCAACCGGGATCTTGAAGCGCGCGAGCGACGACGCACAGTGTGAGCGCAGCTCGTCCGCTGTGGCCGACGCGCCGGGGCGCAGCACGACGAAGGCCTTCACGACCTCGCCCCGCTCGGGATCGGGGATGCCGATCGCGGCGGCCTCGAGCACCGCGGGGTGCGCGTAGAGCGCCTCCTCGACCTCGCGCGGGTACACGTTGTACCCCGACACGATGATCAGCTCCTTCTTGCGGTCGACGATGAAGAAGTAACCGTCCTCGTCCATGCGCGCGACGTCGCCCGTGTAGAGCCATCCGTCGCGCAGCGCGAGCGCGGTCTCCTCGGGCCGCTCGTAGTAGCCGTCCATCAGGTTCGGACCTCGCACCACGAGCTCGCCGGTCTCGCTGACCGGAAGATCGCGCGT
>JBGQFO010000039.1:0-14363 GCA_041496945.1 Candidatus Limnocylindria bacterium | reverse complement strand
CGTCGAGCTTGCGGCCGGCCTCTTCGGTGATGACCTGGCCGCCGGTGAGGATCGCGATGTCCTCGAGCATCGCCTTGCGACGGTCACCGAAGCCCGGGGCCTTCACGCCCAGGACGTTGATGGTGCCGCGGAGCTTGTTCACGACGAGCGTGGCGAGCGCCTCCCCGTCGATGTCCTCGGCGACGATCACGAGGTTCTTGCTGACCTGCACAAGCTTCTCGAGCACCGGCAGGATGTCCGTGATCGCGGAGATCTTCTTGTCGGTGATGAGGATGTACGGGTCCTCGATGAGCGCCTCCATGCGGTCGGCGTTGGTCACGAAGTACGCCGAGATGTAGCCACGGTCGATCTGCATGCCCTCGACGAACTCGGTCTCGAACAGCAGGCCCTTTGACTCCTCGACCGTGATCACGCCCTCGCGTCCGACCTTGTCCATGACGTCCGCGATGAGCTGGCCGATGTTGGCGTCGGCAGCAGAGATCGTCGCGATCTGCGCGATCTGCTCCTTCTGGTGCTCGCCCTCGACCTTCGTCGAGAGGCTCTTGATCGCCTCGACGATGGCCGCGCCGCCCTTCTCGAGGCCGCGCTTCAGGAGCATCGGGTTCGCGCCCGCGGCGATGTTGCGGAGGCCCTCGTGGACGATGGCCTGCGCGAGCACGACCGACGTGGTCGTGCCGTCGCCGGCGATGTCGTTGGTCTTCGTGGCGGCCTCCTTGAGGAGCTGCGCGCCCATGTTCTCGAAGGGGTCCTCGAGCTCGATCTCACGGGCGACCGTAACGCCGTCGTGGGTGACGGTCGGCGAGCCGAACTTCTTGTCGAGGGCGACATTCCGGCCCTTGGGGCCGAGCGTCGTCTTGACCGCGTTGGCCATGGTGTCGACGCCCTGCTTGAGCTTCTTGCGGGCGTCGTCGGTGAATACGAGCTGCTTCGCCATGCTTCTCCCTACCCTTCGATGAGCGCGAGGATGTCTTCCTGCGAGATGACGAGGAGCTCGTCGCCTTCGAGCTTGAACTCCGTGCCGGAGTACTTCTGGTACAGGACGCGATCGCCCTCCTTGAGGGTCATCACGACCTTGTTGCCGTTCTTGTCCAGCCCACCGGGACCGACCGCGAGGACGCGGCCCTCCTGCGGCTTCTCTTTCGCGGTGTCCGGGATGACGATCCCGCTCTTGGTGATCTCCTCGCGGTCGAGGGCCTTGATCACCACGCGGGAGCCGAGCGGCTTGAGCTTGAGCTTCTCTGCGACAGCGGCCATGGCTGTGTTCCCCCTTCTTGGTGCCCGCGCCGGTAGGCGGCTGGGGCCTCGGAGTTGAATTAGCACTCGCGTGTCGTGACTGCTAAGACTCTAGTGCACCCCGAAAAACGCTGTCAAGGCGAGCCGGCGCCGGCTTCCGCGGCCGTCGCCGGGGCCTCGACCATCACCCGGTCCTTCCCGGCCCGTTTGGCGGCGTACAGCATCGCGTCGGCGGCCTCCAGGACCTGCTCGGCGGTGCGCCCGGCGCGCCAGGCGGCGACGCCGACGCTCACGGTTATCGCGGTATGGGGCTCGGCGCGGCCCTGGATCTCCACGGCCTCGCGGACGCGCTCCGCCAGGATCCTGGCGTCGTCCAGCCCGCCGTGCGGCACAAGCACGAGGAACTCATCGCCCCCCGTCCGGACGCCGACGTCGGAGGTGCGGATGGTCTTGCGGACCGTGTTGGCGAAGCCGCGAAGGGCAAGGTCGCCCGTCTCGTGACCGAAGGTGTCGTTCACCTGCTTCAACCCGTCGACGTCGATGGCCACCGCTGCGTAGGGCTGGCGGTGGCGTTCCGCGAGCGAGTGCAGCAGGCGCAGCTGGCTTTGAAGGAAGTGCCGGTTGTGGAGTCCGGTGAGGCCGTCGGTGGTCGCCTGCCGCTGCGCGGTCTCGAGGACGCGCCGGTTCGCCAGCGACAGGGCCACGCGGTCGGCCGCCGCTCGCGCGAAGGCGTCCTCCACGACCGAGCCGACCGTCGGCTCCATGAACAGGGCGCCGAGCGGCTCGCCGCCGGCCATGAGGGGCACGCAGACATAGCCGCTCGTCCCTTCGGCGAAGGGCATGAACGGGCAGATGACCGCGTCGGACGCGCCCGTGACGCTGAAGACACGGCCGCTGCGGATGGCCGGACAGTTCGTCGGGCCGTTCACCACCGGATGCACCCGCGCCGCGCCGGCCGTGCCGATGGGCTCGAGAAGCGCGACCGAGGGATCGACGAACAGCGTGGTGGCGGCGATGAGGCGGAAGCCCTGCGCGACCGCGCGAGCGGCCACCTGGCCGGTCGACGCCTCGTCGGTCGCGAGCGCGAGGGCCTCGACCAGCTGGTTCATGCCCTCGAGCACCTTCATCCGCCCCGCGAGCACCTCACGCTCGCTCCGAACACCCTCCAGGGCGACGTACGACGCGACCGTGGGCGCCACCGACTCGGCGACGATCTCCGCCAGCCGCACCTCCCGCGCGGTCCACTGGCGTGTGGTCACGTCGCTGAACACGAGCAGGCCGAGCGGCTCGCCGCGATGGAGGAGCGGCACGAAGAGGCCGGAGGCCACGTGATGCTTGGTGCGCACGCGGTCGCCGACCATCCGCTCGTCGGCCATGTCGTTCACGATCACGGTGCGGCGCGAGCGGATGGCACGCTGCCGCGGCGAGTCGCGCTGTCGCGTGTCGGGTTCGAAGGACTCGATCGCGCCGTCCGGGCCGATGGTCCACCCCGTCTCGCCGGCGTCCGGTCCGCCGAAGTAGAAGAGCCGCTCCACGCGGAGCGCCGTGCGCGCGGCGTCGTGCGCGGCGCGCAGGAGCTCGCTCAGATCGCGGGTCCGCGCGATCGCGACCGCGGTGTTGTGCGAGATCTCGAGCTCCTGGTTCTGCGCCGCGAGCTCGTCCGACCGCTGACGCAGGGCGGCACGCGTCTCCTGCATGGTGCGCGTGATGAGCGAGGTCATCGCGACGAGGGCCAGGAAGGCGGAGAGCCGGATCGCGCCGAGCTCGAACAGCTTCACGCTCCCCGCCGAGAGGAGCCCGTCGGTGACGAGGATGGTGATGTAGGCGATGAGCCCGATGGCGCCCACGACGAGCGTGCTCGAGATCCGCATGGCGAACGTGGTGGCGAGCGTCGGGAAGAGGAAGAAGACGAAGTAGTTCGAGCTACCGCCGCCGGTGAGCACGAGCAGCATCGCTCCGATGACCTGGGTGATGCCGGTGCCGATGGTGAAGCGGAGCCGCCCGAAGATGTGCTCGGGGATGACGTGGAACCAGAGGATCCCGAACATCGCGAGGAGCCCGGAGCAGAAGAGCAGCCCGATGCGCGAGATCGCGTCGGTCGTCGGCAGCGCCGCCGACGCCACGAGGATGCCGGCGATGCCCCAAGTCGCGACCTCCGAGGCCAGCCGGATCCGTCGCTCGTAGCCGCCCTCGAGGCGGTCCCTGCCCTTCACTACGACCCGCAATGGTGCGGCAACTCGGCTAGCCTGTCGCCCTGTCGAGCGGAGGTAAACAGGACTGAAGATCGCCACGCTCGCGACCCACGTGCTTCAGGCGAAGGCCGAACGGGCGATCCAGTTCGGCGCGGGTTCCTACGACACCTTCACCGCGACGCTCGTCGAGCTCACCACGGACGACGGCATCACCGGCGTCGGGGAGTGCATCGCGCGCCGCGCGCCGCGGGTGGTCGACACGGTCGTGCGCGATCTGCTCTGGCCGGTGGTGC
Source organism: Candidatus Limnocylindria bacterium (assembly GCA_041496945.1). Classification (GTDB taxonomy): domain Bacteria; phylum Chloroflexota; class Limnocylindria; order P2-11E; family P2-11E; genus CF-39. The sequence continues at coordinate 10,645 of JBGQFO010000039.1, read as the reverse complement.
AGGGCCGGGATCCGGCGGATGTGATTGGTGTTTGGGACGAGATGTTCGGCCTGCTCCGTCCGTGGGGTCACTACCGCGGCTTCGTGCAGGAGGGCATGTCCGGCATCGACCAGGCGCTGTGGGACATCCTCGCGCAGGCCGACGGCGTGCCGATCTACCGCGCACTGCGTGGCGCGGACCGCGACCGAGTGCCGGTCTACGGATCGAAGGTCTACACCGCCGAGCTCGCGGCGATGGCCGCGGAGGCCGCGGACGCCGTCGCGCGCGGCCACCGGGCGATCAAGATCCAGCTCGGCCGGTCCGCCGCGTTCGGCGGAGCTGACGCGGACGTCGAGGTCTGCCGCGTGATCCGTGCGGCGATCGGGCCGGACATCGCCATGGGTGCCGATGTGAACAGCGCGTACGACGCCCAGACCGCGATCCGCGTATGCGAGCGGATCGCGCAGTACGACCTCGCCTTCCTCGAGGAGCCCGTGTTCCCCGACGACCTCGATGGCTACGAGCGGATCCGACGCGCGACGTCGATCCCACTCGCCTGCGGCGAATCGGAGTTCGGCACGTTCGGCTTCCGCGAGATCTTCCGCCGCGGCCTGATCGACTACGTGCAGCCCGACGTCGCGCGGGTCGGCGGCTACACCGCCGGTCTGCGCGTCGGCGCGATGGTGCACGCGAACAAGCTGCGCTACGCGCCGCACACGGGCTTCTCGTGCGGCGTCGCGCAGGTCGCGTCCCTCCACCTCGCGGCCGCCGTGCCCGATCTCTGGCGCTGTGAGTGGATGTGGATCCAGAACCCACTGGCAGAGATCTACGAGGAGCCGCTCCCACAGCCCACGGACGGGGTCATCACGCTGCCGACCTCCCCCGGCCTCGGTCTCACGCTTGACCGCACGAAGCTCGCGAAGTACCGCATCAACTGATGCGCGCATGGAAGACGCTCGCGCGTCGCGTCGTCCTCTCGTACCGCCCGTGGCTCGAGGTCGCGGTCGAGAAGATCGAGCTTCCCGACGGTCGGATCATCGATGAGTATCTCCAGCTCCGCGGCCGTGACTTCGTCGTCGTCGTGGCCTTCACCGCGAACGGCGACGTCATCACCGAGCGTTCGTACAAGCACGGACCACGCCGCGTGTCGCTCGCGCTCCCCGCGGGGCTGCTCGAGACGGGCGAGGATCCCGCGGCGGCGGCACGGCGCGAGCTGCTCGAGGAGACCGGATACGAAGCGACGCGGTGGGAGTCGCTCGGGAGCTTCGTCGTGGACAGCAACTACGGCCTCAACACGGAGCACGTGTTCGTCGCCCACGGCGCCGTGAGGAGCCGCGAGCCCGACCCCGGTGACCTCGAGGAGATCGCCGTCGAGCTGCACCCGAAGAACGAGATCATCGCGGCGCTGCGCTCAGGCGATGTCGCGCAGCTCTCCTCCGCGGCGGCGCTGGGTCTGGCACTCGCGCTCGAGGCCGCTCCCTAGGATCGTCGCGTGAAGAAGACCGCGGCGGTCGAGCGCTGGTTCAAGATGACGAAGCCGCCCTCCGAGGCCGCGCTGCGGAGCGTCCGGGACATCATCCTCGGCGCCGATCCCAGCATGCGCGAGCGCGTCCAGTACGGGATCACGTTCTCCTCGACCAGGAGCGGCGACTTTGCCGCGTTCGTCCGGTACCGCGAGCCCGGCGTGAACCTCCGGCTGCACCGTGGCGGCCGCCTGCGGGGACGCTACCCGCACCTCCAGGGTTCGATCGTGCGGCGCATGCGCATCGCCAACGTGCGGGTGGCGACCGCTCGGGCAGCGGAGATCAGGGCGATGGTCAGGGCGTGGTGCGCGCTTGGCGCGACCGAGCGTTAGCGCGTGCGACGCGCGTCGGCGGTGATGCGGCGATAGCCGAGCTGATCGAGCCAAGCCTTCGATCGGCCGGTGACGACGACGGGAACGCGCCGCAGATCCGAGGCGCGCTTGATGCCGGCGAGGAAGATCGCCGTCCGCAGCTCCAGCTCGAACGCGGCGAGCCACTCCACGCACGCTCCCTCGCCCTTCAGCGCCGCCTGCAGGAGCGGCCGCCCGACGCCGACGATCGTCGCGCCGAGCGCGAGCGCCTTCGCGGCGTCGAGGCCGCTGCGCACGCCGCCCGTCGCCACGACCGGCAGCCGCGCCGCCGACGCCCCGACGATGGCGACCGCCGTCGGGAGACCCCAGTCGCGGAAGCGCTCCCCAAGACTCATCCGCAGCGCGTCGCCTCGCTCGTGCGCGCGTAGCCCCTCGATCGCGGCGAACGACGTCCCGCCGACGCCTCCGACATCGATCGCCTTCACCCCGAGCCGGCGCAGGCGCAGCGCGGTCGCGCGCGAGATGCCGGCACCGGTCTCCTTCGCGATGACCGGCACCGGGGACGCCTTCACCAGGGCGCGCACCGCGGCCTCGACGCCCGCGGCGCGCGTCTGGCCCTCGGGTTGCACCGACTCCTCGAGGTAGTTGAGGTGCAGGGCGAGCGCGTCTGCGCGGACCATCTTCACGATCTCACGCACATCCTTCGCGCCGAGGGCGCGCTCGCTGCCCTGCTTCACGAGCTGCGAGACACCGACGTTTGCGATCACGAACGCGTGGGGCGCTGAATCGCGGACTACCGCATACGTCGGGATGAGCGTCGGATCGCGAAGCGCCGCACGCTGGCTGCCGACACCCATCGCGATGCCGGCACGCTCGGCCACGCGCGCGAGCAGCTCGTTTATCGCGATCGCGCGGCCGTGGCCGCCGGTCATGCCGGAGATCACCAGTGGGAGCTTGAGCGCGTGCCCGAGGAAGCGCGTGGTGAGGTCGATCGACGCCGCGTCGACGGTCGGCAGCGCGTCGTGCAGGAGGTTCACGTCCTCCCAGCCCGCCGTCGCTCGTGTCTCGACGTCGCCTTCCGCCGCGAGCTGCAGATGCTCGCCCTTCCGTCGGGCGATCTCCTCCGCTTCGCCTACCTGAACACCCCCGCCGCCTCGCACGCGGCGTATTCCGCCGCGTCGAGCCCGACGATGCCACGGAACACCTCTTCCGTGTGCTGGCCAAGGAGCGGGCCCGGCCGGCCGGGGCCCTGGTCGGCGTCGGACAGGACGAAGGGCGGGGCCATGAGACGCAGGTCGCCGATCACCGGGTGGCGGGCGGTCCGCCAGGCGCGGCGCTCCGCCAGCTGCGGGTCGCGGAACAGCTCCCCCACCGACTGCACCGGCGCGGCGCGCAGGCCACGCGAGCGCAGGCGCGTGACCGCGGACGCGCGGGGTTGGCGCCGCGACCACTCCGCGATGCGCTCGTCGATCCACGCCTCCCGCGACCGTCGACCATCGGCGGTGGCGAGAGAGCTGTCGCGCGCCCACTCCGGGTCGCCCAGCGCCTCGACCAGCGACGTCCATTCGCCGTCGTCCCAGACCGAGAGCGCGATCCAGCTGTCCGGCTCGCTCGTCGGATAGACGCCGTGCGGCACGGCGACGCGGTCGCGGTTCCCCGCGCGCGTCGGGAGCGTGCCGTTCGCGGCGTGCTCGAGGAGCGCCGGCGCCATGAACTGGAGCCCGGCCTCGTACTGCGAGAGGTCGATGACGCAGCCCTGACCCGTCCGCGCGCGGCGATCGAGCGCCGCGAGGACGGCGATGACCCCGTAGCCGACGGCGATGTAGTCGATGTAGGGGCCGTAGAGGATCACCGGCGTCCTCTCCGGATCGCCGAGCAGCTGCGTGAAGCCGGCGAGCGCGGTGAGCTGGCTGCCGTAGCCGGGGTGCTGCGCGTGGGGACCGGTCTGCCCCTGGTTGCACGACGAGAGGATCACGAGGTCGGGCCGTGTGGCGCGAAGGACCTCGATCCCGAGCCCGCGCCGCGCGAGCGTGCCGGCGGGGAACGATTCGATGACCACGTCCGCCGTGGCGACGAGCCGCAGCGCGAGCTCGACCGCGCGCGGCTGCTTCAGGTCGAGCGTCACCCCACGCTTGCCGGCGTTGTAGAACGCGAACATCGCGGCCCGGTCGGGCCCGGGTTCGTTGTCCTTGAACGGCGGATACGTCGAGCGGAACGGATCGAGCGCCGTCGACGATTCGAGGTGGATGACGTCGGCACCGTGCGAGGCGAGATACGTGCCGACGAGGGGGCCCGCCGCGGCCCACCCCAGCTCGACGACGCGGATGCTCTGCAGCGGCGCGGTCACGTCCGCACCGCTCCGAGTACCTCTTGCTGATGCTGGCCGAGCCGCGGCGGCGGTCGCCGCACCGTCGGTCGCTCGCCGTCGAAGAGCGCGAAGCCACCCGGGAACTCGAGCGTCGTCCCGTCGATGGCCACGTCCTGCCAGAACGCCCGCTCGCGCAGCTGCTCGTCGGAGTAGATGTCCGCGGCGTCGGCCACCGGGTAGCCGAGCATGTTGCGCGCGATCACCCCCGCGAAGAACTCACGCTTGGTGAGCGTACGCAGGAAGGCGCCGACCTCGGCCTCGAGCGCGTCGACGTCTGCCTGCGACAGGGTGCGGTTGTCGAACGCCTCCCAATCGATCGCGCGGAAGCGCGGCGCGTCGAAGCGGCGCTCGCCCATCCACGCGGTGAGCATGCGGCCGGTGTGGCGTCCGATCGGGCCGCCCTGGATCGCGAAGGAGACGTGGCCATCCGCGCAGGGCCAGACGTTCCGGAATCGCGCGCCGACGATGCTTCGCCCGAGCAGATTCGGCCCGAGCCGCATGTGCTCCTCGCGCGCGACGTCCGCGAAGACCGCGGCCGGCGGGTGGACCGTGACCATGCTCTGCTGACCGGAGACGTCGACATGCTGACCGCGGCCCGTGGCGCGCCGCGCGATGATAGCGAGCAGCGCCCCGGCGGCGGCGTACATGCCGGCCCAGAACGGCGACTGCGGAAGCGTTGTGCGGACGGGGGCGCCGCCCGGCTCACCCGCGAGCCACAGGCTGCCACTGGACGCCGTCACCTCGAGATCGGACGCCGGCGTCGAGGCCAGGGGACCCGATGCGCCATACGGCGTGATCGTGACCACGACCAGGCGCGGATCGGCCCTCGCGGGGTCCACGCTGAGCGCAGCCTGCAGCACCACATCGGCGCCGGAGAGCAGCGCCGCACGCCGCCCCACGTCGTCGGGCGACGCCGTCACGCTGCGCTTGTTCGCGTTGAGCGCGATCCAGAGCAGGCCACGATCGGGAGCGGCGCGCTCGCCGATGTATGGCGGTACCTGACGGACGGGATCGCCCGTGGGCGGCTCGACCTTCACGACATCGGCTCCGAGGTCCGCGAGGATCCGGCCGCAGTGTCCGACCGCGGCCGCGCCCCATACGTCATCGCCGACGAGCTCGATGACGCGGAGACCGTCGAGCAAGGCTAGCGGCCGCTCTTTGAGAGCACCTCGGCCCACGACTGCGTCCTCATCAGCGCCTTGCCCTTCGCGATCTGGTCACCGTCGAACCAGCCCGTCGGATCGACGCGGTCGATCGGGTAGACCGGCCGCATGAAGTCGTTCTCGAATCCATACGGGACGGTGGCATCGATCGCCATGCCGCCCTCGAAGCGCGTGTTCATCGCGGTCCACTGCGCGTCGCCCGCGGTGAGGCGCTCCGACGGTATGAAGGTCTGGCCCGCGCCACCGGGGACCGGGTTGAGGATGTCGTTGCGCGGATGCACGCGGGTGGTGAGCGCCCAGATGATGTCGTCCATCGAGTAGATGTCGACATCGCTGTCGACCGCGATGCAGAGGCGCATGCCGGAGCTGCAGGCCATCGCCGCCACGAGCATGTTGCGCACGAACCCGTCATCGGTCTTGAGACGCTTCTTGACCTGCAGGATCGCACCGGCCCAGTCGGTCATCGGGAACGGGATATTCACGTCCGAGATGAGACCCGGCTGGATGCGCTCGCAGAGCTCGTAGAACGAGGCCTCGCGAACGGTCGTGTCGATGTTGTTGCAGTCGTACATGTGCACGCCCATCGGATAGATGAACGGCCGCGCGGATCGCTTGCGCATCGTGATCGCGGTCACGTGGAACGTCGGCGCCTTGTAGGCCTTGCCCATGTAGCCGGCCCATTCCGGGTGGAAGTGGTAGCGGCCCTGGACGTCGGCCTTCTCGGCCTCCGCCGTCTCGTAGCGCTTGTCCCGTGGATGCAGGTAGCCCTCGAGCGAGTACTCCGCGTCGGCGACCGAATACGCGTCGACGGTCGCGGCTTTCACCAGACGCATCGGGTAGCCCTGGACCGCGCCGGCCGCCCCGAGCTCATCCCCGCCCCGGGGCAGCACGACGTAGTCGAACCCACCACCAGCGAGGAGGGTGGCCGCGGCCGGCAGGCCGAAGTTGACGGTGAGCGGTATCGGCTCGTCCTTGTAGTACTTGGTCATGACCTGCCACATGTGGCTTCCAGGCGAGATCTGGAACGTCCCGACATTTCCCCAGCGGAAGTTCATGCGGTTGTAGCCGATGTGGCTGCCACCCCAGAACTTGTCGCCGACCACGACGCTGTTGCCGGAGCCGATGGTGATCTCCGACTCGAGGTGCGTGTGGCGGATCGGGAAGATGTACTTGTTCACGTCGAGGTCGTCGGTGATGACCTCCTGCTGCACGGGCGCCTCGGAAGCCGAAACAACTTGGTTCGTTATGGGGTGCGTCAGCGCATCGGCGAGCTCACGTGTGCGTGCCGTCCGATCTTTCCACCCGAACATGCGGTCGACGATGTCCATGTTGGCGAAGAAGTTGGTGATCGCGCGGACGTGCGGGTAGCCCTTCACCTGGTTGAAGAGGATCGGGTAGCTCCCGTCGAAATGCTTCTGGATCCCGGTGAGCTCGAGATCCCCGGACACCGGCGTGTCCGTCTCCATGAGGAGGCCTTCCGCGCGCAGCCAGTCGACCGTCGCGGGGAGCGAGCGCAGCGCTTCCTTTGGCGCCGGCGGACCATGCGGGTCCCGGAGTCCCGTCCGCGAGCGCTTCAGGTCGGCGGGCGCGGTCGCAGCCATCTCGTGCCTCCATGCGGATCTGGTGCCGGCGCTAATGGTATGACCATTGGTCTACCATTCGCGAGCAGCAGGATGCGCACCTCGTCAGCGAAGCTCGTCGCCAGCGGCGTCGTCGTCGAGTACTGGCTCGCGCGATCCGAAGCCATCTTCACAGCGGTCGAGGGCGTTGACCTGGACGTGCGCGACGGGGAGTTCGTCGCCATCGTCGGGCCGTCCGGCTGCGGGAAGACGACGTTCCTCAACGCGGTCGACGGGCTCATACCGATCGCCGGCGGCTCCCTCACGCTCGACGGTCGCGAGATCAGCGCTCCCGGCCGCGATCGCGCGATGGTCTTCCAGCAGCCTGGCCTCCTCCCGTGGCGGACCGTCCTCGGGAACGTCCTCTTCGGCGTCGAGGCGCAGGGCACGATGACCAAGGGCGAGGCGCTGGAACGTGCCCGGCAGCAGATCGAGCTCGTCGGCCTCACCGGCTTCGAGGACGCCTATCCATCCGAACTCTCCGGCGGGATGCAGCAGCGCGTGAACCTCGCGCGCGCGCTCCTCACCGACCCCGAGATGCTCCTCCTCGACGAGCCGTTCGCCTCCCTCGATGCGCAGACGCGGGAGATGATGCAGCTGGAGCTCCTGAAGATCTGGAACAAGAGCCGGAAGACCGCGCTGTTCATCACCCACGACATCAAGGAGGCGATCTATCTCGCGGATCGCGTCATCGTCTTCACAAAGCGTCCGGGTCGGGTGAAGGACTCCCTCGAGATCGAGATCCCGCGGCCCCGGGACCTGCGCGTGAAGCGCGACACGAAGTTCCTTGGCTACGAGGACCGCATCTGGGACAGCATCCAGGAGGAGCTCGCGGCCAAGCCCGAACGGCTCCTCGCCGGTGTGACGGCATGACCATCAAGGAGGCCGACCGCGTCCTGCCGGTGACCCGTGGTGAGTCGGTGAAGACGCGACAGCGGCGCTCGGTCGTCAAGCCCGGGCGCTGGAAGCGGTACGAGCCGGTCGCCGTCGGGACGATCTCCGTCGGCGCGTTCCTCGCCGTCTGGCAGGCCGTCGCGACCGTCAACCTCACCGCCAAGTGGATGCCCGCGCTCTTCCTGCCCTCTCCGACCGACACCGCGGATGCCTTCGTAAAGCTCTTCACCGACCCGCGCCAGAACATCTGGGCGGACCTGGGTACGAGTGGCTTCGAGTTCGCGACCGGCTACGTCGGCGCCCTCGTCGTCGGCCTCGCCCTGGGCATCGCCATGGGCTGGTACATGCGCTTCCAGTACGCGCTCGATCCCTTCGTGAACTTCCTCTACAGCACGCCACGCATCGTGCTCATCCCGCTCTTCATCATCTGGTTCGGCATCGACTGGCAGTCGAAGGTCGCGGTGATCTTCCTCGGGGCGCTCTTCCCCGTCGTCATCAACACCATGGCCGGCGTGCGGAACACGGACGGTGCCCTGCTGCGCGTCGCGCGTTCCTTCGGCGCCTCCGAGACGCTCATCTTCCAGCGCGTCGTCTTGCCGGGCGCGGTCCCCTTCATCCTCACCGGGTTCCGCCTCGGTGTGGGCCATGCGCTCACCGGTGTGGTGGTCGGCGAGCTCATCGCGGCCCGCCACGGTGTGGGTAAGCTCATCTCGGACTTCGGCGTGACGTTCCAGACGCCGAAGATGTTCGCGGCCATCTTGTTCATCGCCGGGACGGGAATGCTCCTCACCTGGCTGCTGCAACGTATCGAGAAGCGGTTCCAGAGCTGGCGACCACAGATCAAGACGTAGGCGGGAGGGTCATATGAGGCTGAGACTCGCGGTCTTCGTGGCGGTCACAGGCATCCTCGCGGCCGCGTGTGGCGGCACAACGCCCGCGGCGACGGCGGCACCGACGGCGGCGGCATCGCAGGCGGCGACGGCAACGGTCGCGGCCGCGGCGACACCGCTACCGTGCTGCAAGAAGGTCATCGCCGCCTACAGCAACGTCAGCGCCGACGACTGGGTCATGTGGTACGCGTTCGAGAAGGGCATCTTCAAGGAGCGCGGCCTCGACGTCGACATGCAGGCGATCAGCGGCGGCGCGCAGACCAGCGCGGCGCTTCTCGCGAACCAGATCCAGATCGGGCAGTTCGGCGGCGCGGAGGCGCTCAGCGCGAACGCTGGCGGCGCGGACCTCGTCGTCGTCGGCAACATGGCGCCGGTCTACCCGTACATCCTCTACGCGCAGAAGGCCAACAAGACGGTCGCCGATCTGAAGGGCAAGAAGATCGGCGTCTCGAACAAGGGCGGCTCGAGCGACATCGCGACGCGTGCCGCGCTGAAGGCCGCTGGCTTCGATCCGGACAAGGATTTCCAGATCGTGGCCGTGGGTTCGCATGCCAACCGCACCGCGGCACTGCTCAATGGGTCGATCGAGGCGGGGGTCGACGACCCGCCGGAGGACCAGGACCTGATCAAGGCCGGTCTCAACCCGATCTATGACCTCGCCGGACAGAAGCTGGCCGCGGCGAACACCGGCATCATCGTCCAGCGCAGCTTCCTGAACGCGAACAAGGACATCATCCAGGCGTACGTCGACGCGACCGTGCTCGCGCGCAGCCGCATGGCGAAGGACAAGGACGGCTCGGTCGCCGTGCTGCAGAAGTACTTCAAGATCACGGAGACCGAATCCCCGACACACGCGTTCAACTTCTTCATCGCGGGAGCGAGCCCGGTGACGCCGGTCTACCCCGGGCCCGTCGTCGAGCAGTGGAAGGACGCCGTCGCCATCCTTGGCCCGGACAACGACAAGATCAAGACGGTCGACATCAGCAAGATGATCGACGCGTCGTTCGTGAAGAGCGCGCAGGACCGGAAGCTCGGAGGCTAGATCGTCGCGACTTGCAGGTGTAGGTGTTTGGAGGGAGGCCGCGTCGGCCTCCCTCCTTCGTTCTCCGTCCTCTCTAGAATGGTCAGACCATTGAGTCAGGCTGTCGGGATGCGCTATCGCGACCTGCGTGAGTGGATCGCCGCGGCGCGCGAGCTCGGCGAGGTCCGCGACGTGAGCGGCGCGACGTGGCAGGAGGACATCGGCCGCGTCACCGAGATGCTCCATCACACCGACGACTCCCCGGCGGTCCTCTTCGACGACATCCCCGGGTACCCACGAGGTTTCAGGATCTTGGCTAACGCCAACGCGACTCGCCGGCGTTTGGCATTGACTTTTGGCCTGCCGCTCGACATCGAGCGCCGTCCGCTGATGGACGAATTCCTGCGCCTGACCGAGTCCGGTCGCGCGATCGCGCCGAAGGTCGTGAAGGACGGCCCAGTCTTCGAGAACGTGCTGCGCGGGGCCGACGTGGACGTGCTCAAGTTCCCGTCGCCGTTCTGGCACCCGCTCGACGGCGGCCGCTACATCGGCACCGGCGTGGTGGACGTGCTCAAGGATCCGGACAGCGACTGGGTGAACCTCGGCACGTACCGGGTGATGGTCCACGACAGCAGGCGCGTCGCCGTGTACATCTCTCCGGGCAAGCACGGGCGCCAGTTCCGCGACCAGTACTTCAAGCGCAAACAGCCCTGCCCGATCGCGGTCGTGATCGGCGTGGAGCCGCTCCTGTTCATCGCGTCGACCCTCGAGGTGCCGCAGGGCGTCTCCGAGTACGACTGGACGGGCGGGATCCGCGGCGAGCCGTACGAGGTGGTCATCGATCCCGTGACGAAGCTCCCGATCCCGGCCGCCGCCG
>JBGQFO010000038.1:0-14439 GCA_041496945.1 Candidatus Limnocylindria bacterium | reverse complement strand
GCGCGAGCTCGGCATCCCGACGGGCGAGACCGCGGCGTTCGTCGTGAACGGGGAGCAGCAGGACGCGGACATCGTCCTGGCGGAGGGGGACACCTTGGAGATCCTCCCCGCGATCAGCGGCGGCGCCGCCGCCGCCGAGGGCGCGCTCGAGGGCCTGCGGGTGCTCGACCTCACCCGCGCACTCGCGGGTCCGTACTGCACGCTCATGCTCGGCGACCACGGTGCCGACGTCATCAAGGTGGAGCTCCCGGGCAGCGGTGACGAGACGCGCGACTGGATGCCGCCGGCGATCGGCGGCATCTCCGCGTACTACCTCGCGATCAACCGCAACAAGCGGAGCGTCACGATCGACCTGAAGCATCCCGAGGGGAAGCGCGTCCTCGAGCGTCTGGTCGAGCGCGCCGACGTCGTCGTGGAGAACTTCAGCCCCGGCACGCTCGCGCGCCTGGGCTTCCCCGACGACCGCATCCGCGCGATCAATCGTCGCGCGATCGTGTGCCACGTGAGCGGCTTCGGTCAGGACGGACCCGGTCGCGCCTGGCCGGCGTACGACCTGATCGTCCAGGGGATGGGCGGGATCATGAGCCTCACCGGCGAGCCCGGCAGCGATCCGGTCATGGTCGGCGTCCCGCAGGCGGACATGGTCGCCGGGATGTTCGCGGCGTTCGCGGTGCTCGCGGCGCTGCGTGCCCGGGAACGCACCGGCGAGGGACAGGTCATCGATGCGACGATGATCGGTGGACAGGTGGCGCTCCTCTCGCGGCAGGCCGCGCGCTATTTCGCCGACGGGACCGTGCCGCGCCCCGAGGGCAACGTCCACGCGTCGATCGTCCCGTACCAGACATTCCGCGCGTCCGACGGACACGTGAACGTGGGCGTCGCGAACAACGCGCTCTTCGAGCGCTTCTGTCGCGCGCTGGAGCTGGATCAGCTGGTCGACGATCCGCGCTTCGCCGACAACCCCAGCCGCGTCGCGCACCGGAAGGAGCTCGTCCCCATCCTCGAGCGCCGGGTCGCCGAGCTCACGAAGGCCGAGGTCGTTCGCCGCCTGCGCGAGGCCAACGTGCCGGTCGGGCCGATCAACGCGCTCGACGAGGTCTTCGCCGATCCGGTGATCCGCCACCTCGGGCTCATCGCCGAGGTCGACCATCCCACGGCCGGTCGTGTGCGCGCGCCGGGCATCCCGGTGCGCCTCTCGGGAACGCCGCCCTCGGTGCGGCGGCACCCTCCGCTGCTCGGCGAGCACACCGACGAGGTGCTTGCCGACCTCGGGTACGCGCCGGGGGAGATCGCGGCACTCCGACGGGACGGTGCGATCTGAGCACGCCGCCCCCGGACGACACGCCCGGGCGACGCCGGCCGCTCTGGCTCGTCGCCGCGTTGTCGCTCCTCACGCTCGGCGCGTACGTGCCGATCTGGTTCGGGCTCACCTGGTCCGAGATGCGCAGGGAGACCAAGGACGAGCAGATGCTGCCCCTCGGCCACGCGCTGTCGACGCTCGTGCCGGGCTGGAACGCCTGGCAGGCGTGGCGTCATTTCCGGGCCATCGACGCGCTCCTCGAGAAGGCCGGCCGCCCGGAGCGCGTCGACGCGACGAGCGGCGCGCTCGGCCTCGTGATCTGGTGGGTCACGTTCACGCATTACGCCTCGGAGCCGATCTTCCTGGCGCTGGACGCGATCGAGCTGCTCGCCGGGACGGCGGTCCTTGTCTACGGTCAGCGCGGCCTGAACGCGTTCTGGGCTTCGCGTGGCGCCGAGGAGCGGGTCACCGAGACGGATCTGGTGATCCTCGCGATCGCCGGCATCTACGCGCTCTTCACGATCGTCGGCTTCCTGTCCGCGGCGTCCTGACCCTATCCTTCGGTCCTCTCGTGTCCAGCATTCTCGTCGTCGGCTCGCTCGCGTACGACGATGTCCGGACACCCGTCGCCGAACGGGACGGTGTGCTCGGCGGCGCCGCGTCCTACTTCGCGATGGCCGCCTCGCTCTACGCGCCGGTGCGCCTCGTCGGCGTGGTCGGCGACGACTTCCGCGAGGAGGACATCACGCGTCTGCGCGATCACCGCATCGACGTCACCGGTCTCGAGCGGCGCCACGGGAGATCCTTCCGTTGGAAGGGCACCTATGACTTCGCGCTCGACACCGCGGAGACGATCAACACCGATCTCGGCGTGTTCGGAGACTGGCGGCCACAGGTGCCCGCGTCGTTCGCCGACAGCGACTTCGTGTTCCTCGCCAACATCCACCCCGAGATCCAGCTCGCGACGCTCGCGCAGATGAGGGCGCCGCAGGCGGTCGCGCTCGACACGATGAACTACTGGATCGAGCACGAACGCGAGGCGCTCATCCGGGTGATGAGCAAGGTGGACATCGTGAGCATCAACGAGGGCGAAGCGCGCCAGCTGTGCGAGACCTTCAGCATCGTCCGGGCCGCGCGCGAGATCCTCGCACTCGGACCAAAGGCGCTCGTGGTGAAGCGCGGCGAGCATGGGGCCATGCTCTTCACGCAGGGTTCGATGTTCTGGGCCCCGGCGTACCCGCTCGAGGAGGTCGTGGACCCGACCGGCGCGGGCGACACGTTCGCCGGTGGATTCCTCGGGTATCTCGCCGAATGCGCGTCGTTCGACGGCGCGGCCCTCCGCCGCGCGGTCCTCCACGGGGCGGTGTGCGCGTCGTTCGCCGTGGAGCGGTTCAGCGTCGACGGCATCGCCGCGGCCAGCCGCGAAGCCATCGCCCGCCGCTACGAGACGCTCCAGGACGTCACCCGCATCTAGCGGAGGGAACCGCGCCGAGCCGAGGTTGTAGAGAGGGTGGAGACCGACTCCGTGGAGGGCCGACCAACGGAGGACGCTGAGCTCGTGGAGCGCAGCCGACAGGGCGATGCGGACGCGTACGCGGAGCTCGTGACGCGCTATCAGGGCATGGCCGCCCGCACCGCGTACGTGATCTGCGGCTCCGACGCCGACGCCGAGGAGGCCGCGCAGGAAGGCTTCGTGAAGGCGTTCTATGCGCTCGATCGTTTCCGCGCCGGCGCACCCTTCCGACCCTGGCTGCTGCGGATCGTCGCGAACGAGGCCATCAACCGGCGCAAGTCGGCGGGCCGCCGCGCGACGGTCGAGCTCAGCGTGGCGGGGGACCGGCCCTCGGCCGACACGGCCCTGTCGCCCGAGGGCGCGGCCCTGGCCAGCGAGCGCCGGACGCTCGTGCTCGATGCGCTAGAACGCATGCGCGAGGAGGACCGCCTGGTCATCGCGTATCGCTACTTCTTCGACCTCTCCGAGGCGGAGATGGCCGACGCCCTCTCCGTCGCCCGCGGCACCGTGAAGTCGCGGTTGTCCCGAGCACTGGCGCGGCTGCGGGCGCTGATCGCGGAGGCACCGACGGATGAGTGAGCCGATGCGCGACGAAGAGCTCGCGGCCACCCTCGTCGACATCGGCGAGCGCCTCTTCTACCCGCCGGCGACACGGCTTGCCACCGCGGTCCGCGCGCGGCTTCGGGAGCCGCGGCCACGCCGTGTTCCGTGGAGGGCACCGGCGCTCGTCCCGGCGTTCGCCACGCTCGCGCTCCTGTTGCTCGTCGTCGCGATCGCGTCGCCGGGGCTGCGGAGCGCGGCGCGCGAGTTCCTCCACCTGCGCGGGATAGACATCTTCCCGGTCCCGTCGGCCCCGTCGGCCCCGTCGGCACCGACCGTCGCACCCTCGCCGTCGGTCGTCATTCCCGGCGAGCGGACGACGCTCGAGGACGCCAGGCGCCGCGTCAGCTTCACCGTCCGTCAGCCGACGGTCCCCGAGCTGACGTCGCCCGATTACGTGGTGCTCGACGCCGCGGGCGGCGTCGAGCGTCTCACCCTGGTGTACGGCGATCGCGCGGGCTTCGCCGCGTCGCAGCTGCCCGGCGTCGCAGCGCTGTTCGTGGAGTTCCGTGGCGCGGTCGATGCGACCTTCTTCGGGAAGGCGGCCGGGCCGGGCACGACGCTCGAGGAGGTCACCGTCAACGGAGGGCGAGGCTTCTGGCTCGCCGGCGCCCCGCACCTCTTCTTCTACCGCGATCCCTCGGGCGCGATCCAGCAGGAGACGCTGCGGCTGGCCGGCAACACGCTCATCTGGGAGCAGGACGGCGTGACGCTGCGGATCGAGGCGGCGGTGACGAAAGAGCAGGCGCTCCGCATCGCGGCGAGCGTCCGCTGACATCCGGCGAAGTTCGCGCCTGTCGAAACCCCGGCTTGACAGCGTGAAACGGTCGGCATCGAATGTGCGCGCCGTCCCATTGGGTAGGAGGTGGACCGAGTGAGCGTCCTTGAAAGGCTGTCACGCCGCAATCTGCTGAAGTACGGATCGTTAGCGGGTCTTGGGTCCTTCATCACCGCGTGCCTCTCGCAGAACGCCCCGGCCGCGTCGCCGACGACCGCTGCGACGACCGCGGCCACCACCGCGCCAACGACGGCGCCTGCCGCGAACGCGATCACCTGGAAGATCCAGTCCGGCTGGGCCGGGAACGACATCTTCCAGACGATGTTCCTCAACTGGAAGGCCAGCGTTGAGGAGATGTCCGGTGGCCGGATCAAGATCGACGCGCTCCCGGTGAACACGATCACCAACACCGCGGGCGCGATCGACGCCGTCCACGCGGGCACGCTCGACGGCGCGCACCACGTGCCGGCGTACTACTACGGGAAAGACCACGCGGTCTCCCTCTTCGGCACCGGGCCGATGATGGGCATGAGCGGCCAGATGTGGCTCTCCTGGTACTGGTACGGCGGCGGGCAGCAGCTCTACCAGAACCTCGTGCAGACGAAGCTCAAGCTGAACGTCGTGTCGTTCCTGCACATGCCGATGCAGAACCAGCCGCTCGGGTGGTTCAAGGACGAGATCAAGTCACCCGATGACTTCAAGGGGATGAAGTTCCGCACGGTGGGTCTCGCGACGGGCATCTACCAGTTCGCAGGCGCCAGCGTCATCTCGGTGGCGGGCGCCGACGTGGCGTCCTCGCTCTATCGCGGCGTCATCGATGCGGCCGAGTTCAACAACACGACCTCGGACACGGCCTACGGGCTCCCCGACGTCCGCAAGATCTGCATGACCCAGTCGTACCACCAGCCGAGCGAGATCCTGGTCATCGACCTGAACAAGACCAAGTACGACGCGATGCCGAAGGATCTGCAGTCGATCATGAAGTGGTCGATCATCGGCGCGTCCGCCGACGGCGAGTGGATCCAGATGTCGAAGAACGCCGACGACTACAAGACGCTTCTGGGCCGCGGCATCAAGTTCATCAAGACGCCGCAGTCGGTGCGCGACAACCAGCTCAAGGCCTGGGACTCGGTCATCGCGGCCGAGTCGAAGGACAACCCGGAGTTCGTCGCGATCCTCAAGTCGCAGCGAGCCTGGGCCGAGAAGGTCTTCCCCTGGGCCGACACGATCAACCTGCGCATCCCGGACCAGACCTCCTACGACGCACGGCCAAAGGTCTAAGCCGCTCGCAGCGGGGTCGAAATGTCTATCCTCACGGGGCCCTGGGCGACCAGGGCCCCGTGTGATGTGTAGAGGGACTGGATGCAAAGACTGCTGCTCTCGATAGATCGGTTCAGCTCCTGGTCGGGGAAGGCCGTCTCGTGGGTCGTGCTGGTTTCGACGGTCCTCATCAGCTTCGACGTGACGATGCGCTACCTCTCGAAGCCCTTCGCGAACGTCCCCGGCGTCGGCGACTTCATCCGCTCGATCTGGTTCACCTACAACTATTCGTACGACATGTCCTACTACCTGTATGCCGTGCTCTTCATGACCGGGGGCGCGTACGCGCTGTCGCGCGCGCAGCACGTGCGCGGCGACATCTTCTACAAGAACTGGTCGGTGAAGACGCAGGGGAAGGTCGACCTGTTCCTCTATGTCTTCGCGTTCTACCCCGGGATCCTCGCGATGATCTGGTTCGGCACGCAGTGGGCGGCCGACTCCTGGGCGATCCACGAACGCGCTTTCACCTCCGCCGCCGCGCCGCCGCTCTACCCCCTGAAGACGGTCATCCCGATCGCCGCGAGCCTCATGGCCATCCAGGGTGTCGCGGAGACCATCCGCTCCTTCGTCGCCGCCCGGACCGGCGTGTGGCCGCAGCGGCTCGCCGACGTTGAGGAGACCGAGACGATCCTCGCGAGGCAGAGCGAGCTCTAGACGATGAGTCCCGAAGCCCTCGGCCTGATCATGCTCTCGCTCATGGTCGTCGCGATCATGATCGGATTCCCGACGGCCTTCACCCTCATGTCCCTCGGCATCACCTTCGGCTTCCTGGGCATGGGGCCCCTGGTGTTCACCCTGGCGACCCAGCGGGTCTTCTTCATCATGCAGAACGACGTGCTCGTGGCCATCCCGCTGTTCCTGTTCATGGGGTACATCATCGAGCGGGCCGGGATCCTCGACGAGCTGTTCCACGCGGTGAACGTGATGTTCGGCTGGCTCCCGGGATCGCTCGCCGTCGCCACGCTCGCGACGGGAACGATCTTCGCCACCGCGACGGGGATCGTCGGCGCCGCCGTGACACTCCTCGGGCTGCTCGCGTTCCCGGCGATGCTGCGGGCGGGGTACAACAAGAAGTTCGCGGCCGGTGCGGTGACCGCGTCGGGCACTCTCGGCATCCTCATCCCGCCCAGCGTGCTGTTGATCCTGTACGGCTTCGTCGCCGGCGTCTCGGTCCCGCGGCTCTACGCCGGCGCCTTCCTTCCCGGCTTCATGCTCTCGTTCCTGTACCTCGCCTACATCGTCCTGTGGGCGAAGTTCCGGCCGAAGGACGCGCCGATGCTGCCGAAGGCGGAGCGCGAGCAGATGACCGGGTCGGACACGCTGAAGCTCATCTTCCGGGGCTTCGTCCCGATCGTCGCGCTGATCCTCTTCGTCCTCGGCGCGATCTTCCTCGGGGTGGCGACGCCGTCGGAGGGCGCGGCGCTGGGCGCGCTCGGCGGGATCATCCTCGCCGCCGCTCACAAGCGACTCAGCTTCTCGATGCTCCGTGAGTCCGTGTTCCTCACGGTCAGGACGGCGTCGATGGTCGGATGGCTCCTGGTCGGATCGAGCATCTTCGCGGCGGTCTTCGCCCGCATGGGCGGCGCGCAGATCATCGGCGACTTCATCCTCGGCCTGAACCTGTCGCCCGAGGTCTTCTTCTGGGTCGTCCAGCTCATCATCTTCGTGCTCGGCTGGCCCCTGGAGTGGACGGAGATCACGATCATCTTCATGCCGCTCTTCCTCCCGCTCCTTGCGACCTATCACCAGAACTACCCCAACAACATCGCGACCGACCCGTTCTTCTTCGGGATCATGGCCGCGCTCAACCAGCAGACCTCGTTCCTCTCACCGCCCGTCGCTATGTCGGCGTACTACCTCAAGGGCGTCGCGGGGAAGGTCATCTCGCTCAATGAGATCTTTCAGGGGATGTATCCGTTCATGGGCATCCAGATCGCCGCGATGGGCGTTCTCTGGCTGATCCCGTGGCTGGCGTACGGGCCCGCCATCGCGGTGTTCGGGCCGAGCTTCCGCTAGAGCCGCGCCACCCCCTCGAAGACGCGCTCGAGGAACGCGCGCAGGTCGGCGCGCTGGCTGCGGGCGCCGGCGACGAAGAGCCCGACGAGCGCACCCGCTCCCGCGAGCGCGACGAGCGCCTCACCACCCGACACGCTCGTCTCGGGCGGCTGCGTCGCGATCCCCAGCGACACGAGCGCGTACAACACGAAGAAGATCCCGATGAGGGCGCGGGTCCGCAACGGCACGATGAACCGCACCTCGAGCCGGGTCCCGCGGTTGCGGGCGACGACGCGGCCCCGCGCGCGGACCGCGCGCTTCTGGCGCTCCCAGATCACGAAGTCGTGGTCGGCGACGACGCCCACGTATTCGTTGGCGGTCTTGAGGACACCGAAGGCACGCTTCCCGCGTCGATTGATGTGCGCGCTGATGCGCCCGATGGCGCCCTCCGGTGCGATGGCCAGGTCGAGCGACCACGCGTCGTCCTCGGACCAGGCCCTTCGCGCGGTCATCGCCGGCACAGTACGCGGGTCGCCGCGCCGAGACGCGTGCCGGTCGGGGTGCCGGGACTCGAACCCGGGACCTCAGCGTCCCGAACGCTGCGCGCTACCAAGCTGCGCTACACCCCGATGGCGGACCGCACCGCGCTGATCGCCGGCGGCGGCCTCGATTGTACGAGCAGAGGGGCTAGGCTCCGCAGCGCGGTGAACGCCCTCGGGAGGATGTTCGGATGACGCTCCTGCTCGTCGTCGCGTTGCCGCTCTCCAGCGCCGCCCTGCTCGCGATCGTCGGCCGGCGTCTCGGCCGCAGATCCGCCGGCGCGATCCTGACCGGCGGCCTGGCCCTCGCGTTCGCGGCGGCACTCGCGATCGGTCAGGCCTTCGCCGCGGGAAAGACCTCACTCGTCGCCGAGGTGTGGACCTGGCTGCCACTTCGCGGCGCCGACCTGGTGCTGCGGATCGATCCCACGACGGTGCCTCTCCTCATCCTCTTCACCGGCGTCGCCACGCTCGTCGCGCTGTCCGCGCTCGGCTCGCTCGCTCGCGAGGATGACGTCGCGCGCTTCGGCGCGGCCTTCGCCATGACTCTCAGCGGCACGCTGCTCGTCCTGCTCGCGGCGAACCTGCTGCTCCTCTTCGCGGGGTGGGAGATCGTCGCCGCGGGCACATACCTGCTCGTCGCGCACCGCCGTGACCGCCCGGCGGCCTCGGTCGCGGCGGCGCGGGCCTTCGTGGTCGCGCGCGTGGGGGACGCGGCGCTGCTCGTCGCGATCCTCTCGCTCCTCGCGCAGTTCCGCACGGTCGACATCGCCGAGATCGCGCAGCACCTGACTGGCTTCGCCGACCAACCCGAGGCTCTCGCCCGCTTCGGCGCGGCCCTCTTCGTCCCCTCCGTCCTCGTCCTGATCGCGGCCCTCGCGCGCTCGGCGCAGGTGCCGTTCCACGCGTGGCTTGCTGACGCGACGGAGGCCCCGGTGGCGGCGACCGCGCTCATCCACACCGTGGTCGCGGCCGGCGGCGTGGTGCTGCTCGTTCGCCTCGCGCCGTTCCTCCACCCGGGTGTGCTGGCCGCGGCCGCGGCGATCGGCGCCCTCACCGGGGTCGGCGGTGCGGTCATCGCGCTGGCGCAGACGGATGAACGACGGATCCTGGCCTGGTCGACGGCGTCGCAGCTCGGCCTGCTGTTCGTCGCCGCCGGCACTGGCGGCGCGTACGCCGCGCTCTTCGTCCTGATCGCGCACGCGCTCGCGAAGACGACGCTCCTGCTCGCCGCCGGCGCGCGCGGCACGCGCGGCGGTGCGGTCGCGTTCGCGGTGGGAGCGCTCGCCCTGGCCGCGGTCCCACCGGCGGCCGGCTTCTTCGGCATCGCCGCACTCGCGGCGAGCGTGCCCGATCGACCGGCGCTGCTCGTGGCGATCCTCGGCACCGTTCTCCTCACCGGCCTGTACACGGCACGACTGCTGGCTGCGCCGCGATCTGCCGACCGGTCGACGACCACGAGCACGCTGCTGGCACTCGCTCCGGCCGTCGCCCTGGCCCTCGCCGCGCTGGCGTTCGGCGGTCTCGTCGCCGGCGGCGCGATCTCGCTCGGCGTGGCCGCTGCCCACCCAGCCGAGCCCATGCTGGCCGCGAGCGGCGCGGCGCTCGCGCTCATCGGGCTCGCGGGCGGGACCGCGCTGCGGCGATGGCCGCGACGTATCGGCCTTCCGTCCCGGTTGGAACAGTCGGCGCGGTCAGGGTTCGAGATCGACCTGCTGTACCGAGTCGCGGTCGTGGAGCCATTCCGCGCCGCGGCGCACGTCCTCGATCGCGGCACCGAGCGCGTGCTCCAGCAGAGCGAAGACCTCGTGAGCGCGGCCGTGGTCGGCGCGGGCGAGCTCGCGAGCGGCGCACATCGCCGCTATGCGCGCGCGAGCGAGGCGGTCGTCCTCGCCTCCGCGCTGGCCCTCGCGCTGTATTGGGCCCTGCGATGATCGTGACCGCGATCGTCGTCGTTCCTTTGCTCGCGGCCTTCGTCTGCGCGATGCCGGTCGTGTCGCGAGCCGCCCGTCCGCTGTCGGTGGCAGCGGGGCTCGCGGTGGCCGCGATCGGTGCCGCGGCGCTCCTGGGGGCGCCTGACCTGGGGGCGCCCGACCTGCGGACGAGCTGGGCACCGGGCGTCGGCGCGGGCTACGTCGTGGCGGTCGACCCACTCTCGGCCGCGTTCCTCATGCTGCTCGGCGTCGTCTTCGCCACCGGCGCCGCGGCGAGCGCCGGCGTCGGGCACCGTCGCGCCTACTTCACGCTGTGGGACCTCCTCCTCGCGCTCCTCGCCGGCCTCTTCATCGCACGCGACCTGCTGCTCTTCTTCATCTTCTGGGAGGCGTGCCTGGTGCCCGTCGGGATCCTGCTCTGGGCGTGGGGCGGGACCGGCCGACGGAGCGCGACCCTGACCCTGGTGACTCGGGACCTGCTCGGGAGCGCATCCCTCCTCGTCGGGATCGTCTCCATCGCGGTCGCGCGCGGAACGCTCGACCTCGACGCGATCGCCGCGCGTCCGATCCCCGCGGGTGTGCAGCTGCTTCCCGCGATCCTCTGCCTCGGGGCGTTCGCGAGCCGGCTGCCGCTCTTCCCGCTGCACGGATGGCTGCCACGGGTGTACGTCGCCGCGACGACACCCCTCGCGATCGTCGTCGCCGGCGGACTCGCGACGAGCGCCGCATACGGCATCGTTCGCGTCTGCCTGGCGATCTTTCCGCAGGGCATGTCCGCCGCGGCGCCGGTGCTCGTCGCGCTCGCCGCCGTCGGCGTGCTGTACGGGGCGCTGGTCGCGTCGCGCCAGGACGATCTGCGGCGTCTCCTCGCATTCATGAGCCTCGCGCAGCTCAACCTGATCGCGCTCGCGCTCTTCGCCGCGACCGCGACGAGCCTGCGCGGCGCCGTCCTCGCGACCATCTCGCATGGCCTGGTCATCGGGGCCGCGCTGCTGGTCGCGGCGATGATCGCGCGGCGCACGTCATCCTTCGCGCTCTCCCGCGCAGGCGGCCTCGCGTCATCGGCGCCGGCGCTCGCCGCGCTCTTCACGCTGACCACGTTCGCAGCCATCGGGCTACCGGGGACGAGCGGATTCTCCGGCACGGTCGTCGCGCTCGCGGGGGCCTACGAGCGCTTTCCGGCGGCGACCGCCGTCGCCGCGCTCGTGTTCGCCGTCGCGGCGGTCGCCGGCCTCGGCGCCGTCCGACGCGCGTTCCACGGACCGCCGCTCGCGTCGGGCGCCGAGCTGCGTTGGCGCGAACGCCTCCTCGTCGTGCCGCTCCTGGCCCTGGTGGTCGCGCTGGGGGTCGCGCCGCGGGCGCTCACCGATCGGATCGGCGACGAGACGCTGCCGAGCGTGGATCTCGGCCGATGAGCGTCGACGACGCGCTCGCGGCGCTGCCGTTCATCGTGCTTGCCGGCGGCGCGGTGCTCGTCGGCGCGTTGGCACGTTGGCTCCGCGCCGACGAGCGCTCGTGGATGCTCCTCGCCGTGGTCGTCGCGTTCGCCTCCGGCGTGGGCGCCGCGCTGATCGGTGGCGGTGCCGACGGCCTGGGCGGCCTGCTCCGGCGCGACGGCCTGAGCGTGTTCGTGGTGGTCCTCGCCGCGGCGAGCGCGGCGGCGACCGCGCTCCTCGAGACGGCTCACCGCGCGCACGACGCGCGCGGCGGCGCGCGGGCCGCAGCGCTCATCCTCCTGTGCGCATCGGGCGTGTCGCTCATGGCGTCGGCAGGCGATCTGGCGGTCGCCGCCATCGGTCTGGCGCTGCTGTCCGTCGCCCTTGCGGTCCTCGCCCGCCCGCGCCACGAGTCGGTGCGGGGTTCCCTTCCGTACGCGGCGTTACGCCGGAGCGCGATCGCGCCGCTTCTCTTCGCGATCGGCAGCGCGCTCATCCTCGCGGACACGGGTTCGACCAGGATCGGAGCACTCGCGAGCACGAACACCGTGGGGCAGGTGGGCATCGCGCTGCTCCTCGCGGCGTTGGCGCAGACCATGGCGCTCGTCCCGTTCCACGTCCTCGCGCCGGACATCGATGCGGGCGCGGCCGCGCCGGTGGCCGGGTATGTCGCGATCGTAGGAAAGCTCGGCGCCTTCGCGATGCTCATGCGCGTCGCGGCCGGCGTGACGGCCTCAGGGAACGCGGAGGCCGACTGGCGCGCGAGCCTCGCGGTGCTCGCCGCCGTCACCATGACCGTCGGCTCTCTCGTCGCGCTCGCTGCTCCATCAGCACGGCGCGCGCTCGTGTTCATGGCGGTCGCGCAGGCGGGCGTGATCGCGATCGGACTCGCGTCCGGCGGCGCCGCGGCGCCGGCGAGCGCGTTCGCCCTCGCCGTCCTTGTCGTGCTCGTCGGCGGCGCGTTCGCGGCCCTGCAGGGCCTGGCAGGTGGCGATGCGCGCGTCGAAGACCTGCGTGGTCTCGCCCGGCGGCGGCCGCTGCTGGTGGGAGCCTTCGGCGTGCTGACGCTCGGGCTCGCCGGCCTCCCTCCGACCGCGGGATTCCTGGCGAAGGTCTACCTCTTCGAGGCGGCCACGGATGCGCGGCTCGCATGGCTCGTCGTGCTGGGCGCGCTCAGCATGGCGATCTCGGCGGTGTGCGCGTTCCGCGTGTTGCTCGCGTGCCTCGGCGAGAGCGTCGCTACCGTCCCCGGCCGGACTGGCGTGGCCACCGCCGTCGCCGTCGCCGCCGCCGCGCTGGTGCTCCTCCTCGGTCTCGCGCCCGGTCCGCTGCGTGACGCGGTGCAGGGTGTGCGCTTCTGATCGGACGGAGCGCCCCTCCGGTCGAGCGCTTGGGCTGAGGGGCTGGCCGGAATCGAACCGGCGACGCCCGCCTTAGGACGGCGGCGCTCTATCCACTGAGCTACAGCCCCGTGAGGGGCAAGCCCCTCACGGGGCTGCCGCACTCAAGCGTAGCGAGCGAAGCGAGCGGAGCGACAGTGCGGACACAGCCCTACGCGGCGGAGCCGCGTTCGGGAGCGCGGTGACGGTCTACAGCAGCGTGAGCGTCGTCTCGAAGCTGTGGTCGAATGGGTTGTGCGCGACCGCCAGCGGGACGACGGCGGCACGCGGCATCAGGAGCGGCGCCTCGTTCACGCGGAAGAGCCGGCCATGCTTGTCCTGGATCTGGCGCGTGCGGAGTCCAGTGTCCTCGAGGAGCACCGGCCGCCATTCGTAATCGCACTGCGCCTCGATGCGGTAGCCCGCGTCCTCGCCCGACACGATGCCCGCGACGAAGTCGGCCGGCGGCTCGGCGAGCGCGAAGCAGAGCGAGCCGTCGCCGGAGTGCATCGCGGTCATGCTCTCCGTCGGGACGGTCCCATCCGGCGCGACGATCCGCAGCCGTGTCGGGCGGTAGGCGCGGGCGTCACATTCCAGCTCGATGCGGGTGTACGCGCCGTTATGGTGCAGCCCCCAGCGAAGACGCCCGACGCTGCTCGCGACGTCCGCGCTCGGATCGAACTCGGCGCGCTGGGAGGGTCGCGTGGCCGCGGCGAGCCGCGCCTCGCGCTCGCGCGCCTCGAGGATCTCGCGCTCGAGCTTGCGGATGTGTCGCTCGCGCGCTCGTCCTTGAACGATGAGGAGGTCGGCGGTGACCTGCGCGCGCTCGTGCTCGCGCCGGAGCTTCGCGACGTCGTTCACCGCCCATTCGAACTGACGGATGACCATGCCCACGCGGCCGTCCGCATCGTCGCTGAGCGCCTGGATCTCCCGCTCGTGCGTCTTCGCGCGGAGGCGAATGGCGCTTCGAACGCTCTGCCAGGCGCAGAGAGCGCCGGCGCCAAGGCCGGCCGCGGCACCGATCCCGAACCAGCGATCCGTCCCGACACCGACGCTCGCGATGAGGACGGCGGCGGTCAGGCCGATGGCCCAGGGAACGAGGTCGTCGCGACGGTCGACGGCGGGCTTGGCGGCGTGACTCTCGTGGGAGGCCTGGGCGGAGCACAGCGGGCAAGCGGCCGCGTCCACGGCGCCTACCGGGATGCCCGCCTCCACCACGCTCATTCCTTACCTGTCCCTCCCCGGACGTAGGAGAGCCTGCTCCGGGGACTAGTACCGAGCATCCCCCGGTAAGGGGGTCCCGGGTAGCGGGACGGTCGCCGGTGCGACACTTATCCACAGATGGCGACCCTGGCGGGGGCCCCGTCGCGGCGGCTCAGCGCGCCCCTCGTCCTGATCTTCCCGGCGCTGCTCTTCGGGCTGCTCGTGTCCCTCCAGTGGCGGACGCAGCAGGAGCGCAGTGAGCTCACCGTGCGCTACAACGCGCCGCTCCTCGACGCCGCCAATTCCCTGCAGAACGAGCAGAACGGCCTGAAGGCACAGCTCGCCGACCTGCGCGCCCAGCTCGACGACATCCAGCGCGGCGCGGCGTCGCAGAGCACCGCCAGCCGCGACCAGCAGGCGCGGATCGACGAGCTGCGCGCAG
>JBGQFO010000037.1:0-14694 GCA_041496945.1 Candidatus Limnocylindria bacterium | reverse complement strand
TCGCACCCGACGGACCCGGCAACGCGGTCACGCGGGCGGACACGCCGCGGCTGGACGCTCTCCTGTCGACGTACCCCCACGCGAAGCTCGCGGCGAGCGGGCGCGCGGTCGGTCTGCCGGATGGCGTGATGGGGAACAGCGAGGTGGGGCACCTCACCATGGGTGCCGGCTACGTGCAGTACCAGGAGCTCGTGCGCATAAACGACGCGATCGCCGACGGCAGCTTCTTCACCAACGCGGCGCTGCGCGCCGCCGCGGGCGCCGTCCGGGAACGCGGAACCCTGCATCTGATGGGTCTGCTCTCGACCGGCGGCGTCCATGCCGATCTCGCGCACCTGAACGCCCTGATCGAGCTCGCGAGACGGGAGGGTGCGCAGCGCGTGGCCGTGCACCTGTTCCTCGACGGTCGCGACATGCCGCCGCGGAGCGCGCTCGAGCTGATCCCACGCGTGGCCGGACCGGTCGCGACGATCCAGGGACGCTACTGGGCGATGGACCGCGACAAGCGGTGGGACCGGACCGAGCGCGGCTGGGACGCGATCGTCGACGCGAAGGCGCCGTCGGCCGCGAGCGCGGCCGATGCGGTCCGGGAGTGCTACGCGAGGCCGGACTGCGGCGACGAGCTCATGGAGCCGCGCATCGTCGGGAACGGCGCGCCCGTCGCGGACGGTGACGCGATCGTGTTCTTCAACTTCCGCCCGGACCGCGCGCGGCAGCTCACCTGGGCCTTCATGCAGGATGAGTTCGCCGGCTTTGTGCGCCGGCGCCGTCCGGGGCACCTCACCTTCGTCACCCTGACCGACTACAAGGTCGGCCTCCCGAGCGTGCGGATCGCGTTTCCCGCACAGCCCCTCAGCCCGATGGCCGAGATCCTCGCGGACGCCGGCCTGCGGCAGTTCCACACCGCGGAGACCGAGAAGTACGCGCACGTCACGTACTTCTTCAACGGCGGGCGCGAGGAGCCGTTCGCCGGCGAGGACCGCATGCTGGTGGCCTCTGCGAAGGTCGCGACCTACGACCAGCAGCCCGAGATGAGCGCCGCCGCCGTGGCCGACTCCCTCGTGCGGGCCATCGGCACCGGCACGTACGACTTCGCGATCGTGAATTACGCGAATCCGGACATGGTCGGACACACCGGCGACATCGCGGCAACGGTGCGCGCCATGGCCGCGACCGACGGGGCGGTGGGGAAGACGGTCGACGCGACGCTCTCGGCCGGCGGTGCGGTGCTGCTGACCGCCGATCACGGCAACGCCGAGGAGATGCTGTTCCCCGACGGCAGCCGGAACACGCAGCACTCCACGAATCCCGTGCCGGTGGTGCTCATCGTGCGCGACGCCTCCGGCTACGCCATCCACGACGGCGGTCTGCGCGACATCGCTCCGACGCTGCTCGAGCTCATGGGCCTCCCTGCGCCGTCGCGCATGACCGGACGCTCACTCCTCGCGGGCTCGACGTGAGCCGCGCCGCGATCGCGTGGCGCGGCTACGCCCTCGTCGCCGCCGCGCTTGCGGTGCTCGGCATCGTGCATTGGCTCTGGTCGGTCGGACTTCGCGGTCCGGTGCTCTACGGCGAGGGTGCCGTCGCGAACGCCGCGATCCTCGCGCGCGATCGGCTCGAGTACACCGCCGGCGCCAGCTGGGACCACGGGTCCGCGCTCTTCACCGCCGCCAACTACCCGCCGCTCTACTTCCATCTCGCGGCCATCGGCGATCCCTTCGTGACCGGGCGGGTGCTCAGCATCGCGGCGACGCTGTTGGTCGCGGGCGCGATCGCGTGGCGCGCGCGGCCGGCGGGCGCGCTCGTGGCCGCGACGCTGGGGCTCGCGTGGCTGGGATCGGTACCCGTGCTCCAGTGGGGAGCGGCGGTGAAGCCCGATCTCGTCGCGCTCGCGTTCACCGTCGGCGCGGTCATGGCCCTCGACCGCACACGGCCACGCAACGTGCTGGCCGGTGCGCTCGTGGGCGTTGCCGCGATGGCCAAGCCGACCGCGCTCGTGCCCGCGCTCGCGATGCTCGTGTTCGTCGGCCGCCGCGACCCGTCCGCGGCCGCTCGCGCGCTGGCGAGCGGCATCGTCGCCGCTTTCG
The DNA here is from genome assembly GCA_041496945.1 of Candidatus Limnocylindria bacterium. Taxonomy (GTDB): domain Bacteria; phylum Chloroflexota; class Limnocylindria; order P2-11E; family P2-11E; genus CF-39. Next base: position 12,607 of record JBGQFO010000037.1, on the reverse strand, counting down.
CCGTTGCCTTCACGACCCACGGTCCCGAAGGGGGCGCGCTCACGCACGTGATCGGCTGGAATGCACTGCCGTGGAGCCCCGAGCTCGCGGCGCCGCTCGTGCTCCTCGCGGTCCTCGTGCTCGCGGTGCCGCTCGCGACCATCGCGCTCACGCGCCCGAGCACGACGATCGTGACCGCGTACGCCGCGGGCGCGGCGGGCGTGCTGCTCCTCGGCGGCCGCGAAGGCGCGACGATCAATTACTTCCTCGACCTGTCCGCCGCGGTCGCCCTCGCGCTCGCGGGACGCGCGCCGCTGCTCGCATCGTCTGCGCGCTACCCGCTCGCCGCCATCGCCCAGGCGGCCGTCGCCGTGCTCCTTCTGAATCCCTTCGGTGTCGTCCCCGGGCGCCCGGCCTCGGTCGGCGCGTGGGGCGACCCCGTTCGCATCGATGTGGTCGCCCGTCTCGCCGGAAGGGTCCTGGTCGAGGACAGCGGGCTCCTCGTGGCCATCGGGCGACAGCCCATCGTCGACGACGTCTTCCTCTGGTCCCGCAACCGTGCGCGTGAGGCCGCCGGGCAGCTGTCGTTCCCCGAAGGCCAGGCGGTCCTCGACGCGGTGCGCGCCAGCACGTTCGAAGCGGTGGTGAGCGAGGTGGATCTCGGGACCCTCGACGCGGTCGGCGGCTTCGAGCGGCAACGCTGGCACCCCGACCTCGTAGCGGCCGTCCTCGATCGCTATGCACTGCGGACCACCGGTGGGCTGACCGACCGACCGCTGTTCGTCTACACGCGCAAGTAGCCGTACAATTCGACGCATCCCATGGATGTTCTTCAGGTCGCCCAGATCGTCATTGCCGTCGCGGTGAGCTCCTCGATCCTGCTCCAGGCCCGCGGCACCGGCCTCTCGTCCACGTTCGGTGGCGAGTCGACCGCATACCGCAGCCGGCGTGGGCTCGAGCGCACGCTATTCCGGCTCACGGTCGTCCTGATCGTGGTGTACGTGATCATCTCGATCCTGGGCGCTCGGAGCGCGAGCGCCGCCTAGGTGACGGCCCGCGACAAGTTCATCGTTGTCGCGCTCATCGGAGTCCTCGCCGCCGTGAGCGTCGGCGCGACGTTCCTCGATCAGGCCGAGCGCACGGGTATCGTGCCCGCGAACGGTGGCACGTACATCGAGGGCGTGGTCGGCGCACCGCAGTACCTTGAGCCGGTCCTCGCCGCGACGGATGTCGATCAGGACGTCGTCCGCCTCGCGTTCGCCGGTCTGACGCAGCTCGACCGCGTCGGCTCGGTCGTACCCGATCTCGCCACGTTCACGACGGACCAGGATGGCAAGGTCTGGACGTTCACCATCCGCGACGACGCGACGTGGCACGACGGGCAACCGGTGACCGCGGCGGACGTCGTCTACACCGTGACGCTCGTGCAGGACAAGGCGTACGTCGGTCCGTACAGCGATGCGTTCCGTGGCGTGCTCGTCGCCGCGCTCGGCCCGCGCGTCGTGCGTTTCACGCTGCCCGACGCGTTCGGCTCATTCGCCGCGAACACGACGCTGCCGCTGATGCCGGCCCACAGCCTCCTCGGCGTCGGCTACAACGAGCTCCCGAGGCAGCCATTCAATCTGCGACCGATCGGCGCCGGCCCGTTCCGCGTGGTCGAGGCCGACGCGCGGCAGGTGACGCTCGCGCGGTACGACAACTACTACAAGGTGCGCCCCGAGCGGACCCGCCCCTATCTCGACCGCATCGTCCTGCGCTCGTACCCGGCCGCATCCGAGGCGCTCTCGGCGCTGTCGCGTGGCGAGATCGACGGCGTGGCCGGCATCTCCACCGCCGACGCGGAGCGCGCACGGACGTACAAGAACGTGTCGCTCTACAGCTTCCCGACGTCGGATTACACGGCCCTCTTCTTCAACGTCCGGCCAGACAAGACGACCTTCCGCGACCGGGTGGTCCGGCAGGCGATCGCGACCGCCATCGACAAGGGCAAGGTGCTCGACCTCGCCGCCGACGGGCGCGGTCGCGTCGCCGATGAGCTGGTGCCGCCGACCTCCTGGGCGTACGTGAAGGACATCAAGCGCTACGACCGCTCGCTTGACGAGGCGCGCCGGCTTCTTGACGAGGCCGACTGGAAAGACCACGACGGCGACGGCGTGCGTGACAAGGGCAGCGTGAAGCTCGCCTTCGGCATCAGCACATCGGATGAGCCATCGCGGGTATCGGCCGCGCTGCAGATCATCGAGGACCTGAAGCTGATCGGCGTCGCCGCGACGTTGCGAGCCGTGCCCTTCATCGACCTGATCGAGAAGGTCGTGGCCGAACGCAGCTACGACACGCTGCTCATCGGGATCAGCGGCGGCGGTGAGCCCGATCCATATCCGCTCTTCCACTCCAGTGAGATCGCGGATCCCGGGCACAACTTCTCCGGCTACTTCACGTTGCCCCTCGATCGCGTGCTCGAGAACTCACGGAAGACGTCGGATCAGACGAAGCGGCTCGAGCTGCTCACGCAGGTGTTCCAGACGGTCGCGGTCGAGACGCCGGTGATCTTCCTCTACTTCTCCGACTACCTGTACGCCCAGAGCAAGCTGGTGCAGGGTCTGCGGATCACGCCGATCACCGCGCCGAGCGATCGACTCTGGAATGCGTACGACTGGTATGTGAAGACCGCGGTCCGTCGGTAGCCCGCGTCGCACGAACGTGCGACGTGTTGCGAGGTCACGTCGCACGAATGTGCGACGACTCGTCGCACATTTGTGGGACAGACATTCGCTGCGATGTGTGCGTACATAGGCGGATCGGGAAGAACTGGTCGAAGGGCCTCACGGCAGCCACGGACGCGCGTGTCGCGCGGGCTGCTGCCGCGCACCGCGGCATGAACTATGAGCGGCGTACCCCTCCCGAGGATTGCAAGTGGCCGATCTCTGGTCGAACCACGCTGCCCTTGGAATGGTCTGACGACATGGCTTACATCGTTGGTCTGACGGCGACGGATGGCTGTCTGTACACGGGTTTCCGCAAGATCAATTTCAAGTCGTGCGATCGCGAGCTCGTTGACACTTATCGCGGTCTCCTTGGCCGGACGAACCGCATCAAGGAGCAGACGACGCGCACGGGCGGCACGGCGTACTTCGTCGACTTCGGGGATTCGGCACTCTATCGCTGGTTCGAAAGCATCGGTCTGACGCCGCGCAAGAGCCTCACACTCGGGCCGCTCGATGTGCCCGATCGTTTCCTCGCGCCGCTGCTCCGCGGTCTCCTCGAAGGCGACGGCACCTTACAGAACTTCACGCATCGGTCGACACGATCGACCTATCCCGAGTATCGGTACGAGCGGCTCTGGACGTACTTCAGCTCCGCGAGCCGGCCTCACCTGGAGTGGGTGCAGGCGCGCGTCGCAACCAAGTACGGTCTGAAGGGACGGATCGAGCAGATGCCGCGTCGCGACGGCCGCCATGACTTCTTTCGATTGAAATATGGCAACCGTGAATCCATGCGGCTGCTACCGACGCTGTATCCGGTGCCTGATGTGCCGAAGCTCGAGCGCAAGTGGCGCATATGGAGCGACTACGCGCGTCGACATGGGCTGAGCTAGCTTCTGTGCCGAAGGAGGGATTCGAACCCTCACGGCCTTTCGGCCATACGCCCCTGAAGCGTACGAGGCTGCCATTACTCCACTTCGGCGTTGGATCACATTCTACTGCGATGTACCGCAGTTGGCTCTAAGCAATACCGAGAACGCACCGAGGCATCCAACCTCCTACCATCGCCGCCGTGCCGAAGCGCGCCGCAACGAGCGTGTGGATCTCCATCGACATGGAAGGCATCGGCGGTGTCGCGGCATACAGCCACGTGATGATGCAGGGTGTCGAGTACGAACGCGCGCGCCGCTGGATGACCGACGAGGCGAACGCATGCATCGACGGCGCGGCCGCCGCGGGCGCGGACCGTTTCTGCGTGAACGACTCGCATGGCTCGATGCACAACATCTACGCCGACGATCTCGATCCGCGCGCCGAGCTCCTGGTCGGCACGGCGAAGCCGTGGAGCATGGGGCAGGGCATCGACGGCGGCTACGACACCTGCTTCTTCGTCGGCTATCACGCGCGCGCCGGTCATCCGAAGGGCGTGCTCGACCACACCTACGCGAGCCGCGCGATCTACGAGCTGCGTCTGGGCGGCAAGCCCGTCGGCGAGACGACGCTCAACGCCTATCTGGCGGGCTACTTCGGCGCGACGGTCTCGCTCGTCGCCGGCGACGACGCGACGTGCGCGGAGGCCCGCCAGCTCCTCGGACGCGACGTCGTCGCGGTACGGACGAAGGATGCCGCCGGCCGCTTCGCGGCGAAGATGCTGCATCCCTCGAAGGTCTGCGACGCCCTGCGCGAGGGTGCGGCGCGCGCGATCGAGACCGCGGCGCGCCTCAAGCCGCTCGTACCGAAGGGCCGGAGCGAGGTCGAGCTGCTCTTCCTCACCTCGGCGATGGCCGACATGGCCGGGCTCATCCCGGGTGCGCGACGGTCCGGCGCGCGAGCCGTCGCCTACGCGGCGAAGGACTACCTCGAGGTCTACAAGGCGATGCTCGCGATGGTGCGCCTCGCGCCGTCCGCCGTGCCACCCGAGCAGACCTAGAACGCGACGCGCGAAACGACAGGAGGGCCACCGGGGCGTGGAGCGGGCTGAGGTCGTCATCGTCGGCGGCGGCGTCCATGGCGCGTCGATCGCCTATCACCTCGCCACCAAGGGTGTTCGCGACGTCGTCGTTCTCGAACGCGATCGTCTCGGCGCCGGGTCGACCTCGCGGAACGCGGGCGGCGTGCGCCTCCAGTTCTCGACCGAGGTCAATGTGCGTCTCTCGCAGCGCTCACTGCCACGCTGGGAGCGGTTCGCAGAGGAGATGGGCGTCGACCTGGGCTTTCATCAGGTCGGGTACCTCATCCTCATCACCAGCGACCGCGACGCGGCGGCGTTCGAGCGATCGCTCGCGCTCTGGACCCGTCTCGGCGTGCCGGCGAGACGTCTCGAACGATCCGCGATCCACGAGCTCTTCCCGGAGATACGCGTGGACGACGTCCTCTTCGCGACGTTCTGCCCCAAGGACGGCTACCTCGACCCGACGGCGATGCTCAACGGCTACGTCGGACGCGCTCGGGCCCTCGGCGTCCGCTTCCGCGAAGGCGAGCCGCTCACCGCGATCGACAGGCAGTCTGGCCGCATCACCGGCGTGCGGACGCCGAAGGGCGCGATCGCGACGGAAACGGTCGTGAACGCCGCCGGACCATGGGCCGCGCAGGTCGCCGCGCTCGCCGGCGTCGAGCTTCCGATAACCCCGCTCCGCCGTCAGGTCTTCGTCACCGACCCGGTGCCCGGCCTCGATCACGACTTCCCGCTCACGGTGGAGATGGCGACGTCCTTCTACTTCCACCGCGAGTCGGGCGGGGTGCTCATGGGCATGGCCGATCCCGCGGACCGGCCGGGCTTCGACGACTCGCTGAACTGGGACTTCCTGCCGACCGTCGTCGAGCGCGCGCTCGATCGCATGCCGCTGCTCGAGCGCGCCAACGTGAAGACCGGCTGGGCAGGTCTCTACGAGGACACGCCGGACAAGCATCCGATCCTCGGCCGCATCGCGAGCGTCCCCGGCCTGGTGTGCGCGGCCGGCTTCAGCGGCCACGGCCTCATGCATGCGCCGGCCGCGGGTGAGGCGATCGCCGAGCTCATCGTGGACGGCAAGACGACGCTCGACATCTCCGCGCTGTCGTACGACCGTTTCGCGCGCGGCGAGCTCATCCGCGAGCACAACGTCATATGAGTCGGCACGACGCCGAGCGATGAACGCTCTCGCGCTCTTCCTCGGGCTCGACTTCGCGCTCGTCGCGGGCGCGGTGATCCTGCTGATCGTCGTGATCTTCCGACGCGGACACTCGCCCCAATATGTCGCCCTCGCTGTGCTCCTCATCGGGCTCGCGCTCGGCGTCTGGTACACCGCGATCCGCACGCCCCCGGTGCTGCCCTAGCGCCGGGGTCGCGGCGTGAGCCACGGTCGGGATAACTAGACTCTCCACGTGTTCACACGTGACGAGGTGCGCCTCACGACGCTGTCGCTCTGTGCCGGCTGAGGCGCCAAGCTGGGCCCCGGCCCGCTGACGCAGGTGCTGCGTCCTCTGCGCGCACAGGCCTCGCCGAAGGAGCTGCTCGTCGGCCTCGAGCGAGCCGATGACGCGGCGGTGTATCTCGTTGCGCCCGACACGGCGATCGTCGAGACGCTGGACTTCTTCCCGCCGATCGTCGATGACGCGTACGCCTCGGGCGCCATCGCTGCCGCAAACGCGATGTCCGATGTCTATGCGATGGGTGGAGAGGTGCTCTTCGCGCTGCAGATCGCGGCCTGGCCCGAGGATGCGCCGCTCACGCAGCTCGAGCGCATCTTCGCCGGGGCGGTCGACACCGTGCGTGAGGCCGGTGGGATCGTCGCGGGCGGTCACACCGTCCTCGACCGTGAGCCGAAATTCGGACTCGCGGTCACCGGTCGTGTGGACCCCAAGCGGATCCTGCGCAAGGACGCGCTCCGCGTCGGTGATGCGCTGTGGCTGACGAAACCGATCGGGACCGGGGTGCTCACCACCGCGCACAAGCGCGGCGAGCTCTCGCCGGAGGATCTCGCCTCGACCGTCGCGTCGATGGTCGCGCTGAACCGCGCCGCGGCGCTCGCCGCGGTCGAAGCGGGTCTCCACGCCGCGACCGACATCACCGGATTCGGTCTCGCGGGGCATGCGCACGAGATGGCCACCGAGGCCGGGGTGGGGGTGCGCATCGACATGCGGCTCGTACCCCTGCTCCCCGGTGCTCGCGAGCACGCCTCGGGCTCGAGCTTCGGCGGCCTCGAGCGCAACCAAGCGTATTTCCTGACCAGCGATCGCGTGCGGATCGAGGGCCACGACGAGGCGCTGCGGACCCTGGCGCTCGACCCCCAGACCTCCGGTGGTCTTCTTGTCGGCGTCCCGCCGCAGCACGCGGCCGCGTGGGACCGCGCACGAGCGGCGAACGGCGTGACGGCGTCGCGTATCGGCGACGTCATCGAGGGCTCGGGAGTGACGATCGCCGCGTGACAATCCAGGCGGTCGACGAGGTCGAGGTCGAAGAAGCACCCGCACCGAGCGCCCGTGCCGCGCAGCTCGCGCGCCTCTCGCCCGCGCGTGCGGCGCTCGAGCTGGCGTGGCCCGGGATCATCGAGCAGTCGGTGAGCGCCGGCGGCACCGCGATCGTGTTCGCGTTCGTCGGTCATCTTGGCGCCACCGCGACGGCTGGCGTCGGCGCCGCGGGCAATTTCTTCTTCCTGATGTTCCCGGTCTGGCGCTCCCTCGCCATCGGCACGATCGCGATCGTGAGCCGGCGGATGGGGGAGGGGCGGCCGAGGGATGCCGCGGATGCGACGCGGCAGTCGCTCATGCTCGGCGCGATCGCGGGGCTGGTCTTTGGCGCGGGCTTCTTCCTTTTCTCCGCTCAGCTCCTGCGCCTTCTCGGCGCGAGTGACGAAGTCGTCGCGGTCGGGGCGCCGTTCCTTCAGGTCACCGGCGCGGCCAGCGGTGCGTCGACGGTCTGGCTCATCGGCACGTCCGCGATGCGCGCAGCAGGTGACACGCGCACGCCGATGTTCCTGACCGGCGGCGCTGTCGTGTTCAGCGTGCTGCTCGCGTACCTCTTCATCGATGTGCTGCGCATCGGACCCATGGGATCGGCATACGCGCAGACGATCACCTGGGTCATCGGGCTGGCCGCGACGATCGTGTTGCTGTGGCGCGGCACAGCGGGTCTATCCATCGCTGGCGGACCGTGGCGTCTCTCGATGACGACCGTCCGCCGGATCTTCGAGATCAGCTGGCCGTCCGCGGCCGAGAGCGCGGTGTTCTCGTTCGGGATCCTCGCGCTTTCCTTCCTCGTGTTCCGTCTCGGAACGGAGCAGGTCGCGGCGCACCAGATCGTCGGACAGATCGAGACGTTCTCGTTCTTCCCGTGCATCGGCTTCTCCATCGCCGCAAGCGCGCTCGTCGGTCAGGCGCTCGGCATGCGTGATCCGAAGCGTGCGATGAGCGCGGGGTGGGCCGCCACCGGCATGGCGCTCGTGTGGGCGACCACCGCAGGACTGCTGTTCGTCGTCGTGCCCTCATTCCTCTTGGGCCTGTTCACGAACGCCGACGCAGTGGTCGTCGCCGGCGCCGGCGCGCTTGCCGTCGTCGGGCTCGGCCAGCCCGCGCAGGCCGCGATCTTCGCGCTCGGCGGCTCGCTCCGCGGCGCCGGGGACACGCGCTATCCGCTGATCGTCTCGTTGGTGAACTGGTTCGTCGTGCGCCTGCCGCTGTCGTACGTGCTTGCGTTCCCGCTCGGACTCGGACTCACCGGGATCTGGGCGGGCGTGGCGGCGGACTACTTCGTGCGCGCGGTGCTGCTGGCGGTGCGGTTCAGGAGCGGCGCGTGGGCGCGTGTGAGGGTCTAGCGCCGATCGTCGGTGCCCAGGGGGGGAGTCGAACCCCCACGCCCTTACGGGCACAAGCCCCTCAGACTTGCATGGCTGCCATTACATCACCTGGGCCGGGGAGACCATTCTACCAATCTAGACTCGGCTCGCTGTGACACCGATCCGCCCCTCTCTCGCGCTGATCTGGCCGTCGTACACGCTCTTCCCGCTCGCCGCGCTCGGCGTCCTCGTCTTCGGCGCGGCCGGCGGCGATCCGGTGATGGTCACGATCGGTCTGGGCCTGCTCGGCGTGAACGTGGTCATGGTGCTCGACCAGGCCTACTTCACGACGCTGGGCGTGGAGGGGCCTGAGCTGGTGTACCGCACGAACTTCGGCGTCAAGGTGGAGCGCGTCCCGATCGGCGCACTCCAGCGCATCGACGCGAAGCGCTATCCGGGCGCGCACTCCGGCGTCTCCGCGCCGTTCTTCGTGGCGCGGGGCCGAGACTCCACGGTGAAGGTGAACACGAAGCCGTATCGGCTCGCGGCATTCGAGCCGCTCATCGCGGCGCTGCGGACGGCCAACGCGCGTATCGAGCTCGATACATTCTGGAGCGGCGTCGCCGCGGGCCGGGACGTCTCGAAGGAGATCGCGTTCACTCCGCGAAGCCGCCTCTAGCAAGCCGGCGATGCTCGATCGCGGTGCAGCGATCCCAAACCACGCGCATCCCGGCTCGCTCCGCGCGCTCCGCGGCCGCGAGGTTCCCGAGGTCGAGCTGGAACCAGATCGTCCGCATACCCGCCGCGAGCGCGTCGTCGACCACCGCATCGAGGAACTCCCCGCGACGGAACACGTCGACGAAGCCGACGCCCGCGTCGGCCGGGACGTCGACGAGGCGGTCGTACGCGCGCTCGCCATCGACCGTCGCACCGTGCAGCTGCGGATTCACCGGGATGACGCGGAAGCCCTTGGTCCGCAGGTAACGCGAGACGGAGTTGCTCGGCCGAGAAGGGTCGGTGGAGTAGCCGACGAGGGCGATGACCTGGGGTGTCGCGAGGAGCTCCGCGATGAGGCCGAGGTCATTCATTTTACGACGACATCATCGCGCTGAAAAGGTCTTGTCGCCCATGACGGCGGCAGGATAATCGCGAACGAGATGCCACCACGCGCGCCCGTGATCTGGGCGACCACCGGGGTCGGTGCCGAGCGCTTCCGCAAGAGGATCGACGAGCGCCATCGCGAGCTGTCGGTCCAGGCGAAGCTTCGAAGCCGCACCTATCGCCGTTCTCGCGCGGTCGCCGCGAGCGAGGAGGCCCGTCGCCTCCGAGGCGACTTCCTCGCCGCGCTGGGCCGGCTGTCGGCGTTCGAGACGGCAAGCCTGCGGATCATGCGGTGCCGTTATCAGGTCCAGCTCGACGAGCGTTCCGACGATCTCACGCGCGATTACTTCCAGCTGTGGCAGGTGATCGCACGGCACAGCGGCGAGGCGTGGCCGCTGGACGAACGCGGTGCCGAGCGCTTCGACTTCTTCGCGACGCAGCTCGGCCGGCTCGAGGGTCTGGCCGACGCGCTCATCCTCGCGGGTCGGAACGTGCGTCTCTTCCCGCTCCCGCCGCTTCCGTGGGTCGCTGCGGAGCGACCTGCGGCGTCATACTGAACCGGGCGACTAGCTCAGTTGGTCAGAGCGTCTCCTTTACACGGAGAAGGTCCTCGGTTCGAGCCCGAGGTCGCCCACCCGGCTCCTCGCTGAGACATCTGACTCGTCGGTCGCCCGTAGACTCGCGCGGTGTTCGACCTTGGGATCGCCGCCGCGGTCCTCATCTCGGCATTCCTTGGCTGGCGCAAGGGCTTCATCGCGCCGCTGTTCGCCGTCGCGCTGACGCTGCTCGGTCTCTATGCGCTCTACGCCGGTCCGGCGAGGGGCCTCGTGCCGTCGGGCGCCGCCGGTCTGGGTCTCGGGGTGGTGGTGATCGGGTTCGCGGCGACCGTGGTCTCGCGCATCGCCGGCGTGTTCGTGTCACTCGTGCATCGCGTAGGGGTCCTGAAGGCCGCTGATCATCTGTTGGGCGTGCCACTCGGCGCGCTCACCGGGCTCGTCGCCGCGTATGTCGCGGTCGTCGCCGTCGTGAGCTTCGACAACGTCATCGCTCCGCTCAACGGCAAGGCCACCGTCGACCAGGCTGCCGTCGCCGCGGTGCGGGCGGCGGTCACCGCGAACCCGCAGTTCGGGATGATGATCGATCCGTCGGTGCTCGACGCGATGGCGGCGCAGGTCGCGAAGTCGGCGATCCCCGCCGACCAGCTCGCGACGTTCGACCAGACGCTCGCGTTCTATGAGACCACGGTGAGGCCGGCGCTCGTCGCAAGCGTTTCCGCGCCGATCCTGCTGGCCGTCGGCGAGCGCCTGCCGGTCATCGGGCGTCACCTCGATTTCCCGACGAAGTAGGGGAGTGCCTCGCGTCGACTTGCCTGTGAACGGCGGCCGTGGAGTGCGCCTCCTCGAGGCGCGGCCGGTCTCTTAGGTAACGTGACGACCCCGGCGGGACCTAGACCGGCACGAGCGCGCGCACCTCGCGCGCGATGACAACGTCCTCCCGTGCAGCGATGACGAGCACCGCCACCGGGCCCGCCGCGACGACACGATCGTCCTCCGATGCGACGTCGACGGGCGGTGGCACGCCGAGCGTCGCGAGCCGGCGGGCGATGCCCGCGCGCACGCTCGCAGCGTGCTCGCCGATGCCGCCGGTGAATACGAGCGCATCGAGCCTCGGCAGCGAAGTCGCGGCCGCCCCGATCGCCCCGGCGGCCGTTCGCTCGAAGACGGCGATGGCCAGCGCGGCACGCTCGTCGTTCCCCGCGGCGGAGAGGAGCTCCTTCATCTCGGCGGTACGACCCGAGAGTCCGAGAAGGCCTGAGCCGTGCTCGAGCGTGTCTTCCAACGTCCGTACGTCGAGACCGTGCTCGCGCTGCGCCGCGAGAAGGATCCCAGGGTCCACCGACCCGGCACGGGTGCCCATGACGAGACCCTCGAGCGGCGTCATCCCCATGGAGGTGCTCACGGCGCGCCCGTGCCATACCGCGGTCACCGAGCAACCCGCGCCAAGGTGCGCCACGACAAGACCGAGATCCGCGCGATGCAGGAGCGCGGCCGCCCGCTCGGTCGACCAGGCCACGGAGAGACCGTGGAAGCCGTAGCGGCGGTACCCCCAGTCGGCGAACCACGCGTAGGGGAGTGCGTAGATGTACGCCTCCGGCGGCAGCGTGGCGTGGAACGCGGAGTCGAACGCGGCGGCGTGGCGGACCTTCGGTAGAGCCGTACGCGCGGCCGCGATCACGGCGGCAGCGACGGGGTTGTGCAGCGGCGCGAACCGCGCGAGATCGCGGATCTGTTGCAGCACCTCGTCGTCGATGAGGGTCGTGCGGGTGAAGAGCGAGCCGCCGTGCACGACTCGATGCCCCACGACATCCGCCCCGACATCGGTCCCGCCGGCGGCGATCTGTTGCACGGCGCGTCGCAGCGCATCCGCGGCGTCGTCGACGCCCCTCAACGGCACCGTCGCGCTCGCGTCCGCGCGCGTCGCGCCATCCGCGAGCACACTTGCCTTGAGCGTCGATGAGCCGGCGTTCAGGACGAGCACGGGCACGGCGAAAGCCTAGGCCGTGCGCTCGGCTACGCGCGTCGGAGGCAGGAAATGGCGAGCAGGTCGCAGCTCGAACACCCGGCACCACTCACGGCAGTCGAGCTGGGCCGGATCGACGGCTACTGGCGCGCCGCGAACTACCTGTCGGTGGGACAGATCTACCTCCTCGACAATCCGCTGCTTCGAGAGCCACTGCGCGCGGAGCATGTGAAGCCCCGTCTGCTCGGTCACTGGGGGACGACTCCGGGTCTGAACTTCATCTACGCGCACATGAATCGCGCGATCAAGATCTGGGACCTCGACGCGATCTTCATCACCGGGCCCGGCCACGGCGGTCCGGCCCTGCTCGCGAACGTCTATCTCGAGGGGACGTACAGCGAGGTCTATCCCGGGGTGTCGCGCGACACGGAGGGGATGGCAAGGCTCTTTCGGCAGTTCTCGTTCCCCGGAGGCGTGCCGAGCCATGTCTCCGCAGAGGTCCCCGGGTCGATCCACGAAGGCGGCGAGCTCGGCTACTCCCTTGCGCACGCC
>JBGQFO010000036.1:0-15229 GCA_041496945.1 Candidatus Limnocylindria bacterium | reverse complement strand
GCGGCGACCGACGACGAGATCCTGGAGCTGCCGGGCGATGGTCTCGACCTCGGGGAGCTCAGGCAGGAGTCTTCACCTGCATCCGCGTCATCTCATCCCAGTTGGTGCCGGCTCTGACGTCCACCACGAGCGGCACGTCGAGCGCGTAGGCGCTGCCCATCTCCTCGCTGAGGACGGCCGCGACCTCGTCGACCTCGGCCGCGGGCACCTCGGCCACGAGCTCGTCGTGCACCTGCAACAGGACGCGCGCCGTGAGCCGGCGGGCCGTCAGACGGTCGTACACCCGGCGCATCGCGATCTTCATGATGTCGGCGGCCGTCCCCTGGATCGGCATGTTGATGGCCATGCGCTCGGCCGCGCCGCGGATCGCGCTGTTCGGGCTGGTGAGGTCCGGGATGTAGCGCCGCCGGCCGAGCAGCGTCTCGACGTAGCCCTGCTCCATCGCGAACGCCTTCGTCTCGATGACGTAGCGGCGCACCTGCGCGTAGCGCTTGAAGTACTCCTCGATGAAGCGCGACGCCTCGTCACGCGGCATCTTCATGCGCCAGGAGAGGCCGAAGTCGCTCATCCCGTAGACGATCCCGAAGTTCAGCATCTTCGCGACGTCCCGCTGCTCGCGCGTGACCTGGTCCTCGGGCACGCCGAAGCCCGCGGCCGCGGTGCGGCGGTGGACGTCGGCGCCCTCGCGGAACGCCTTCGTCAGCTCGGGATCGGCCGAGACGTGCGCGAGGACGCGGAGCTCGATCTGCGAGTAGTCCGCCGCGACGAGCACTCGGTCGCCCCCGCCCGCGACGAACGCGCGGCGGATCCGGCGGCCAAGCGGGGTGCGGATGGGGATGTTCTGCAGATTCGGATTCCGGCTCGAGAGGCGTCCGGTCGCGGCGACGGCCTGGTCGAAGGAGGTATGCACGCGCCGCGTCTCCGGATCGACGAGCGCGCCGAGGCCCTCGGCGTACGTGGAGCGGAGCTTCTCGACCTCGCGGTACTCGAGGATCTTGTCGACGACCGGATGCGCGCCGCGGATCTCCTCGAGGACCGCGGCATCGGTGGAGAAGCCGGTGGCGGTGCGGCGCCCGCGCGGGAGCTTCAGCTCTTCGAACAGCAGCGCGGCCAGCTGCTTCGGCGAGTTGATCGGGAAGTCGTGGCCGACCGCCTCGTACGCCTCGCGCTCGATGCGCGCGACCTCGCGCGCGAACTCCTCCCCCAGCGACCGCAGGTACGGGAGGTCCACCGCGATCCCGGCCTCCTCCATCTCCACCAGCACGTCTACGAGCGGGAGCTCGATCTCCTCGAAGAGCCGCCGCAGACCGAGCCGGTCGAGGTCCTCGTCGAACAGCGCTCCGAGGCGCGCGGCCGCGACGGCGCCGGCTCCCGCACGCGCGACGCGTTCCTCGAGGCTCGCGACGCGCTGCGGGTCACGCCGGTCGGCGACCGGCAGGGCTGGGACCTCGAGCCCGAGGCGTTCGGCGGAGAGGTCCTCGAGCGCGTGGTAGCGCCGGCTCGCGTTGACCAGATACGACGCGAGCATCGTGTCCATGCGCACGCCGCGCAGGTCGGCGCCGGCGCGGCGGAGCGCGAGCCGCGCGGTCTTCGCGTCGTGCGCGATCTTCCGCACGCGCTCGTCGGCGAGGACCTCCGCGAGCGCCGGGGGGATCGCCGGCGGCGATCCCGCGGGCAGGTACCAGGCGCGCTCACCGACCGCGATCCCCAGACCGACGAGATCGGGGTGGCGCTTCACTTCGACGTCGGCGTGCAGCGCCAGGGACCCGGCTTCGCGCGCGAGCGCGGCCACGTTCGCGGCCTCGGCCGCGCCGAGAAGCGCCGTGTCCACCGGCGCGACCACCTCGGCCGCGGGCTCGAGTCCGAGCGCGAGCTGGCCCGGACGCGCGGCCACCGGGCCGGGCGCGGACAGATTCCCCTCGGCGGGCGGGAGCCGCGGCACGAGACTGCGGAACTCGAGGTCGCGAAAGAGGTCGAGCACCCCGGCACGGTCGTACCCGCGCCAACGGGTGCGATCGATCTCCAGCTTCACCGGCAGGTCCGTGACGATCGTCGCCATCACGCGGCTCTTGAAGACCTGCTCCCTGCGAGCGGCGAGCGACTCGCGAAGCTTCGGCGTGAAGCGCGACAGATCGGCGTAGACCCCTTCGAGATCGTTGTTCTCGGCGATGAGTTTCGCGGCGGTCTTGTCACCCACGCCCGGCACGCCCGGGATGTTGTCGGTCGTGTCGCCCTTGAGCGCTTTGAAGTCGACCATCTGCGACGGCCGCAGGCCATAACGCTCGTTGATCTTCGCTTCGTCGTACACGACGGTGTTCTGGAAACCCATGCGCGTGGTGAAGAGCTTCGTGTTCGGCGTGACGAGCTGGAGCGGATCGAGGTCGCCCGACACGATGATCGTCTCGAGTCCCGCGGCCTCGGCCTGTCGCGCGAGCGCGCCGATGACGTCGTCGGCCTCGTACCCCGGGAGCGAGTACATCGGCACGCCGAAGCGGTCGAGGAGCTCCTTCACGCGCTCGAACTGCGGTCGCAACTCGTCGGGCATGGGCTTGCGCGTGGCCTTGTAGGTCGCGTCGGCCTCGTGTCTGAAGGTCTTCTGGGGAAGATCGAAGGCGGCCGCGATGTGCTGCGGCTTGATCTCCTCGAGCGCCTTCAGAAAGATCGTCGCGAAGCCGAAGGTCGCGTTCGAGAGCTCGCCCTTCGTCGTGGTGAGCGGCGGGATCGCGAAGAACCCGCGGTAGATGAGCGAGTGGGAGTCGATGAGGATGAGTCGCTCGCGCACACATCGAGTATGGGCGCGGCGCGATCAAGCGGAGCGAAGCCTCCGCTGCAATGCGAACGCGGCGATACCGGTGACGAGCGCTAGCCCCAGCCACAGCCACGGGCTCGTGATCGGGGTCGGCGGCGCGCCGCCGCCGCGCTCCGTCGCGGTCTCCGGCGCGCCGGCGCTCGCGGGCGCCTGCGTCACCGAGAACGCGGCACCACTCGGCGTCGCGGTGGCCGCCTGCTTCGCGGTGTCGGCGTTGCTGAGGGCGGCGGGCGCGGTCGCGGCGGGCTGCGCGCCACGCGCCGATTGCGCGCCGACGCTTGCCGCAGGTGCGACCGCGGGCGCCGCGGCGGTCGTCGCGCTCCCGGTCGCCAGACCACCGACGTTCGCGAGCAGCGCGGTGGCCAGGAACAGGAAGACGGACACGCCGGACGCCAGTGTCGTCAGGGTGCGCAGCGGCGCGAGCCAGATCGGCGGTGCCGCGAGGCGCGGGACCAGGCGGCGGCTTGGCATCGGGTCCGGAAGCCTGGCGATCAGGGCGGCGGTCGCGCGCAGGTCGCCGAGGCGCGCGCGGCAATCGGCGCACGAGCCGAGATGGCCCTCGACGGCGAGGCGCTCGGGCGCGGCCAGGGCGCCGTCGAGATAGGCGGACAGCTGGCCGCGTGGGTGCTCGGTTGTGCTCATCGCTCTTCCCTTCTGACGCCGGCGGCGCCGAATGGTTCCCTCATCCCGCGGAACCCCTCCATCCGCGTGCCACCAGCGTGTTGCGCACCGCGAGACGGGCGCGGTGGATGCGCGACTTGACCGTGCCGATCTCGGTGTTGGTCATGAGCGCGATCTCCTCGTAGGCGAAGCCCTCGACGTCACGCAGGAGCAGGGCGGCACGCTGCTCTTCGGGGACGCCCTTGAGCGCCTGCTCCACGATCGCGAGGGCCTCCTTGCCCGACGCGATCTCGATCAGGTCCGGTCCCGGCGCGACCGGCTCGGCCCACGCCACGTCCGCGTCGACCGGCGGCTCGAGCGGCAGCTCCGCTCGACGGCGCCGCGACCGGATGCGATCGAGCGCGCGGTTCGTGACGATGCGGAAGAGCCAGGCGCGGAACGACGTGCCCTCGAACGAGCGGATCGAACGCCACGCCGACAGGAAGGCGTCCTGCACGACGTCCTCGGCGTCGGGGCCGGGTCCCACGATCCGCGCCGCGTGACGGTAGAGCGCACGCTCCTCACGGCGCGCAAGCTCTTCGAACGCGCGACCGTCGCCGGTGCGCGCTCGTTCGATGAGCGCCGCGAGTGCGGGATCAGTGCTCGAAGTCATTGGTCACAATGGCGCCATGTTGAGCGCAGCCGCATCACGACGCTACTCGGCGCTCGCGACCCTCGCGGCCAGGACGGCCATCGAGGTGGGCGACTCCATCGTGACCACCGAGATCGCGATCGTCACGCGAAAGAAGGGCCGGGCGAACTTCGCGACCGCCGCCGATCACGCGGCGGAGCGGGCGATCGTGACGCGACTGACCGCGAGCCACCCGGACATCCCCGTGCTCGCCGAGGAGAGCGCGACGCGCAGGCTGCGGAGCGCCGAGCGCCTCTGGGTCGTGGACCCGATCGACGGGACGCTGAACTTCAGCCGGGGCATCCCCTTCTACGCGGTGGTGATCGCGTACGTCGAGGACGGGAAAGCGCGCGCCGCGGCCGTGCATTCCCCACGGACGCGCGAGACGTTCGTGGCGTCGGAGGGCGCCGGCGCGACGCTGGGACGGTCGCGCATCCATGTCTCCGACACGCGCCGTCTCTCGCAGGCGCTGGCGACGGCGAGCCTGGGCTATCGCGTGATGCGCGGCGCGAAGCCGAAGATGCCGCGGCTCGCGGCCGCGTGCGCGGGCATGCGTGACGTTGGCTCGGCGGCACTGGGGATCGCCTACGTCGCCGACGGCCGCTTCGATCTCTTCGCGCACCAGTTCCTCTCACCGTGGGACATCGCCGCGCCCGGTCTCATCGCGCGCGAGGCCGGCGCGCGCGTGCTGTCGCTGAAGACGGGAGACGAAGCGAGGTGGGATGAGGCGCAGGTGATCATCGCGAATCCGACGCTCGCGAGAGCGACGCTCGCCTTGCTCTCGCGACCGTAGACTTGGTCGAGCGCCGGAGTGGAGTAACTGGCAGCCTCGAGGGTCTCAAAATCCCTTGGACGTGAGTCCGTGAGGGTTCGAATCCCTCCTCCGGCACAGACCTGACCTAGCGCCGCGGAAGCACGACCTCGACCACGTCGCGACCCACCTCACGCTCGACCGCCTCGGCCACGTCCGTCGACACGCTCGTGGTGAACGACGTCGCGACACGGCGCGCTCCGCCGCTCGCTCGCGGCAGCTCCAGGACGACGGTGGCGCCACCCGTGAAGTCCTTCAGCACCTGCTGGATCTTCTGGAAGATCGCGATCGATCGCTCGTAATCGAGCGCCTCGCGGAAGCGGATGACGAGTTCGGTGGGGCGGCTACCGGGTGACGCGGGAGGGGCGATCAGCGCTGTCGGAGGACGAGGAGATGACCCTCCCGCGGCAGGACCCGCGACCGCCCCGGGCCGAACGAACTTCGCGCGCTTCGCGAGCCGCTCGGCCGTCTCTTGAGCGACCCGCTTGATGTCGTGGATCCCCTGATCGTTGAACGGGACGGCGTGCTCGACGAGGATCTTCGGCGCCTCATCGCGCTTCTCGACGCGGCCGAGCACGAGGAGGATCTCGTCGGTGTTCCAGACCGCCGCCGTCGCCTCGTAGGTGCGCGGGAAGATGGTGACCTCGACCGAGCCGGTGAGATCCTCGACCTGCGCGAACATCATCAGCTTCTTCTCTTTGGTGATGTGCTTGCGCGCGCTCGTCACGACGCAGGCCACGGTCACGAGCGCGCCGTCCTCCTCCTCCTTCAGCTCCGCGAGGTAGGCGGTGACGACGTCGCCCATCCGCGCGGCGACCTCCTGGAGCGGGTGCTCGGAGAGGTAGATGCCCAGCAGCTCCTTCTCCCACGAGAGTTGATCTTTGCGCTCTGCCTCCGATGGTGGCCGACGGTGTATCGCGGTCAGGTCGCCCTTGAAACTGAGCGACGAGCCGAAATCCATCCAGCTTTGCTGTCCAGCCCTCTTTGCGTCTTGTTCCTCTTGAGCCGTCGCCAAGACGGCGTCGAGCTTCGAAAGCTGGTCGGCACGCGAGCCGAACTCAGATGTTGCGCCGGACTTGATAAGCGACTCGAGCACGCGCTTGTTCGCGCGCGTGAGATCGATTCGGCCGCAGAAGTCGTCGAGCGAAAGAAACGGCCCCTCGCTCCGCCTTGCCTCGACGATGCCCTCGACCGCCCCTTGACCGACGTTCTTCACCGCACCGAGCCCGAAGCGGATGCCCTTCGCGGTGATCGTGAAGCCGAAGTCTGACTCGTTGACGTCGGGAGGCAGTACGTCGATCTTCATGCGCTTGCACTCCGCGATGGCGATCGCGACGCGATCGGGCACGCCCATTTCTGCGGAGAGCACCGCGGTCATGTACTCGACCGTGTAGTTCGCCTTGAGGTATGCGGTGTGGTACGCGATGACGCCGTAGATCGCGGCGTGCGCGCGGTTGAATCCGTAACGCGCGAACGGCTCGAAGTCCTTCCACACCTGCTCAATGACGTCGGCGTGGAGGCCGTTGCGCAGGCAGCCCTCGACGAACTTCATCTTCTGCGCGTCGAGCTTCTCTTTGATCTTCTTGCGGATCGTGTAGCAGAGGACGTCAGCCTGGGCCATGGTGAAGCCGGCCAGCGCCTGCGTCACCGCCATCACGTCCTCCTGGTAGACCATCACTCCGTACGTCGACTTCAGCACTGGCTCGAGGCTCGGATGTGCATAGGTCACGGGCTCCTGACCGTGCTTTCGGCGGATGTACGTCGGGATGTAGTCCATCGGGCCCGGGCGGAAGAGCGCGACCATGGCCATGACGTCCTCGACCCGGTCGGGCTTCAGGTCGCGGATGTGCCGCCGCATGCCCGCGGACTCGAGCTGGAACATGCCGGTCGTCTCACCCGAGCTGAGCAGCTCGAACGTCCGCTTGTCGTCGAGCGGGATGTCCTCGCGGTGGATCGTCACGCTACGCGTCTCTTTGATGAGGCGCATGGCCTCGTGGAGGATGGTGAGGTTGCCGAGGCCGAGGAAGTCGAACTTCAGCACGCCAAGCTTGTCCAGCGACTTGTCCTCGTACTGGCTCTGGATCGCCTCGGCCTTCCCCTTCGAGCGCTCGAGCGGCACGAGGTTGGTGAGCGGCTCGCGGGTGATGACCACGCCCGCGGCGTGCGTTCCTGTCGAACGCACCAGACCCTCGACCTTCTCCGCCAGGTCGAGGAGGCGCTGCACGTGTGGCTCGGTCTCCATGTCACGCAGCTCGGCGACCATGCGGCGCGCCTCCTGCAGGTCGACACCGAACGGGATGACCTTCGCCACGCGGTCGGCTTCTCCGTAGGGCATGCCCAGGACCCGCGCCACGTCGCGGATCGCGGCGCGCGCGAGCATTGTGTTGAAGGTCACGATCTGAGCGACGCGGTCGGCGCCGTACTTCTTCGTGACGTACGCGATGACCTCGTCGCGGCGGTTGTCCATGAAGTCCACGTCGATGTCCGGCGGCGTGTAGCGCTCGAGGTTCAGGAAGCGGTCGAAGATGAGGCCGTACTTGATCGGGTCGATGTCGGTGAGCCCGATGGCGTAGTTCACGAGCGAGCCGCCGGCGCTGCCGCGCACGGCGGTCAGGATGTCGTTGTCGTGGGCGTACTCGATGAAGTCCTGCACGATGAGGATGTAGCCCGCGTAGCCGGCCTTGCCGATGACCTCGATCTCCTTGTCCAGCCGCTCGCGCAGCTCGGGCGTCATCGCTCCGTATCTGTCGGTGAGGCCCTTCTCGGCCATCCTGCGCAGCTGCGCCTCGGGAGTGAGGCCCTTCGCGACCTCGAAATGCGGCATCTTCACTTCGCCAAGCGGCAGCTTGATGTCGACCATCGCGGCGATGCGCAGGGTGTTCTCGAGGGCCTCTTCATTTTCACGGGCTTCCTGCGGACCGAGTGTCGGACCGCCGGACGGGAAGAGTTGTTTCATCTGCTCCGCGCTCTTCAGATAGAGCTCGGGGTGGTCGATCATCTTCAGGCGATTCTGGTCATCGATGGTCTTGCCCTGCTGGATGCAGACCATGACGTCCTGCGCCTCGGCGTCCTCGGCGTGGACGTAGTGCAGGTCGTTCGTGACGACCATCGGGATCTTCGTGAGCTCAGAGACGCGTCGTACCCCGTCACGTTGTTTCTCCTGCTCCGGGATCCCGTGGTCCATGAGCTCGAGGAAGTAGTTGCCCTTGCCGAAGATCTCCTGGTGCTCGAGCGCGACCTTGACCGCCGCGTCGATGCCCTCGTCGAGCAGCGACCGCGCGAGCTCGCCCTGCAGGCACGCGGAGAGGGCGATGAGTCCCTTGCTGTGCTTGCGCAGCAGCTCCTTATCCATGCGCGGCCGGTAGTAGTAGCCGTCGAGGTGTGCCGCGGTCACCAGGGCGACGAGGTTCTGGTATCCGGTGAAATCCTTCGCCAGGAGGACGAGGTGGAACGGCTTTCCGTGACCCTCGATGCGCGGGTCGCGGTCGAAGCGGCTGTTCCGCGCGATGTACGTCTCGACGCCGATGATCGGCTTGATGCCCGCCTGGCTGGCAGCGACGTAGAAGTCGATCGCACCGTAGAGGGCGCCATGGTCGGTGAGCGCCAGCGCCGGCATCCCGAGCTCCTTCGCCCGCGCGACGAGGTCGGTGACGCGCGACAGCCCATCGAGCAGGCTGTACTCGCTATGCGTGTGGAGGTGGACGAACTGGGTGACGGCGGACCTCACGGCGCCGCTCGCAGGAAGCACGGCGGCGCCATCAGTGTCCGGGTGTCATCAAACCAAAGTCAAGGAAATGGAGAAATCTGAAGGGTTTGCCACGCACGACATAGAGCTGAGCGGGCGAGCGTCAGGGCTGGAAGTACCTGCCACCGCGCCACAGTAGAAACGCACCCATCGCGATCTCCCAGCGGCCGTTGACCAACAAGCCGACGAGGAGCGCGAGGAAAACGACCTCGTGACGGGCTGGCCAGACGAGATTCGGAGCGCGTCTCACACGTCAAGCATGACGCCTCCGGCACATTCCCGAAGCGATCTAGACCCCCTCTGTGCTCTCAAACCGCCGAACTTGGCGTCCCCGGACGACGACAAAGGACTGCCGAACGCGCGCTCCGCGGTCACCGCTTCGCGACGGTCACGTTCACGATGAGCGGCCGGTGGTCGGAGGCCTTCATCGCGACGTCGACGTCGAGCGAGTGCGCCTGCGAGCCGATCACCCCGATGCCCCAGATGTAGTCGATGCGTTTCTGCGGATCGTCCATGGTCGTCGTCGGGCCCGCCGCCGCGCCGAGGTCGTCGAAGCCCGCCTCGTTGAAGAGGCGGACCTCGATGTCGCCGGGTGTCGCGTTGAGATCGCCGGCGATGATCGCGGGCGTGGTCTGTGCCCACTCGCGGATGATCGTGCGCACCTGCTCCTGCCGGACGAATGTCGCGTCCGAGAGCTCATCGAGGTGGGTGCACCCGAGCAGGAGGTCTGCCGTGCGCACGAAGAGCACGCCGCGCGGCTGATGCTTGACACCCGGCTCGACGGCGTAGTGCACCAGCCGCACGTCGGTCATCGGATAGCGCGACAGGACCGCGTTGCCGTACAGGTCGCCGATGTTCGGGATGAACGCGTAGCGCATGCCCAGCCGCTCGGCCAGCACGGAGAGCGCATCGTGTTGCTCGTCGATCATCCAGCCGCGGGCGACCTCCTGAAGGCAGATGACGTCGGGGGACTCGCGGGCGATGGTGTCGACGAGGCCGTCGAGCGACGGGATCTGCCCTGCGTCGAAGCCCTGGTGAATGTTGTAGGTCATGAGTCGGAACGTGACGCGCGCCGGCTCGGGCTCGCCCAGCGACGGCGTCGCGACCAACGCCGCGAGCGGTCCGCCGATCGCGATGATCGCGGTCGCGAGGGCGAGCGGAAGGCCAAGACGGACCGCGGGCGATGGCGCGACGAGCACGCCGAACGCGACGAGCGCGGTCGCAGCCAACACCGCGGGGAGGAGGGCCCAGAAGGCGTAGAAGCCGAACGCCGATCCCACGAAGATGAGCCAGCCGAACGAGAGCGCCACGACGACGCCGAGCGCGGAGCGGGCCGGGTGCAGCCGCGCCCCGAACAGCGTCGCTCCCGCGATCACCGACGCGGCCGCGAGGATCGCGCCACCGGCAAGCGAGAGGAGCGGCAGGTGTGCCCACAGCAGCGCCGCGCCGGCGGCGAGCGCGGCCGCGCCGACCAGGGGCCGCACCGGGTAGCGCCACAGCGCCAGCGCGCCGACGGCGATGCCGATCCCGAGTGCGGTCTCGCCGATCTGCGTGGCGCGGGCCGGCTCGGGACCGAGGCCAAGGCCGGCGGCGAGCGCGGCCTGCGCGCCATTCGTCGCGCCGGTCTCGGCCACGAGCACGAGGCACGGAGCGACGAGGAGTCCGATCGTCCCGCGCAGACCCGGGGACATCCAGTGGCGCTCGGCGGGCAGCGCCGTGAGCCCGGCGGCGACGAAGATGAGCACCGCGACGAGGGCGATCCCGACCGCGAGCGGCCAGGACAGATCCGCGACCGAGACCGTGCGGAAGGTGGCGCGCAACGCGAGATCGGCGGCGAACGCGACCGGGAGAGCACGAGCAAGGGGCGAGCTGCCGTCGGCGGTCCGCGAGCTGTGCAGGATCGCGAGCCACCAGAACCCGCCCGCGAGCGCGATCACCGAGAGGGCCAGGTCGGTCCAGTTGTTCCGCGACGCGGTGGCGAGGAAGGTCGCTGCCGCGAACACGAGGCCACTCACGCCGAGGGCGCGCCGAGGGCTGAGACGCCAGGCGACGAGCGCGCCAAGGAACGATGTCGCGAACACCGCGGCCGCCATGATCGCGAGGTTCGTGCTCGGCGCGCCGAAGAACGTCTGCTGGAACGTCGACGCGAACGTGCGGATGTCGGCGAAGAGGAGCAGCAGGCCGATGACCCCGAAGGTCACCTCGCCGATCACGCCGCGGAGTCTAGGAGAGGCTAGGTCCAGAGCGCCGCGAGCTCCTTTGCGGCGTCCGCGACATATCCGCGGACCGCTTCGATCGCGAAGAACGTCGGGTCCTCGGCCATCGGGCCGAGCACGAGGGCGCCGGCGGGCGTCCCGCTCACGACGAGCGGCAGGCTCACGGACCGGCCGCCCTTGGCGAGGCGCTCGATGGTCTGGGCTTGCTCGAAGTCCGTCACCGGTCGCGTGATCTCGTACATCGTCGGCGCGGGGACGATCCGTCCCTCCCGCACGGCCCGGGCGATCGCGTTGTAGCGGTCGTCGAGCGGGATCGCGAACTTTCCGCTGGTGATGCCGAGCGCGTAATCGACCTCGCGGGCGGCGTCGCCCTCCGAGACCATCTCGCCCTTCAGCGCCCCCGCACCGGAGTGGACGCCGAGCAGGAATGCGGTCGGGAAGCCCGCCCCAGCGCAGCGGCGCAGGAGGTCGCGCAGGACGTCCTCGGCGGTGCGGTTCGCGCCGGGGACGCGCGCGGGCTCGGGCGCCGCAGTGGCGGCAGCTGTTGCGGTCGCGGCAGGTGTTGCGATCGCGGCCGGCGTCGCGGTGACAGCGGTCGCAGTGGCGGCGGGCGCGGTAGCCGTGGCGGCGGCGCTGGGGACGCCGGCCGCACCGGCGTCGGAGTGGACCCGCAGGTCCGACGGCGTCGACGGCGCGGGCGGCGCGATCGGCGCGGGCTGGAATCGCCCCGAGGCGCGCACCTGAGCGAAGTGCGGCGAGGCGGCCTCGACGATCGTCGCGATGAGGCGGAGCTCCTGATCGGTGTAGCCCTCGGGCCGGAACGTCTGCACGGTGACGATGCCGTAGACCTCGCCGCCGGTCGCCAGGGGTATCTGCACGACGATGACCTCGCGAACGCGCGCGTCGGCCTCGTTGCGGATCGCCACCTCACGCGCGAATACGTGCCAGCGACGATCGTGGCGCGCCGCGTAACACGCCGGCCCGTCATCCACGTGCTGGCGGCCGAGCTCGGCCGAGTCGCGATCCGGACCGACCACTTTGTAGCGATAGGCGACCTCGGGTCGCGCGAGATGGAAGAGCGCCACCGAGAACGCTGACGCCTCGGTGATGAGGCTCATCGCGTCGCGCAACACGCGCCCGATGCTCCGTGCGTCGCTCGCGGTCGCGAGCCCCTTGCGGACCTCGTCCACGACGAGGTCGCTCGTCGCGGGCCGACGCGCCTGCTCGGGCGGCCGCGGCGGCGCGACGGTCTCGCTCGGCGGCGCGGCCGGCTCGCCTCCCTCCGCCGTGGGCTCCAGCTCGGGTGCGCGTGGCGGGACCGACATCGCGTACGCCGACTCGCCCGCGACCGCGGACGCGATGAGCTCACCCGACAGGTCGAGCGCCTCGCGGTTCTGCTGCGAGAGCGGCTCTCGCGAGACCAGGGTCCCGAGGAGGACGCCGACGGTGCGGCCCTGGAACACCAGGCGCGAGATGAGCAGACGCGGCGGCGCACCGACCCACTCGGCCTGGAATGGCACGGGCCAGTCGAGCGCGACCGCGCGGTTCGAGGGCAGCGTGTCGTCTGGCAGCTGCAGCGTCGTGAGTCGACGATCGTGCAGCCAGGGCATCCGGCCGACGGACGCGACGACACCAGCGCTCCCGGGCGGCTGGCGGACGACCGCCGCGCCCATCAGGAACGGCACGCTGTTCAGAAGGATGCGGAGGGTCGCCTCGACCGGAGGCGTCACATGCACGACGGTCACGCCGGCTTCCCCCCGCCGCGTCGTGTCTTTACCGCTCCAGTTCTAGCGTGCGGAGGGATCGTCCTGTGAGTGCCGAACGGGGGATTCAATGCGCCGATGTCCCACCGTCAACGAGCAGCGTCTGCCCGGTGACGAACGAGGCGGCCTGCGACGCGAGGAACACGGCGACCGAGGCGACATCGTCGGGCGAGCCGAGGCGGCCGAGCGGCGTGCGCGCGACCTCCTCCTCGCGATAGCCGGGGATCGTCCGAAGGCGCTCACGGGTGAGGTCGGTCTCGATGAGGCTGGGGCCGATCGCGTTCACGGTGATGCCGTGTGGCGCGAGCTCGAGCGCGAGCGATCGGGTCACGTTCACCACGCCGGCCTTCGCCGCGCTGTAGGCGATGCGCTCACGGCGGCCGACGACGCCATAGATCGAGGCGATGTTCACGATGCTCCCACCCCGCTTCGCCGCGACCATCCGCGCCGCCGCGGCCTGCGTCACGAATACGAGCCCCTTGAGGTCAGCGTCGACCACGGTGTCCCAGGACTCCTCGTCCAGGTGCTCGAGGTCCTGCGGCACGTTCGTCCCGGCGTTGTTCACGAGGATGTCGAGACTCCCCCATTCGCGGTCGAGGCGCTCGAAGCACACGCGGATCGATCTCGCGTGGCGAACATCGAGGAGCAGCGCCAGCCCCTTCCTGCCTTTCGCGCGGATCTCGCCGGCCACGGGCTCGGCGTCATCGCCATTTCGCGATGTGAGAGCGACGTCGGCGCCCGCGTCGGCCATGGCAAGCGCGATCGCCCGCCCGATGCCGCGAGCGCCGCCCGTGACGAGCGCTCGCCTTCCATCCAGCCCGAACCGTCCGGCCATCAGCCGTGTGCGAGCATACGGGCCGTGCTGGAGGGCGCGGTCGACGTCCGCATCCCGGCTGCCGCGGCGGACACGCGCGCGGTGAGCGAGACGCTCCTCACCCCGGCAGCGCTGACCTTTCTGGGGCGGCTGCAACAGGAGGTCGCGCCGACGCGCTACAGGTTGCTCGAGGCACGGCAGCAGCGGTGGAAGGAGCTGCGAGAAGGCGGCGCGCTGCGCATTCCTGCCGAATCAGCGGTCCAGCGTCAGGCGGAGTGGCGTGTCGCGCACGCGCCACATGACCTGACCGACCGGAAGGTCGAGATCACGGGTCCGACCGATCGGAAGATGGTGATCAATGCGCTGAACTCCGGCGCCTCGGTGTACATGGCGGACTTCGAGGACGCCAACACGCCGACCTGGCGCAACGTCATTGAAGGTCAGCGCAACCTCATCGACGCCATCGAGCGCACGATCGAGTTCCGGAATCCCGACGGCCGCGTGTACAAGCTCAACGACAGGACCGCGACGCTCGTCGTTCGCCCGCGCGGATGGCACCTGGACGAGCGGCATGTTCTCGTCGGCGGCATGCCCATGGCCGGCGCCGTGTTCGACTTCGGCCTGTACTTCTTCCACAACGCGGATCGGCTGCTCGACCGGCACTCCGCTCCGTACTTCTACCTGCCGAAGCTGGAGAGTTACCGCGAGGCGCATCTCTGGAATGAGATCTTCCAGTGGTCTGAGGACGAGATGCGGATCCCGCGGGGCTCGATCAGGGCGACCGTCCTCGTCGAGGTCATCACGCTCGCCTTCGAGATGGATGAGGTGCTCTACGAGCTGCGCGAGTATTCCGGCGGGCTCAACGCCGGCCGCTGGGATTACATGTTCAGCATGATCAAGAAATTCGCCGGCCGCCCCGAGTTCATCCTCCCCGACCGCGCGCAGGTGGGCATGACCGTCCCGTTCATGCGCGCGTACACCGAGCTGCTCGTCAAGACGTGCCACCGGCGCGGCGCCTTCGCGCTCGGCGGAATGGCCGCATTCATCCCGAACCGCCGCGACCCCGCTGTCACCGAGGCTGCGCTCGCGAAGGTGCGCGACGACAAGCAGCGCGAGGCGAGTGACGGCTTCGACGGCACGTGGGTCGCGCATCCCGACCTGGTGGAGACCGCGATGGGCGAGTTCGACAAGGTCCTCGGCCATCGCAAGAACCAGCTCGACCGGCAAAGACCGGAGGTCGCGACGACGGAGGGGCAGCTCCTGGATACAAAGATCCCCGGTTCGAGCATCAGCGAGGCCGGACTCAGGACGAACGTGAGCGTCGGGATCCAATACATCGCATCGTGGCTGCGTGGGACGGGCGCCGCGGCGATCAACAACCTCATGGAGGACGCCGCGACGGCCGAGATATCGCGGTCCCAGATCTGGCAATGGGTGCATCACGGCGTGAAGCTGGCCGAGGGTCCGACCGTCACGCGCGAGCTCGTTCACAAGGTGCGCGATGAGGAGCTGGCGAAGATCCGTACGACCATCGGAGACGCGGGCTACGCGCAGGGCCGCTTTGACGACGCTGCCGCCCTCTTCGACGAGGTCGCGCTCTCGACGGAATTCGTCGAGTTCCTGACAGTGCCGGGATACGCCCGCCTCGACTAGCTCCACGGAGCCTCGCCCGTGCGCGCCTCCCCCGAACGGGTTACCCGGACTGCACCGGTTCGGGCAGACTGTTCACCGATGATCGGAGTTCGCGGCCTGGGGGCCATGTGCCTCGCCGCCGTGGTGG
>JBGQFO010000035.1:0-15373 GCA_041496945.1 Candidatus Limnocylindria bacterium | reverse complement strand
TGTTGCGCGGCCTGTGACCGCGGCCGGGCGTGTCGTGATGCCGGCGCGCGGTGTCTCGGTTAGCTCGGCGGCCGCGCGAGCTCGGTGAAGACGGCAACGGCGCCGCGCACCGCGCCCTTCTCGTCCAATAACGGCGCGGCCGAGACGCGGAGCTCCACCTGCGCCCCCGTCGCGAGCACGATCCCGAGGTAGTCGCCTTCCGGCGCGGCCTCGCCCCGCAGCGCGCGCACGAGCGGACGGGCGTCGCGCTCGACCGGTTCTCCCGTCGCGAGGTCGCGCAGCTCGAGCAGCTCCCACGGTCGCACCGTGGCTCCGCTCGAGAACCGGAGGAGGCGACTCCCCGCGTTGTTGACGCTCACGACGACACCCTCAAGGTCCACGACGATCACGCCGCTCGGCAGGTGCGCCAGGATCGCGAGCTGTTCGGTCTCGAGCTGGTGTACGCGCTCGCGCGCGCGGACACTATCGGTCACGTCGATGCTGAAGATCGCGATGCCGGCCGTCGTCCCGTCGGCGGCAGGGAGCGGTTGGAGGATACCGGCCACGTAGCCATCCTCTTCGATCCCACTCGCGACCCGGGTGAACCGACGTGGCAATTCACTCTCGCCGAATCGCTCGCCGCTCCGATAGACGCGGTCGAGCAATTCGAGTGACGCGGTGCGGTCAGGGAACGCCTCGCGGTACGACAGGCCGACGATGTCGTGGTCGCCGGTGGCTTTCCGATACGCATCGTTCATCGCGACGAACCGGTGTTCGGCGCCGGACACGATCGCGACATGTATCGGTGCGTCCTGGAAGAGGAAGCGAAGCCACTCCGGATCGAGCGCGAACGTACCGACGAAGCGCATAGTGGCCGCGGCGTCGGCCAACGCGGCGCGGTTCGGCGCGGACAACAGGCGCAGCAGGTTGGAGACGTGCTCCTTGACCGCCTGCTCGCTGATACCCAGGCGGTGCCCGATCTCTTTGTTCTCGAGGCCGGTGGCCACGAGCTCCAGGACGGCGGTTTGGCGGTCGGTCAGACGCCGTCCGTGTGTGCGGCGACGCTCGCGATCCTCCTCAGAGCCCGTGGGCGTGCTTTCCATCGAGGTCACTATACGGACGTAGGGTTTCATCATGTCTTTACTCACAGACCATGAGGCAGGACGGCCGCTCCAGGCCGTGGGTGGGATGTGGCACGACGCGTTCTCGCGAGGGCCCCGCGTTGGCTGACGGCAACCGCTGTTGGTCTTGCCGCGTGCGCGCTGCTCATGGGGCCGGTGGTCCTCTTCGGCGCGTTCACCCTGCGCACGTCGCTCGAGGATCTGAACGCTCGGAGCGATCGTGATCGGCAGGAAGCCGCCGCGCTCGCCGCGACGTTGGTCGGACGGACCGTTTCGACACGCGGCGCGCAACTGACTGAGATCAGCGGCCGCGATGACTTCCGCGACGCCCTGACCCATCGCGACAGCACCCGGCTTTCGAACATCCTCGCGCCGCTCGTCAGCGCCGTGCCCGACGTCGCCACGGCGGGAGTGCTCGATTCGGCCGGCACGGTGTTAGCGCGCTTCCCGGCGGATCCGACGGCGATCGGACAGTCGCTCGCCACCGGGGATTACTACATCGGCGCTCTCCGGACCATCGGCGTTTTCATGGGCGACGCGGTCACCTCGCGGTTCGACCCGACGCTCTCGATCGTCACGCTGTCGCTCGCGGTGCGCGAGGGCAGCGACGTTCGTGGGGTCGCCATCCTCACCGTGCGCCCCACGGCTTTGATCGCTGATCTGCGAACGCTCGATGCCCCAGGACGGGAGTTCCTGCTCATCGATCATCGCTCGGCGACGATCGCCAGCACCGCGAAGCGTCCCATGCTCAGTCTGGTCGACGTTCCGGCGCGCTCGGGCAGCGGGCTCGCGCCGTTCGACGGCGTGCCGCGCGTGTTCGTGGCGGCGGCGGTCGGTGGCGCCGACTGGACCCTCTACGTGCTCGACGACCCCGCGCTTGTCTATGCCGCGCAGGCCACCCTTGCTACAGAGCTCGGGCTTCCGCTCGTCGGCGCAATCGTCCTGGCGGGGGCGCTGGCCGCGCTGCTCGCGAGCGCATGGCTGTTGCTGGTGCGAGGTCGTGACCGGCTCGCCGCCGCGAACGTGCAGTTGGTCGAGCTGAACGAGCAGGTGCAGGCGGCGACGCGGGCGAAGTCGGACTTCCTCGCGAGCATGAGCCACGAGCTGCGGACGCCGCTGAACGCGGTTCTGGGGTTCTCGGACGTGCTCGATGAGCAGCTCCGCGATACGCTCACCGATCGCCAGAGGCGCTACCTCAAGAACATCCGCTCCGCCGGGCTGCATCTCCTCGAGCTCATCAACGACGTGCTCGATCTCTCGAAGGTCGAGGCGGGCCGCCTCGTGCTGCGTCCCGAGCCGATGACGCTGGGCGACCTTCTCGAGCCAGTCGTGGCGTCGGCAGCGCACCTCGCGTCGGATCGTGGTGTTCGCTTCGAGGCGCCGGTGGTCCCGGCGGCCACCGCGCTCCTCGATCCGGCCCGTGTCCGCCAGGTGTTGCTCAACCTCCTCTCCAACGCCGTGAAGTTCACCTCAGGCGGTGGTCGGGTGTCACTCACGGTGGCGGTCGATGACCGTTCGGTGCGCTTCGAGGTGACCGATACAGGGATCGGTATCGCCGCGGAGCAGCGGGGCAGGGTATTCGGCGTCTTCGAGCGGCTGCATGAGGGCCGGAGCGACGCGCCCGGCACGGGACTGGGACTCGCGATCACCAAGAAGCTCGTTGAGCTGCACGGCGGCTCGATCGACTTCGCGAGCACGGAGGGGGCTGGCACGCGCTTCTGGGTCGATCTGCCCGACGTCCTGGTCGAGGCGGCGGTCGGCCCGCGCGTGCTCGTCGTCGAGGACGATCCGGGCGACGCCGAGCTCCTCGTGCACCTGGCTCGCGACGCGGGCTTGGCGGTGGAGATCGCGCCGAGCGCCGCCGCCGCGCTAGCGGCGATCGCGCGCAGTGCCCCGACCGCGGTGATCCTCGACCTGCGACTGCCGGATCGGCGGGGCGAGGAGGTCCTGGCGCAGCTCAAGGCTCTTCCGTCGACCGCACATATCCCGGTCCTGGTCGTGACGGTCGAGGACGACGACGGTAGGGTCCGCCTGCTCGGCGCCGATGACCATGTGACGAAGCCGTTCGACCGCGACCGCGTGCGCGCGTGGCTGCTGCGGCTCGACGGAGGTGGCATCCGTGCGCGTGCTGCTGGTTGAGGACGAACCCCTGAACGTGCAGCTCTTCACGGATGTTCTGACGGACGCGGGCCACGAGGTCGTCGTACTCCGTGACGGTGAGGCCGGCCGCGATCGTGCGCTATCAGAGGAGTTCGACCTCTGCATCTTCGACGTGCACCTGCCGAAGCTCCGCGGTGATGACGCCGTGCGCGCGCTGCGTGCGGCCGGGAAGCTGGGTCCGGTGATCGCGATCTCGTCGTCGGCGCTCACCGACGAGGTGCAGCGCGGGATGGCCGCGGGATTCGACGCGTACCTGACGAAACCGATCTCCCCGAGCGCGTTGCGCGACGCCGTCCGCCGCTACGCGACACCGCGGTCTTGACGAACAGGCTCCTCGACCGACGGCCGCCGGTCGTGCTCGTCGTCGACGACATCGAGGCGAACCGGGAGCTGCTCCTGGCACGGCTTGCGGATCTCCACTACGAGGTCCGTGAGGCGCGCGATGGGATCGAGGCGCTCGAGTCGGTGGAGGAGCTCGAGCCCGATCTGATCCTCCTCGATGTCGACATGCCGAGGCTGGATGGCATCGCGGTATGCGAACGGTTGAAAGCGCACCCCATGCGACGCCTCATCCCGATCGTGATCCTCACGGCGTCGCAGGACCGCGAGACTCGGCTCCGCGGCATCGCCGCCGGTGCGGACGACTATCTCTCCAAGCCGTTCGACGCGAAGGAGCTGATGGTCCGCACGCGGGTGCTTCTGCGCGACCGGGAGCTGAACAAGCGGCTCGACGCGACCGAAGGCGTGCTCTTTGCGCTGGCCCGCGCGGTGGAGGCCCGCGATCGCTACACCATTTACCACGCCGAGCGCGTCGGCCGCTACTCGCAGGAGATCGGTCGGCTCCTCGGTCACGACGCCGCCGATGGTGAGCTCCTGTATCAGGGTGGGGTGCTGCACGACCTGGGGAAGATCGCGATCCCCGACGCGATCCTGCTCAAGCCCGGCGCGCTCTCCGAGGATGAGTTCGCGGTGATGCGCACCCATTCGGTCGAGGGCGAGCGGATCTGCCTCTCGCTGCGCAGCGTCGCCCATTACCTCCCGATCATCCGGCACCACCACGAGCGGGTCGACGGGCAAGGATATCCGGATCATCTGGCGAGGACGGCGATCCCCAAGGGCGCGCGGATCGTGGCGGTGTCCGACGCCTGGGACGCGATGACGAGCGACCGGCCCTACCGGGCCGGACTCGATCCGGATGAAGCGCTGCGAAGACTTCGCGACGGCGCCGGTTCGCAGTGGGACGTCGAGATCGTCGGCGCGTTCATCCACCTCATCGATCAGGGCGTCGTGTCGGGGATCCAGAGGGAACAGCTGGCCGGCACGCAACCGCGCTGATGCGACCGCGCGTGTCGCGGATCTTGCGCGCCCTCGCGCGAGCCGATCTGGATCCGGGGCGTGCGAAAGCCGATCGCCGGGCCGTGGATGCCCTCGGGGCCGATCTGCCCAGCGCCCTCGAGCGTGAGGAGCTCGCGCTGCACTTCCAGCCGGTCGTCGACCTGCGCACCGGCCGGTGCCCGCGCGTCGAAGCGCTCCTTCGCTGGACCCATCCCGAGTTCGGCATCGTCGATCCGCGCGACATCGTTCGTCTCGCGCAGGCCGCGGGGCTCGTGCGCGCGATCGGGCTATGGGTCACGCGCGAAGCGGCCCGACGCCGCACCGCCTGGTCGGCCGACGGGCTCGAGGTCGACGTGGCGGTGAACCTCTCGCGACTGGACATCGAGGCCGGAGACAGCGACGGGTTGATCGGCGCGATCCGAGCCGGCGGAGCACGGCCGAGCGTCTTCACCTTCGAGCTTCCCGCGACCGAGCTCGTCCTGATCGGCGAGCTCCGCGCGCGCCTCGCACAGCTCTCGTCCTCCGGCGCGCGGATCGCCCTGGACGATGCGTCGGCGGCTGACGTGCCTGCGCGGTCGATGGCCAGCGCGTTCGACGAGCTGAAGATCTCGAGGAATCTCATCCGGCGCGCGGTGGCCGACCCGTCCGCGAGGATCGCGCTGAGCTCGCTGGTCGCGATCGCGAGGGACCTCGGGCTGGCGAGCGTGGCGGTGGGGGTCGAGGACCGGGCGACGCTCGAGCTCGTGACGTCCCTGCAATGCGACTTCGCGCAGGGGTACTGGATGAGCCGGCCGCTCGCGACGGCCGACGTTCCGCGGTGGCACGGCTGGGTCGCGGGCCTCGCCCTCGGCGGGACGGCGGCGGTCGTGGCGTTCGCAGGGACGGCCCGTGTGGCGCTCGGTGCCCAGGCGGATCTCTCGACCCCGTCGATGGCGCCCGGTCCTGGCGCCACGTGCTGCTCGCTGTGGTCGGGCGTCGGTGTACGTGACGTCGGCGTCTCCCTGCGCGAGTCCCGGGCGACCGGCGGACGCGTGCTAGTAGAAGAGGCGATCTCGGCCGACGAAGCCGCGCGGATCGTCGCGGCGGTGGCACGCGACCTTCCCGCGACGGAGCGCGCCCTGGGCGCGTCGTTCGACCGCGCTCCGACGGTCTATGTCTTCGCGACGAGGAACAGCTTCGCGCTGGCGCTGCAACGCGGTTTCGGTCAGCGCGCCACCGACGCGGGGGCGCTCGCCGCGGCGAACGGGGGAGTGGCCTTCGCGAGCGCCGGAGTCGTCGCGATCAACTGGGAGAACGTTCGCGGCGACGCGTCGCTCTCGATCGTGCGTCACGAGCTCACGCACCTGTTGACCCATCAGCTCGTGGGTGATGACACCGAGCTCCCGGTATGGTTCGACGAGGGCCTCGCAACGCTCGCCGAGCGCGAGGTGGTGGTGGACGCGGTGCGCGACGCGCGCGATGCGTCCGCAACGCTCGTCCTGCTGAGTAACGGCAGCGCGTCGCTGCAGGGGTTGTCGTCGCCACGGGATTGGACGATGCGCAACGCCGAGCTGGACGGGCGCGGCTACACCGTTGCGGCGGAGGCCGTTGCGCTCCTGCGCACGAGCATCGGCCCTGACGGTGCGGCGCGCCTGCTCACGCGGGCGCGCGCCGTCGGATTCGTCCAGGCGTTCGGCGAGGCCACCGGCGGATCGGTCGCGGACTTCGCCGCGGCGTTCCCCGCGCGCTTCGCGGCGGCGAACGGTGCGCCGCGGATCACGCAGGTCCCCTCGGCGGATGGTGTCCGGTGGAGCGTGGCCGGCGCCACATCGCGTTCTCCACTCCACGTGGCGATCGACGGCGCTGACTACCACCTCGAGTTTGACGTGACCGCGGATCGCGACGGCGTCTACACGGCGGTGTTCGGCACTACCGCGAAGCCAGGCGCATACGTGGTTACTGTCTCCGCGAAGGGCGGCTCGGCTCACGCGACCCTCACCGTCGTGTGAGGCGCCGCTCTGCTGTCGCGATGAGCACGGCTACCTTCATGATTGTTCGACCATGGGAAGATCGTGCCGCTGTCGTCGTGCGAGACCGGGCCTGATCGGCGGATGCGCGTGACCACCCAACAGCTGCTCGAGCTCCTCACCAGCGGGCTCTTCCTGTTCATCTTCACGGTCGTCGCGATCCGCGCGACACGGCGCCGGACCGGCGGCGATCTCGATGTCGCCTTGCTCTTCGGGATATCGGCGCTGGCGGTCAGCATCGGCCCGACGCTCGAGGCGCTCGGGATCATCCCCGAGCCGGCAGACGTCGCTCCACTCGTCGTCACGCTGCTTCTCGCGCTCCCGTTGCTCACGTTGCGCGCGGTTCGGCCTTTCACGCGGCTCCACCGCAACGCCTTTCCGCTCGCCACCGTGGCGTGGCTGATCTGGAGCCTGGTGTTCGTCCTGAGGCCGCTCCAAGTACCCGTCGCCGGGACTTCGCTCGCCGTCGCGGCGTTCGCGCTCATCGAGGGCTACGCCGGTATCGCGGTCCTGCGCACGACCCTTCGCGCCCGCGGCCTGGCCCGCCGCCGGCTCGTCGCCATCACGCTTGGCACGCTCCTGCTCGGGGCGATGATCCTCGTGGCCGGCGTCCAAATCGCTCTTCCCGCTGCCGGCCTGCTCTTCTCGCCGCTCGCGCTCATCTGCGCGAGCTGCTATGTGATCGGCTTCGCCACGCCGACCTTCGTGCGGGATGCCTGGCAGGCGGCTGAGCTGCGCCGGTTCGCGAGCATGAGCCTGCTCCTCGCGCAGGAGCAGTCATCGGAACGTGTCCTCGTGGAGCTCGCGACCCGGGTCCGCGAGACGCTCGGCGCAAGCGAGGCGGCAGTCGCCCTCTGGGACGCGTCGCGCGAGCGCGTCCTGCGTTACTGGCTATCGAGCGGGATCACATTCGAGCGCGACTTCGCGTCAGCGAGCGCCGGGCCCGGATTCTGGGAACGTGCGCACGAGCGTCCGGTCGCGGGCGCAGACTTCCTGCGGACGGATCCGCGCCTTCGACCTCTAGACCTCCGCTACGTCGCGCTCGCCCCGATCGGCGCCGCTGGGCGGCTCGGCGTGCTCGCGGCCTTCGAACGCGAGCAGTCGATCTTCCTGCATGAGGATCTCGAGCTGCTCCGGGTCCTCGCCGATCAGTCCCTCGTCCTCCTCGAACAGCGCCGCCTGTACGAGGAGGTCGGCATGCTCAACAAGACCCTCGAGCTACGGCTCGCCGATCTCCGCGCGGTGAACGAGGAGCTCTCCTCGTTCGCCTACGCGGTCTCCCACGACCTGCAAGCCCCGCTGCGCAGCATCGACGTCTTCAGCCAGGTCCTTCTCGAGGACAAGTCGGAAGCGCTCGGCGCCGACGGTCGGCAGCATCTCGACCGCGTGCGGGCCGCGGCCGGCCAGATGAGCGCGCTCATCGATGACCTCCTCGAGCTCGCGCGAACGACGCGTAAGGACCTGGTCCTCGAAGAGGTCGAGCTTGGCCCGATGGCACGCGAGGTGTTCGACGAGCTTCGCACACGCGAGCCCACGCGCCACGTGGAGTTCAGCGTGCAGGGGCACGCGCGCGTGCACGCGGACGCGAGCCTGCTCCGCATCGCGCTCACGAACCTCCTTGGTAACGCCTGGAAGTTCACGCGTGGCCGCTCGCCCGCGCACATCGCCGTCCGCGCCGAGTTGCAGGGTGATGAGGGCTGCGTCGAGGTCAGAGACGACGGTGTCGGGTTCGACATGCGCTATGCCGACAGGCTGTTCACGCCGTTCCAGCGGCTGCATGCGGGGACCGATTTCGAGGGGACCGGCGTCGGGCTGGCCCTCGTCCAGCGGATCGTGCACCGGCACGGCGGACGCGTGTGGGCCGAAGGTGCCGTGGGCACGGGCGCCACGTTCTCATTCACCTTGCCACTGGCGCGCCCGGCAGCGCCCTCAAGCCTGCGACAATCGAAGCCTCAGGGCCTGTAGCTCAACGGAAGAGCAGGGGACTTTTAATCCCTTGGTTCCGGGTTCGAATCCCGGCAGGCTCACCGGGGCTCTAGTTCAACTCGTGGCGGCGATGTGCGGAGGACGCGACCAGGGCTTTCTGCAGCGCCCGCACCAGAGATTGCTCGGTGAACGGCTTCGCGATGAACGGGATCCCCGCTGGGAGGTCGAGCGTCGCGCTCGGGTGGCCCGACATGAAGATCAGCGGCACGTGCGGACGCAGCAATGCCAGCTGGGCGACGAGCTCTTTGCCGTCGATCCCCGGCATCACCACGTCCGTCAGCACCACATCGATCGGCCGTGTGGCGTCGCTGAAGAGATCGATCGCCTCCGCGGCGCTCGATGCAAGCAGCACGTCGTAACCATGCCGCGCCAGGAGGAGATGCGCGGTCAGGCGGACCACATCCTGGTCGTCGACCACGAGCACCCGTGGCGCGGCGGGCCGGGCCGCCGACGCAAGGCGAGCAGCGACGGCGCCCGCGCTCGGCCGCATCCACTCCACGAAGTCGGCATCTGCGAGCGGTCGCGCGATGACGAAGCCCTGCACGCTGTCGCAGCCGTACATCTCCAGGAGCGCCAGCGACCCCTCATCCTCGGCGCCCTCGGCGACCACGCCGAATCCGAGCGTGTGGGCGAGATCCACCGTTGCCCGCACGATGGCCGCGGCGCTCTCGTCGGTGGCGAGATCCTTCACGAAGGAGCGGTCCACCTTGATCGTGTCCACCGGCAGCCGGTTGAGGTAGGCGAGCGATGAGTAGCCGGTCCCGAAGTCGTCGATGGCAAGTCGGATACCCATTGCGCGCAGACGCGTGAGCGTCTCGAGCGCGCGTTCGGGGTCGATCATGACCATGCTCTCGGTGATCTCGAGGGTGAGGTTGGATGGAGCGACGCAGTGCCGAGCCAGAGCTGCGGCGATCTCGCCCGGAAGCTCGCGATCGGAGAGGTCCCGTGCGGAGAGGTTCGCCGCAACGCCGATCTCGATCCCCGCCATCTGCCACGCGCAGCAGCGCCGGAGGGCCTCGTCGATGACCCACGCGGTGATGTGCCGCATGAGACCAGTCCGCTCGGCGATCGGGATGAACTCTGCCGGCGGGACCAATCCGCGGGTCGGATGCGCCCAGCGCACCAGCGCTTCGGCATGGGTGACCGTCCGGCCGCGCAGATCGACGATCGGCTGGAAGTGCAGCACGAGCTCACCGCGCTCGATCGCGTGACGCAGGTCGCCTGCGAGCTCGAGCTGCGAGCGGACCAATCGATCGCTGTCCGCCGAGTAGATCCGCACTCGTTCGCGCCCGCGCTTCGCGTCATAGAGCGCGATCTCCGCGGCGCGGAACAGGCCGTCGGCCGTCCCATCGTGCTCGGGTGCCGACGCGACTCCTGCGCTCGCCGCGAGCGTGACCTCGCGGGACTCGACGAGGAACGGCTCATCGAAGGCATCGAGAAGCGCCGAGGCTGTCTGCGCCGCGGAGAAGTTGGGCCGGGCGTAGAACGCGGCGAACTTGGCCTTCCCGACGTGGGCGACGAGATGCTCCGGCCCCGCGGCCGCGTAGAGCCGATCCCCGATCGCACGCGTGAGCCCGTCGCCCGCCGCGCTGCCGAACGCCTCCACGACCTCGTCGACGGCATCGATGTCGAGCAACACGAGCGCCGCGCTGCCATCCGGCTGATCGAGCAGCTCGCGCATACGACGCTCGAGGAACACCTGGTTCGGCATTCCCGTCACCCGGTCGGTCATCGCGGCGTGCTCGGCGGACTGCTGGGCCTGCTTTCGCTCGGTGATGTCGACGAGATGCCCCACCGCCTCTTGCCGGCGTCCCGTCGCGTCGGTGGCCACGCGCATGTCGTCCCGGACCCAGATCCACTCGCCGGTGGTCCGCTGCATGCGGAACTCGGATTGCGCACGCCCTTCCAGGGCGACCGCGGCACGCTGCGCGACCAGCGCGGACACGTCGTCGGGATGCACCCGCGAGCGCAGCGACTCCGGGTCCGCAAGCACCGCGCTCGGAGCCAGCCCGAGCAGGTCGCTAACGTTGTCGCTGACGAAGGTGAGGCGACCGTCGTTGTCGGTGCTGTAGATCACCGCCGGATTGCCCGCGAGGAGCGAGCGCAGCCGGCCCTCCGCGGCGACCACCTTGTCCAGCGCGGCGTGCCGGTCCACCAGAAGCTCTTGGTGCAGCGCTATGTCCCGGCGTAGCCGTGCGATGAGCTCGTGCATCCATCCGACCAGGGCGCCCACCGCAGCGAGCGCCAGCGTGCCAAGGGCCGCGCCCTCGAGCGAGGCTGGCTCCTCGCCGATGAGAAGGACGAGTGCGCGCGTGATGATCAGGCTGAGGATCGCGGCGGCGGCGCCGCCTCGAGCGCCGAGCGACCAGCCGGCGACGACGGTCGGCACGACCGCAAGGGCGGGGGCGACCGGGCCGACGGCCAGGTAGGCCGGAACGAACGTGCCCGCGTAGAGGGAGAAGCCAACGGCGGTGGCGATGAGCGCGCGCCCCTGCGTGCCGGAACGGAGCTTGGATGTCATGGCGAGAACGCTACGGACCAGCGTCCCGTGGTCCCAGATGCGTTCGACCCTAGCGGCCCACCTACGTCTGCGTGTGGGTCTGGTCGCCGGGCGGTCGGACGAGGCCGAGCGCGGCGGCCCTCAAGACGGCCTCGAGGCGCGAGTGCGTGTCGAGCTTCTCGATCACGGCCTGCACATGGCCGCGAACGGTGCTGACCGCCAGACCGGTGCGCGTCGCGATCTCCTTCGTGTCGACACCCACCGCCATGAGATCGAGGATCTCGCGATCGCGCGCGGTGAGGTCCTCTTCGACGCGCTGCCGCTCGCGCTCGCGGATCTGGCGCTCGCGCTGCCGCTTGAGCAGCCGCGTCAGGTCCTCGATCGGGATGACGATCTCCCCGGACGCCGCGCGGCCGATGAGCGACACGATATTCGCGACGGATTCGCTCTTTGGGATGAAGCCGGCGACACCCGCTTCGATCGCCGCAAGCAGCGTCTCGTCCCTTGCGTCGCCGGTCAGCAGGACGACCTTGATCGCGCGATCACGCCGATGGATCGCCTGCGTCGCATCGGTGCCCTTGCCGTCGGGTAGGTGCTGGTCCATCACGACGAGATCGGGTCTTTCACGCGCGACGGCGGCGAGCGCGCCGGCGGCGGTGCTCTCCGTCCCGATCACGCTGAAGCCGTCCTGGCGTCGCAGCAGCAGGTCAAGCGCCTCCGCCAGCAGCGGATGGTCCTCGACGATCAGGACACGTCGCGGAGCATCCAGAGTTCGCCCGTCCTGAGTACCCGTCCCGCCCGGCATCGGACGTCTCAGTCTGAACCACTGTTCGGCAGGCTTCAACCCAGAGAAATTGCGGTTGCCACGTCGGGCTTCGCCCGTCAGCGCGCGGGATCGAAGAGGTCGGCGTCCGGGTGCGACCCGCCCTGGACCAGCGTCGCGACCATTTCGGCGCACGCCGGACCGAATGCCATGCCGTGGCCGGTGAACCCGCCGCAGACGAAGAGCCGGTCGCTCACCGGCCCGACATAGGGCAGCGCGTCGTGGGAGAACCCCATCGTCCCAGCCCAGCGATGCGTGACCGGTGCGGTGATGCCGTGCGCCCTCAGGAACGCGTCGAGCTGCACCTGGATCTCCGGCGTCGGGCGCTCGTCCTCGCCGACCTCGCGCTCGACCGCGGCGTCGCGCCACCCGCCGACGACCACGCGTCCGTCCAGGGTCTGGCGCCAGTATTGATAGCCGCGCTTCGCATAGGTCGGACGCACGAACGTTGGCGTGACCGGTGCCGTGGCGAGCATCTGGCCGCGCACCGGGCGCACGCGTGATGCCACAAGACGCGCGGTGTAGGCGTTCGTGCAGAGCACGACGGCGCCCGCGCGCACGGTCCCGCGCGCCGTTCGAGCCGCGCCGTTCACGACCGAGCTGACCGGGCTGTCCTCATGGATGCGCGCCCCGGCGGCCACGGCTGCGCCGGCAAGCCCGCGCACCCAGCGCAGGGGGTGAAGGTCGCCGTCATCGGCATACGTCGCGGTGCGCGTCGCCGGGTCGGTCCGGACGCTCACGCCGTGGGTCGCGAGCAGGCGCGCGCTCTCCTGCACCTCGTGCCACTCCACATCGTCGCCCGCGATCTGATCCGAGCCGTTCCAGCGAAGCTGGCACTCGATGCGATGTTCGGCGACGAGCTCGCGCACCAGCGACTGCGTGCGCTTCGTGAGCCGCCAGATGCGCAGTGCGTTCGCGTCGCCGTAGCGGGAGGACGCGGCGACGAAGTTCTCGGCCACCCCCGCGAGCAGGAATCCGGCGTTCCGGCCGCTGGCCGCCTCGGCCACACCGCGCGCCTCGAGGACGACCACCTTCGCGCCGCCCTTCGCCAGGAAGTACGCCGTCGCGATGCCGGCGATCCCGCCGCCGACGATGGCAACGTCCGCCGCGGTATCAACGTCCAGAGGCGGATAGGAACGCTGAACGCCCTCCAGCCACAGGCTCACGACATCCGAGTCTTTCACGACTGGGCTACGCTCTGGCGGCTTCCGTTCGCATGGCCGGCTGGTGTGAGCGTGGCGTGTGGGGGTTGGGGATGGATCGTCGCCTGCTGACGGTCGTCGTCGTATTCGCGATGGTCTTCCTGTCGTTGCCTGTGAGCGCCGGACGGGCGCTGGCCGCTGACGGCGGTGGCGGCAGCGTCAGCCTCACCTCTATCGGCACCGCGTACCTCCAGGACTTCGACACCCTGACGAACAGCCCCGATGCATCCCTCACGTCGGTGCTTCCGACCGGCTGGATGATCAGCGAGAGCGGCAGCAGCGCTCGGAACGACGGGAAGTACGCGGTCGGGACAGGATCGAGCACGACCGGTGATCACTACTCGTTCGGCGCACCGGTCGGGAACGCCGACCGCGCGCTCGGCGAGCTCCGCAGCGGGACGCTGGTCCCGATCTTCGGAGCGTCATTCACCAACAACACCGGCGTCGCCGTCACGCGGCTGGACGTCTCCTACACCGGCGAGCAGTGGCGTCTCGGCGCGCTTCGCACCATTGACCGCGACCGCATCGACTTCCAATACAGCCTGAGCGCCACGAGTCTGGCGACCGGCACCTGGGTCGACGTGGACGCGCTGGACTTCAGCAGCCCGATCACCACTGGCACCGTCGGCGCGCTGAACGGCAACCTCGCCGCCAACCGGACCTCGCTCGCGGCGAGCATCTTCCTCGCCGTGCCGGCCGGCGCGACCTTCTGGGTGCGCTGGACGGACTTCGATGTGCCGAGCTCGGACGACGGGCTGGCCGTGGACAGCTTCGCGCTCACCCCGCGCGTCGTCGATGCACCGCCGATCGTGACAGCCACCAGTCCGCTCGCGGGTGCCGCGAACGTGGCGGTCGATACGACGGTCGTCATCACGTTCTCCGAGCCCGTGAACCTGAGCGATCCATGGTTCTCCATCTCGTGCTCGGTGTCGGGAGCGCACACCGCCGCCGTGAGCGGCGGACCGACCATCCTCACGCTCGACCCGACGGTCGATCTCGGGGGCGACGAAGCGTGCACGGTCACCGTGGTGGCCGCACGCGTCTCGGACCAGGACCTCGACGACCCGCCGGACACCATGGCCGCCGATTACGTGTTCAGCTTCACCACGATCGCCGCGCCGACGCCGATCCACGACATCCAGGGCGCGGGCCACCGATCGCCACTGAGCGGCACGCTGGTGAAGAACGTCCCCGGGGTGGTCACGGCGAAGCGAACGAACGGTTTCTACATGCAGGATCCCAACGCGGATGCCGATCCCGCGACGTCGGAAGGCATCTTCGTCTTCACCTCATCGGCTCCGACCGTCTCGGCGGGTGACGCGGTGAGTGTTCGGGGCACGGTCCAGGAATTCCGGCCCGGCGGCGCCGCGAGCGCGAACCTGACCGTCACCGAGCTCACCGGTGTGAGCGTCACGAAGTACAGCAGCGGCAACGCGCTACCCGCCGCGATCGTGATCGGCACGGATCGCACTCCGCCGACCGAGGTGATCGAGGACGACGCCGCGAGCGGCGACGTCGAGACAAGCGGCACGTTCGATCCAGCCACCGACGGCATCGACTTCTGGGAGAGCCTCGAGGCGATGCTGGTCTCGATCCCGGATCCGCTGATCACCGGTCCATCGAACAGCTTCAACGAGATCTCGGTGCTCGCGAACAACGGCGCCGGAGCGACCAGCCGTTCCGCCCACGGTGGCGTGATCATCACGGCCGCCGACAAGAACCCAGAGAAGATCGTGGTCGACGACGAGGTCCTCAAGGTCCTCGGTCTGCCGTTCCCGACGCAGATCAATGTCGGCGATCGGTTCGCCGGCTCAGTGACGGGCGTTGTTGACTACAACTTCGGGCTGTTCATGGTGGAGCTCACGGCGGCACCGACGAAGGTCGCCGGCGGTCTCGTGCGCGAGACCACGACAGCGCCAGGTGCGCACGAGCTCACGATCGCCACGTTCAACGTCGAGAACCTCGACCCGGGGGACGCGACGTTCGCAACGATGGCCGATCTCATCGTGAACCGTCTGCTCTCGCCCGACGTCATCAGCCTCGAGGAGATCCAGGACAACAACGGCGAGACGAACGACGGCACGGTCGACGCGACGGTGACGCTCGCGAAGCTCCGTGACGCGGTGCTCGCCGCGGGCGGGCCGACGTACCAGTGGCGCGAGATCGACCCCGTGGACTTGCAGGACGGCGGCGCGCCAGGCGGGAACATCCGCCAGGTCTTCTTCTTCCGCGCCGATCGCGGCGTGTCGTTCGTCGACCGC
>JBGQFO010000034.1:0-15445 GCA_041496945.1 Candidatus Limnocylindria bacterium | reverse complement strand
CAACGTCCTCGCGTCCGGGGTCGTGCCGCAGATCTCCGCGATCCTCGGCCCGTGCGCCGGCGGCGCGGTGTACTCGCCGGCGATCACCGACTTCGTCGCCATGGTCCGCGACACGTCCTACATGTTCGTCACCGGCCCGAACGTGGTGAAGACGGTGACGAACGAGGAGGTCACGCAGGAGGAGCTCGGCGGCGCCGATGTCCATGCCCGGCGGAGCGGCGTCGCGCATTTCCAGGCGGACGACGACGCCGCATGCCTGGCGCTTATCCGCCGTCTGGTCGGCTACCTCCCCGCGAACAACCTCGACCCGGCTCCGGTCAAACCCACCGACGATCCGGTGGAGCGCCAGGACCCCGAGCTGGACGCGCTCGTGCCGGACTCGGCGATGAAGCCCTACGACATGGACGAGGCCATACGCCGGGTCGTGGACGATGGCGCCATGCTCCATGTCCATGAGGGCTGGGCGCGCAACATCATCTGTGCGTTCGCCCGCCTCGACGGCAAGACCATCGGGGTCGTGGCGCAACAGCCGATGGTGCTCGCGGGCGTGCTGGACATCGATGCGTCCACCAAGGCCGCGCGCTTCGTGCGCTTTTGCGACGCCTTCAACATCCCACTGGTGACCTTCGTCGACGTGCCGGGCTTCCTGCCCGGGACCGCGCAGGAGCACGCCGGGATCATCCGAAGCGGCGCGAAGCTCCTGTACGCCTACGCCGAGGCCACGGTGCCGAAGCTGACCGTGATCACACGCAAGGCCTACGGCGGTGCGTACGACGTCATGTCGAGCAAGCACATCCGCGGCGACTACAACGTGGCCTGGCCGACGGCGGAGATCGCGGTCATGGGGCCCGAGGGCGCGGTGAGCATCCTGTATCACAACGAGCTGGCGAAAGCGAAGGATCCCGAAGCGGAGCGGAGGCGCCTGGTCGCGCGGTACGTCGAGGAATTCGCGAACCCGTACGTCGCCGCGGCGCACGGGTACATCGACGACGTCATCGAGCCGCACGAGACGCGCCCGAAGCTCGCCGCCGCGCTACGCTCGCTCGCCGGCAAGCGGGACACGAACCCTCGACGCAAGCACGGGAACATCCCGCTCTAACGGAGGAAGGTCGAGATGTACGGCACGATCGCGCGCCTCAAGATCCGGAGGGATCGGATCCGCGAGTTCCTCGCCCTGGGCAAGGAGTGGGACGACCGCGAACGAAAGCGCGCGATCGGTTACGTCGGCGCGGAGATCCTCTGGGAAGACAAGGAGGAGGGTCGCGCGTGCCTCGTCGTCCACTTCACCAGCCGTGAGTCGTACCTGGCGAACGCGAACTCGCCGGAGCAGGACGCCTTCTTCAAGCGCCTCCGCACCTGCCTCGACGCGGACCCGGAGTG
Source organism: Candidatus Limnocylindria bacterium (assembly GCA_041496945.1). Taxonomy (GTDB): domain Bacteria; phylum Chloroflexota; class Limnocylindria; order P2-11E; family P2-11E; genus CF-39. The sequence goes on along the minus strand of JBGQFO010000034.1, from coordinate 14,065 downwards.
GATCGACGGCACCTTCGGCCGTTGGGATTCGGCGTACGCGCATCCGCCCGAGTGGGCGGTCCGCGACCTGGGCTAGACGTGTACGGGACGATCGCGAGCGCATCCGCGCGAAGGGCTACATCAGCACGGAGATCCTCTGGGACGACACGGTGGACGGTGAAGGGATGATGCTTCGCGCGTGCCTCGAGGCCGACCCCCAGTGGACCGATGGCGAGTTCCACGCCTGGGACACGCAGTTCGCCGAGGTGCCGTCATGGAGCGCGCGGGCCGGCTGAGCCACCCGATGTGACGGCACTCCGCAAGGTCCTCATCGCGAACCGTGGGGAGATCGCGGTCCGCATCATCCGGACCTGCCGCGATCTGGGCCTGGCCGCGGTCGCCGTGTACAGCGAGGCGGATCGCGACGCGCTCCACGTGCGTCTCGCGGATGAGGCCTACCTGATCGGACCGGCGGCGCCGCGTGAGAGCTATCTCGCGATCGACAAGCTCGTCGCGGTCGCGCAGCGCTCCGGCTGCGACGCGGTGCACCCCGGTTACGGCTTCCTCGCCGAGAACGCGGACTTCGCGAGCGCCGTGAAGGCCGCCGGGCTCTGCTTCGTCGGTCCACCCGCCGGCGTCCAGCGCCTGCTCGGCGAGAAGACGCGTGCGCGCCGCCTCGCGGCCGAGGCCGGCGTCGCGGTGGTCGAGGGCACGAGCGAGGCGCTGCGCGATCTGGCCGCGGCGCGCACGGCTGCCACGCGCGTCGGCTACCCGGTGATGCTGAAGGCCGCCGCAGGTGGTGGCGGGAAGGGCATGCGCGTCGTGCGGACCGCCGCGGAGCTCGAGGCGTCCTGGCGCGTCGCGAGCGGCGAGGCCGCGGGCGCGTTCGGCACGCCCGACCTGTTCCTCGAGCGTCTGGTGGACGGCGCGCGTCACATCGAGATGCAGCTCATCGCCGACGACCACGGGAACGTGGTGTGGCTCGGCGAGCGCGACTGTTCGGTGCAGCGGCGGCACCAGAAGCTCATCGAAGAGTCGCCGGGGCCCTCGGTCGACGCCGCGCTCCGGGCGCGGATCGGCGACGCCGCGGTGCGCATCGCGCGGAGGGCCGGCTACCGGAACGCGGGGACCGTGGAATTCCTCGTCGGCGAACGGGGTGAGGTGTTCTTCCTCGAGGTGAACACGCGTCTGCAGGTCGAGCACCCGGTGACCGAGCTCGTGACCGGCCTGGATCTGGTCGCGCTCCAGTTCCGCGTCGCCGCGGGCGAGCGGCTGCCCTTCACGCAGGACGATGTGATCCGGCGCGGCGCGGCGATCGAGCTTCGCGTCACGGCCGAGGACGCGCCGGGCGGGTTCGTCCCGGCGAGCGGCACGATCGCGCTGCTGCGTCTCCCATCCGGGCCCGGCGTCCGGGTCGAGCACGCGCTCTTCGAGGGGATGCGCGTGCCCACGGAGTACGACCCGCTCCTGGCGAAGATCGTGGTCTGGGGGGAGGACCGCGCCACCGCGCTCGCGCGTGCGCGCCGCGCGGTGCGCGAGACGATCGTCGCCGGGCTGCCCACGAGCCTCGCCTTCCACGCGCACACCCTGGACGATCCGGACTTCGTCGCCGGCCGCTACGACACGGGCTTTGTCGCGGCGCACTGGCCGCCGGCGTCGCCCGCCGAGCTCGAAGGCAGCGCGCTGACGGCCGCCGCCCTCGTCGCGGTGCTCGCCACGCGGGTCCGCGCGTCGCACGTCGCGAACGGCGTCGCGACGGCGTGGCAGCGCACCGCGCGCGAGGATGCCCTGCGATGAGGTACGAGGTCCGCGTGGCCGATCACGCGCTCGGCGTCGAGATTGACACGGGCGGCCGCGCGCTTGTCGACGGCGAGGCCGTCGCGGCGCAGCTGGACGAGATCGTCCGTGGCCGGCAGTGGCAGGTCGTTCTCGAGGGGCGGACGCACGAGATCACGCTCCTCACACGGGAGCCGATGCGCCTGCTGGTCGACGGCCGTGAGGTCGACGCGAGCGCCGTCGACGAACGGGCACTCGCGGCGTCGCGCGGCACGCGTCAACATGCGTCGGGGCGGCACGAGCTCCGGGCCCCGATGCCCGGTCTGCTGCGCGCCGTTCACGTGAAGGAGGGCGACATCGTCGAGCGGGACGCGCCGCTTTGCACGCTGGAGGCCATGAAGATGGAGAACGAGCTGCGCGCGCCCGTGCGCGCGCGGGTGGTGAGGCTCGACGCCCGCGTCGGGATGAAGGTCGAGGGTGGCGCGGTGCTCGCCGTGCTGAGCGAGGTCGAATGAAGCGGCCCCGCACGCTCATCGTCGTCGCCGCCGTGCTCGTCCTGCTGCTGGCCACCCTGGTCACGGCGTTCGGTCTGGTGTTCTTCCGCCCGCTGCCGGCGATCGACGGCGACGAGCGGCTCCTCGGTCTCCACGAGCGCGCCGACGTGCTGCGCGATCGCTTCGGCGTGCCGCACATCTTCGCGGCCGACCGGCACGACGTGTTCTTCCTCCAGGGCTACGTGACCGCGCAGGACCGTCTCTGGCAGATGGACCTATACCGGCGAGCCGCCGCCGGGCGCCTGGCGGAGGTGCTCGGGGAGCCGGGTCTCGATTCGGACAAGTTCATGCGCACGGTCGGCCTGGCGCGCGCCGCGGCCCTCGATCTCGCCATCGCGTCGCCGGCCGCGCTCGAGGTCCTGCAGGCCTATGCCGACGGCGTGAACAAGTTCATCGAGCAACACGCCGACAGCCTGCCGGTCGAGTTCCTCATCCTCGGCTACAAGCCCGAGCCCTGGTCGGCCGTCGACTCGGTGAGCCTCGCGAAGCTGCAGCTCTACGACGCCGCGGGCAACTACACCCAGGAGCTGCTGCGCGCCGGGCTTGCGGAGCGCCTCGGCCTCGACGTCCTCCCCGTGCTGCTGCCCGATCCGGGGACCGCCGTCGCCTACGACAAGAACGCCTGGGCCGAGGTCGCGGCCGATCTCGCGCCGGGTGCCGGGGTCCCGGGCGCGGCCGCGCTCGCCGGGATCCTCGGCGGCGCCGGCGAGGGCCTCGGCTCGAACTGCTGGGCGCTCTCCGGCGCGAAGACGAAGAGCGGCAAGCCGCTGCTCGCCGGCGACCCGCACCTTCCCGTGCGCAATCCCTCGATCTGGTACGAGGTGGCGCTGGCGACGGGCGACCTCTCGCTCATCGGATTCGCGATCCCGGGCGTGCCGGGCGTGGTCATCGGGCACAACGACAAGGTCGCGTGGAGCTTCACCTACGCATACGCCGACACGCAGGACCTCTTCGTCGAGCACCAGGACCCGAACGATCTGCATCGCTACGAGTTCCAGGGACGTTACGAGGCCGCCACGTTCCTTCGGGAATCGATACGCGTGAAGGGACGCGCCGACCCGGTGACCCTCGACGTCGCCATCACGCGCCACGGTCCGATCCTCACGCCGGTCCTGGACGGCCAGAAGGCGCAGCTCGCGCTCCGCTGGAGCGCCCTGGATGCGACGAGAACGCTCGACGCGGTGCTGGGCATGGATCAGGCGCGCTCGTTCGACGAGTTCAAGCGCGCGGCCTCGGACTTCGTCGGCGCGTCGCTCTCGGCGTGCTACGCCGACACCGACGGCCACATCGGTTACCTGATGGTGGGCCGCTTGCCGGATCGGCCGGGTGACGGCCGCATGCCCGTGCCTGGCTGGACGGGCGCGTACGAGTGGCGCGGCCTGCTTCCCGCGGACGCGAACCCCTCGGTGCTCGACCCGGCCGACGGCCTGATCCTCAACGCGAACAACCGACCGGTGAGCGCGCCGTCGGCGGTCGGCTACAACGGCGAATGGGATCCCGGCTTCCGCTACGCCTATCTACGCTCCGTGTTGGTTCAGCAGCGCAGCGCCGACATCGCCGCGATGAGCCGTCTCCAGAACGACTACACCTCGCTCCCCGTCCAGCGGTACCGCGATGCCATCGTGTCGGGGAAGCCCACGACCGCGCTCGGTCAGCAGCTGCAGCGCGTCGTGCGCGAGTGGGACGGCTCGCTGACGGTCGATTCGACCGGCGCGGCGGTCTACGAATCCTGGCTCGGGCAGATGACGCGCCTGGTGTTCTCCGACAAGCTCGGCGCCACGCTGTTCGATGACTACGAGACGAACGGGCGGCCGACCTTCGCGCTCTATCAGCTCCTCGGCAGCGCCAGCAGCCCGTGGTTCGTCGAGCTGGGCGATCCAGCGGTGACCGGCCGCGATGCGCTCTCCGGCGCGGCCCTCGACGCCGCGGCGAAGGACCTGGTCAGGCGCCTGGGGTCCGATGTCACGAAGTGGCGCTGGGGCGACCTCCACACCATCTCCTTCGAGCACCCGCTCTCCGCGGTGAAGCCGCTCGACCTGCTGCTGACCATCGGGCCGGTGAAGCGCGCCGGCGACGGCTACTCGCCGAACAACGGCGCGTACTCGCTCACCAAGCCGTTCGCGATCCGCAGCCACGCGTCGGAGCGGCAGATCGTCGATCTCGGTGACGTCGACGCGTCCGTCTCGATCATCCCCACCGGGCAGAGCGGCCAGCCGTTCGCGCGCCACTGGGGCGATCAGACTCCGCTCTGGGCGAGCGGCCAGACGAAGCCGATGGCTCTCTCGAAGGACCGCATCGGCGAGATCGAGGGACGTCTCACCCTGCGGCCGCGCTAGAGCGGCTTACTGCGGCCTGGCGCGAAGCGCACACGCCAGCAGCCGGCGAAGGCGAAGCCGAGCCGTACCATCGCCGCGTGGCTGAACGCCCGCGCGCGAAGGATCGCAAGCGTTTCGAGACGACCTACGGCGCGCCGCTCGACACCGTGTATTCGGACGACGAGCGCTCGCGCGAGGCCGCGACCTCCGCGGGCCTGCCCGGCGAGTCGCCCTACACGCGCGGCGTCCAGCCGAACATGTACCGCGGGCGTCTCTGGACGATGCGGCAGTACGCGGGCTTCGGGACGGCCGAAGACACCAACGCGCGCTTCCGTTCGCTCCTGGCGAACGGCCAGACCGGCCTCTCGACGGCGTTCGACCTGCCGACGCAGATGGGCTACGACCCCGACGACCCGCGCGTCGCGGGCGAGGTGGGCAAGGTGGGCGTGTCGATCGCGACGGTCGACGACATGGAGCGCCTCTTCGCGCAGATCCCGCTGGCCGATGTGACCACGTCGATGACGATCAACGCGACCGCGCCCATCCTGCTCGCGCTGTATATCGCGGTCGGTGAGAAGCAGGGCACGCCGGCCGAACGGCTTGGCGGCACGACCCAGAACGACATCCTGAAGGAATACATCGCCCGCGGCACCTACATCTATCCGCCGCGGCCGTCGATGCGCCTCGCGACCGACCTCATCGCCTTCGCCGCGGAGCGGATGCCGCGCTGGAACCCCATCTCGATCAGCGGCTACCACATCCGCGAGGCCGGCTCGAACGCCGTGCAGGAGCTCGCCTTCACCTTCGCGGACGCGATCGCGTATGTCGAGAGCGCGACAGGGCGCGGACTCTCCGTCGACCGGTTCGCGCCGCAGCTCAGCTTCTTCTTCGCGGCGCACTCCACGCTCATCGAGGAGGTCGCGAAGTTCCGCGCGGCCAGGCGCGTGTGGGCCGCCATCATGCGCGACCGTTTCGGGGCGACGGACCCGGCGGCGCTGGCACTCCGGTTCCACACCCAGACCATGGGCTCGACGCTCACGGCGCAGCAGCCCCTCAACAACATCGTGCGCACCGCGATCGAGGCGCTCGCGGCGGTCCTCGGCGGGACGCAGTCGCTTCACACCAACGCGTATGACGAGGCGCTCGCGCTCCCGACCGAGGAGTCGGCGCGGATCGCGCTCCGGACCCAGCAGATCATCGCCGAGGAGTCCGGCGTGGCCGACACGGTCGACCCGCTCGGTGGCGCGTACGCCATCGAGGCGCTCACCGCCGACATCGAGCGACGCGTGCACGCGGAGATCGCGAAGATCGACGCGGCGGGCGGCGCGCTCGCCGCGATCGAGAGCGGCTACCCGATGCGCGAGATCGAGGAGTCGGCCTACCGGCAGCAGCGCGCCGTCGAGAGCAAGGAGCAGATCGTCGTCGGCGTGAACGCGTACCGCACCGATGGCGCCGAGGCTGGGCCGAAGCTCCTGCGCGTCGACGAACGGCTGGCGAGACGGCGAGCGGACGACCTCCGCGCGTACCGCGCCCGGCGCGACGCCGCGGCCGCGTCGCGGGCGCGCGCGGACCTGGTTTCCGGTGCGCGCGGATCCGCGAACCTGGTGCCCCTCATCCTCGCGGCGGTGCGCGCGGGCGCGACGCTCGGCGAGATCAGCGAGGATCTGCGCGGCGTGTTCGGCGTCCACGTGCCGCCGCGCGGATGACTGCGCTCGAGGGTGTCGGGGCGCTCCATCATGTGGGCGTGGTCGTCCCATCTCTCGCGGAGGCCATCCCCTTCCACCGCGACGTCCTCGGCTACGCCGCCGGCCCGGAGCATGTTCTCGCCGAGCAGCGGGTCCGCGTCGTCTTCATGACGAAGGGCGGATCGCGGATCGAGCTCCTCGAGCCGACCGACACGGAGTCCGGCGTCGCCCGGTTCCTCGCCGAGTGCGGACGCGCCACGATGCATCACCTCTGCTACGAGGTGGCCGACCTCGCGGGCACGCTCGATCGGCTCGCGCGCGAGGGCGTCGAGCTCATCGACCGGGCGCCGCGCCGCGGGGTGGAAGGACAGGTGGCGTTCATCCATCCGCGCGCGACCGGCGGCGTGCTCGTCGAGCTGATCGAGCGCGCTCGCTAGCATTGAGGCGATGACGCGACCGCGCATCGCCCTCACCGTGTCCGACGCCCGCACACCCGCGAACCTCGCATCACGCGAGCGCTACGTGCGCGCGCTGCGTGACGCGGGCGCGGAGGTCGTCGTCGTCGCGCCCAGCGAGCGCCTGCCGGCCGATCTCGCGGGCATCTGCTTCTCCGGCGGCGGGGACATCGCGCCGGAGCGGTACGGCGCGGCCGACCCCGACCGCGTGTGCGAGAACGTCATCGCGGAGCGGGACGAGCTCGAGCTGTCGGCCGCGCGCCGCGCGCTCGACGCGGACCTGCCGATCCTCGGGATCTGCCGTGGCTTCCAGCTGCTGAACGTCGCTCTCGGCGGGACGCTCGCCCTGGACGTGAAGGGGCACCAGGCGAAGGGCGACGACCTCATCACGCACACCGTGCGCGTTGCGGCGGGCACGAAGCTCGCGCGGGCGACGAGTGCCGGCGACATGCGCGTGAATTCGCGGCACCACCAGGCCGTCACGACCAAGCGCCTCGCGCCGCGGCTGCGGCCGACCGTGTTCCACGATGGCCTGGTCGAGGCGTTCGAGTCGGAAGATCACCGCTGGGTCGTCGGCGTCCAGTGGCATCCCGAGCGCACGCAAGAGGTCGACGAGGCCGCGGCGCGCATCTTCGAGGCCTTCGTGGCGGAGGCGAGCCGCTCGCCGAGCGTCGCAGCGACGCCTTGAGTGTCGCGACAGCGACCGGGCTGGCGGCCACGGTCGACGTCGCGCACGAGGCGAGCGCTCGGCGCATCGGTGGACGGATCGACGGCGCCGATCTCCGTGTGGTCATCGGCGCGCCGCTCCGTCTCGCGATCTTCGCGGGGCGCGAGCCGGCACGGCTCGCCGCCGCGCGCGCCGCCGCGCTCGGCGCGTGTGCCGACGTCGTCGCCACGTTCGTCGCCGACACGCGCGTCTCGTTCGTCGATCTTGCCGCCACGCTCCGCGACGCCCGGCCCGACGCGGTGCTCGTGGTCGCGGGCGCGGGGGACCCCGGCGGCGTGATCGACCTGGTGGAGGCGCTTCGCGGCGGGTGCGCCGGTCAGCCGCAGCCGCCGGCGCTCCTCGTCGTCGCCGACGAGCCCGTTCGCGCGCGGATCGCGCGCAGCGCGGCGCCGCTCCGGGTGGAGGCCATCGCCGGTCGGTCGGGCGCGCAGGCGCATGACGCGATCGTTGGGCGGCTGCGCGAGATACGGCGCGGCGGCGAGGACGTCGTGCTGCGCGACGAGGCGATCGAGTCCGCGGCCCGATCCCTGGCCGGCGCGACGGCACGCATCACGCTCGTCGTCGACGTGAGCGGGGCGAGCACGTCGCTCGTGCTCGCGACGGAGTCCAGCGTGGTGCTCGCGGCGCACACGCGCCTGGGCGTCGGGAGCGGCGCGGATCGCATCGTCGCCCGCGCCGGCCTCGAGCGCGTCCGTCGTTGGATCCCGCGGGCCATCGACGCGCCGGCGCTGCTCGAGCGCGTCTTCAATCGCGCGCGCTGGCCGGACGCGATCCCGCCGAGCGCCCTCACGCTCGCGATCGAGATGTCGCTCGCGAGGGAAGCGATCGCGCAGCTGCTGCGCGAGGCCGAACGCGCCGGGCTGGCGGTCGGCTCCCTCCGCGGCGCCGCGGCGATCGTGTGCGCGGGCGAGCTCGCGCGCTTCCCGCGCCCAGCGCAGACCGTCATCGCGACGATCGACGCGATCGGACCTGAGGGCACGCTCCTCGTCTCGCGCGAGCGTCCCGATGCCCTCGTCGCCGCGGGGGCACTCGGATCGCGTTCGTCGGAGACCGTCGGCGTGACGGTCGAGCCGCTCGCGCTCGTCGCCACGCTGTGGCCGCGGCGGCCCACCAGCGTGACGGTCACCGACGGGACGGGCACGGTCGAGGAGCGCGTAGCGCGTGGCGCGCTATTCCTCGTGAAGACGAGCGGCCCGGTCGAGCTCGCGACCGGCGGCGCGTCCGAGCGCGCGACCGCTGATGCGCTCGCGCTGGGCGTCGTGGTCGACGCGCGCGGCCGACCGCTCGAGCTCCCGTTGCGGGACGCCGAGCGCCTGCCCGCGCTCGGCCGCTGGTCCGCGGCGCTCGCGACCCTCCCGTCCGAGGGGGCCGCGTCATGAGCTGGCGATACGGCGACCAGACGGCGGTGCACGGCCTGCCCATCGGCGCGACACAGCGCGCCGCCGTCGGCGATGCCGTCCGCGCGGGTGACGTCATCGCGGCCGGTACGACGTGCGGCTCGTCTGTCCGCATCGCGGCCGCGCGGACGCTGGGCGTCGCCCCCCAGGACCTGGGTCGAGTGATGCGCGTGCCACCCGGGGCGGAGGTCGAGCGGGGCGCGATCATCGCACGCACCGGCCGCCGCTTCGCGCGCGCGGTGAGCGCCCCCTTCGAGGGACGGCTCGTGCACGTGCGGGCCGACGGCGATCTCGAGTTCGCGCCGATCGTCGACCGCTGGTCGGTCCGCGCGACGCTCGATGGCCTCGTGACCGCGTCCACCGAGGCATCGATCACCGTCGTCGGCCGCGCGTGGGCCCTGCAGGGCGTCGCCGGCTACGGACCGGACGCGATCGGGGAGCTGGCCGTCGCGGTGGATGGCCCGGGTGACGAGCTGCCGCCCTCGCGTGTCGACGTCCGGCAGCGGGACCGCATCCTCGTCGGCGGCGGACTGTCCGGTCCGGAGGCGATCGCGCGCGCGCATGCCTGTGGCGTCGCGGCGGTCGTCGCGGGCGCGGTGCCGGCCGCGGGGCTGCGCGTCATGTACGGCGACGACGTGTCCGCGCACGGCGACCCCACGCGCGGCGACGTGCCGACCGTGCTCTGCCTGCTCGGGTTCGGCAGCGGACCGCTTCCGGTCTCGATCTTCGCGCCGCTCGTCGCCCTGGCCGGCGCCCGCGCGTCGATCCACACCGCGTCGGCCCGGCTCTTCGCCTTCGCCCCGGCGGACGCATACGCGGTCGACCTGCGCATGCCGGCGCTCGCGCTCGTCGCCGACTGGGCCGCGGTGCGACCGCTCGACTGGCCGGCGGCCCTCTCCGGCGAGATCGCCTTTCCGAGTGAGATCGCGGCGCCGGCGGTCGGCACGCCGGATGGCCGGATCCCCGCCGCCAACGTCCGGCCGTTCTCCGCCGACCGCGGCTAGCCTCAGCACCGATGGCGAAGAAGAAGCGCGTCGACCGCGAGGCCGAGCGCCGCCGCGCGGAGTTCGAGGCGGCGCAGCAACGCCTCGGCCGCAGGCGCGGCGTCGTCGGGTTGCTCGGCTTCGTTCCGCTCGCCGCCTCGTTCGCGGCCACGCTCGGGTGCGCCACCGGGACGCCGCTCGACCTGTTCTGTGTGCTTCCCCGCGACATCTGGCTGCTCATCTGGGCCGCGATCTTCGGCTCGTTCCTCGGGCTTACCATCCGGCTCATCCGTGAGCGCCGCAAGTTCCTCCGCGGAGCATCGGACGGACGCACCGCGTAGCGTCGAGACCGTGGACCTCGTTTCGCACTCGTCGCTTCACACCGAGCGGATCGGCGAGCGGCTTGCGCGCCTCGCGCGGCCGGGCGACGTCCTCGCCCTGTGGGGCGAGCTGGGTGCGGGGAAGACCGTGCTCGCGAAGGGCGTCGCCGCGGGGCTTGGCCTGGACGCCGGGGACGTGTCGAGCCCGACGTTCGTGATCCTCCACGAGCACTACGGTGGACGCATGCCGCTCTTCCATCTCGACCTCTACCGTCTCGAGGGCCAGGACCTCGGCACCACCGGGTGGGAGGAGGCGCTCGAGGGCGGCGGCATCACGGTCATCGAGTGGCCGGACCGCGCCCAGGCCGGCCTGCCCGCCGATCGCGTCGACATCCATCTCGAGCACATCGCCGACACGAAGCGCCGCGTGCTCCTCGAGGCCACCGGTCCGCGCTCGGGCGAGCTGCTGCGGGGGTTCCATGACTCTCTTGGCGCTTGACACGTCGACCGCCTGGGCATCGGTCGCGCTGTACGACGGCCGCGATGTCCTCGCGGAGGAGACCTGGCACGCGCAGCGCCGTCACGGCGACGAGCTCTTCCCGACCATCGAGCGGCTGCTCACGTACGCGCGGAAGAGCCTCGCGGACGTCGATCGCGTCGCGGTGGCCACCGGGCCGGGCTCATTCACCGGTCTGCGGGTCGCGATCGCCGCCGCCCAGGGCATCGCGCGCGGCGCCGGTGCGTCGCTCGTTGGCATCTCGACGCTCGACGTGCTCGCATACCCGCACGCGCATTCGAAGCAGCGCACCTGCGCCCTCCTGCCCGCCGGCCGGACCGAGTGGTACGCCGCGCTCTATCAGGAGCGGAACCGCAAGTGGATGCGGCGGTCGCCGTTCATCGTCGCGACGCTCCCTGACCTGTGCCGTCAGATCGGCACGCACACCCTCTTCGTCGGAGAGATGGACGCGGAGGCCGAGCAGCTGCTGCGCGACCTGCTCGGCCCGAAGGCGATCTTCGCAGAGCCCGCGTCGCGCATGCGCCGCGCCGGTTACCTCGCGGAGCTCGGCTGGCGCGCGCTCGAGGCGGCGCCGCAGGCAAAGCTCGGAGAGATCGAGCCGATCTACGTGAAGCAGCCGTCGATCCGGTCGTCGTTCGACCAGCCCTTCGCCCCGGTGCCGAGCGGCGACGCCGCGCTCGGTCTGCCGAGGAGGTCGTGACGGTGGTCGCCCTCTACCCGGTCGTCATCGAGGACATGCGCATCGAGGACATCCCCGCCGTCCAGCTCGTGGAGAACGCCTCGTTCCCCCTGCCCTGGCCGGCGAACGCGTTCCGCCACGAGCTCACGCAGAACAAGAACGCCCACTACCTCGTCGCGAAGGAGGGCGACCACATCGTCGGCTACGCCGGGCTCTGGCTGTCCCTCGACGAGGCGCACATCACCACGTTCGCGGTGCTGCCCGAGTACCGGCGGCGGAAGATCGGCGAGCGCATGTTGCTTTCGATCTTCGAGCGCGCCGAGCGGCTCGGCGCGGAATGGCTCACGCTCGAGGTGCGCGCGTCGAATCTCCCCGCGCAGCGCCTCTACGAGAAATACGGCTTCCGCCCCGCCGGGATCCGCCGCCGCTACTACTCGGACAACAACGAGGACGCGATCATCATGTGGACCGAGCGTCTGCGCGACCGCGGCGTCCGCGAGCGGATCGCGCAGCTGCGCGCCGCCCTCGAGGCGGAATAGTGAATCCACCAGCCTTGAGCGTGTCTCGAGGCGAAGCCGAGAGATAGATGAGGATCCTCGCGATCGAGACGTCCTGCGATGAGACCGGCGTCGCCGTCGTCGACGACGGGCGCCGCATCATCTCGAACGTCGTCGCGTCGCAGCTCGCGCACCAGGAGACCGGCGGCATCGTGCCGGAGGTCGCGGCGCGCGAGCACCTGCGCACGCTCGACGCGATCGCGCAGACGGCGCTCCGCGACGCGGGCATCGAGCTGCGCGGCGTGGACGCGATCGCGGCGACGGTCGGCCCGGGTCTGGTCGGCTGTCTCCTGGTGGGCGCGAACTACGGGCGCGGACTCGCGCTGGCCGCCGGTCTGCCCTTCGTCGGCGTGAATCACCTCGAGGGTCACGTCTACGCGAACTGGCTCTACGAGGGCGAGGCGGCGCCCCCGGAGCCGGCGATCCCGGCGATCGTGCTCGTTGTCTCGGGAGCGCATAGCGACCTCGTGCTCATGGAGGGTCACCGCCGCTTCCGCGCGCTCGGCCGGACGATCGACGATGCCGCCGGCGAGGCGTTCGACAAGGTGGCGCGCCTGCTCGGGCTGGGTTTCCCGGGCGGTCCGCTCATCGAGCAGGCCGCAAAGAACGGCGACCCGAGCGCCTTCCCGCTGCCCCGCGGGTCGGGCGGTGACCGCTACGACTTCTCGTTCTCCGGTCTGAAGACCGCGGTCATGCGGCTGGTCCGATCGCTCGAGGCGAAGGGGGAGGTCCCGGTCGCGGACGTCGCCGCGTCGTTCCAGAAGGCGATCACCGAGATGCTGGCCGAAAAGACCGCCCGCGCCGCGGCCGAGCACGCGGTCGACACGGTGCTCCTCGGCGGTGGCGTGGCCGCGAACCTCGCGCTCCGCGAAGAGATCGCGAAGCGCATCGGTCACCCGCTGGTCGTCCCGCCGCCGCGTCTGTGCACCGACAACGGCGCGATGATCGGCGCCGCGGCGTTCTTCGTGCTTCGCCATCGCGGGACCGAGATCCCGACCGCGGTGCGCAGCGATCTGAAGCTCGCATGACCCGGCTGGCGGAGGCGATCGAAGCCGCGCGCGTCGCCGCGACCGCGCCGCCGCGCGCGTCACCGGCGCGCGATCTCGTGCTCGAGATCCTGCACGCCGCGTCCCTGGACGAGCACGTGATCGCGAATCTCGCGGACGTCCGGAAGGGACGCGCGCTGCTGCGGTTCACCGACACGGACGAGGCGATCGAGCTCGGCGCGGGTGACGGCGCGCTCTCGGCCGAGGTCGCCGATCCGAAGGGGAAGGGCCCGAAGGTCGACGCGACGAGCGCGACCTGGCTCGGACTCGTGTCGGGGACGCTCAAGCCCTGGCTCGCGTTCACCCGTGGCATGGTCGTGGCGCGTGCCGGGCTCACCGAGCTGCGCTGGCTCCAGCAGGTGGCGGAGCGGCTGCAGAAGGCGTACGTCGAGGAGCGCGCCCCCTAGGTACCCTCCTCCTCCATGGGCGAGATCCAGCTCGTGCTCCTGCTCGTCGCGGTCGTCATGCTCACCGCGCTCTCGCGGCGCCTGGGCGCGTCGACCCCGATCGTCATGGTCATCGGCGGGCTGGCCCTCAGCTTCGTGCCGGGCGTCCCGCAGGTGGAGCTGCCCCCGGATCTCGTGTTCTTCGGCTTCCTCCCGCCCCTCCTGTTCGCCGGTGGCTACTTCACCTCGCTGCGCGAATTCAGGGCCAACCTGCGTCCCATCGTCCTGCTCGCGTTCGGTCTCGTGCTGTTCACCAGCGCGCTCGTCGCATTCGTCGCGCACGCGCTCGTGCCCGCGCTCGGATGGCCCGGTGCGTTCGCGCTGGGCGGCATCGTCGCGCCGCCGGACGCCGTCGCCGCGACGGCGATCTTTCAGCGGCTCGGCGTGCCACGCCGCATCGTGACGATCCTCGAGGGCGAGAGCCTGGTGAACGACGCGACCGCCCTCGTCGTCTATCGCTTCGCGGTCGCCGCGGCGTCAGCCGGGGCGTTCTCGCTGCTCGACGCATCCGGCGCGTTCGTCGGCGCGCTCGTTGGCGGCGTGGTCGTGGGCATGGCCGTGGGCTACGGCGTCGATCTCCTCGCTGACCGCGTGAGCGACACGGCGCTCGCGGTCGCGATCACGCTCGT
>JBGQFO010000033.1:0-16493 GCA_041496945.1 Candidatus Limnocylindria bacterium | reverse complement strand
GGCGCACGACCGCGTCGGCCTCGGCCGCGAGGCCGCGCTCGGCGAGATAGCGCGGCGACTCCGGGAGCGCGGTCCGCAGGTACGCCGCGTACAGCGCGGGGAGCGCGCCGACGGCGAAGGCCCAGCGCCAGCCGTACGCCGGCAGCACGACGATCGCGATGAGCCCCGCGACGAGCGTGCCATACGCCCAGAAGGACTCGAGGAGCACGATCATCCGGCCGCGCTGGGCCCGCGGCGAGAACTCGGACACGAGGGTCGCGGCCACGGGGAGCTCGCCGCCCAACCCGAGCCCCGCGATGACGCGCGCGAGGAGCAGTGTCTCGAACGTCGGCGCGGCGGCCGAGAGCAGCGCGCCGACCGAGAAGAGCACGAGTGTCGACGAGAAGACGACCCGCCGGCCATAGCGGTCGGCGAGGCGGCCGGCCACGGACGCGCCGAAGAACATCCCGACGAATCCCGCGCTCGCGACAAGACCGGTGCGCGTCGCATCGAGCGCGAATTCGCGGCCGATCGGGACGAGCAGGAACGAGATGAGGATCACGTCCATCGCGTCGAAGAGCCAGCCGATGCCGGACACGACGAGCAGGCGCCAGTGGAAGCTATTGAGCGGGAGGCGGTCGAGACGCATGGTGAAGGTCTCGGAGGCGGACGCCGTCGCGCCCGTTGGCCCGAGGGTCAGGCTCAAATGAGCCCCTCGGCCGCGAGCAGCTCGGCGTTGAGGATCGATGCGCCGGCCGCTCCACGGATGGTGTTGTGGCCGAGCGCGACGTACTTGTATCCGAGCACAGCATCCTCGCGCACGCGTCCGACGACCACCGACATGCCGCGCCCGGCGTCGCGATCGCGGATCGGCTGCGGGCGGTCTCGCTCCTCACGCACGATGACCGGGCACTCGGGCGCGGTCGGGAGCCGAAGCTCCTGCGGACGCCCGCGGAAGGTGCGCAGCGCGTCGACGACGTCGGACACGCTCGGCTTCCCGCGCAGCGTCAGCGACACCGTCACGGTGTGCCCGTCGCGCACGGAGACGCGGTTGCAATGCGCGGAGAACGCGATGGCCGCGTCGTGAAACGATGCGCCGTCCCAGGAGCCGAGGAACTTCTTCGTCTCGCGCTCCATCTTCTCTTCCTCTTCGCCGATGAACGGGATCACGTTGTCGATCGCGTCGAGCGACGGCACGCCGGGGTAGCCCGCGCCGGACACCGCCTGCATCGTCGTGACGACCGCGCGCTCGATGCCGAAGGCTCGATGCAGCGGCGCGGCGGCGAGCGAGAACGTGATCGCCGAGCAATTGCCGTTCGTGACGATCGAGCCCGACCAGCCCCGCCTCTTCCGCTGGACCTCGAGCGCCTTGGCGTGGTCGGGGTTCACCTCGGCGATGATGAGCGGCACGTCCGCATCCTGGCGGTGCGTGCTCACGTTGGAGAACACGTGGTGGCCGGCCTTCGCGAGCTCGGTCTCCCACTGCTGGGCCGCCTCGCCGGGAAGCGCCGAGAAGCAGATCTCCGCGTCGACGTCCGCGCGCGTCGGCGCGAGCCTCATGTCCGCGACGCCCGCCGGCATGTCCGCGCCGAACAGCCAGGCCGTGGCGTCGCCGAACCGCTTGCCGGCCTTCGCGTCGGAGGTGGTCAGGGCCGCGAGCTCGAACCACGGATGGCCCGCGAGCAGGCTGATGAAGCGCTGGCCGACCGTTCCCGAGGCGCCGAGGATCGCGACCTTGCGCTTGCGCACGCCGTTAGTGTGCGGCATCGGAATATTTCCGCGCGCGGTGCGTTGCCTATGCCGATGCAGATCGGTATTGACAGCTTCGCGCTCGCGTACGACGACGCAAGCCTGGCGCTGCGCCCCGCCGACCACATGCGCAACCTGATCGCGCAGATCGAATATGCGGACCAGGTCGGCCTGGACGTGTTCGGCATCGGCGAGCACCATCGCCGGGAGTTCCTGGACTCCGCACCGGCGGTGATCCTCGGCGCGGCGGCCGCACGCACGAAGCGCATACGCCTCACCAGCGCCGTGGCGGTCCTCAGCGCGGTCGACCCGGTGCGCCTGTTCCAGCAGTTCGCGACGCTCGACCTCATCTCACTGGGCCGCGCGGAGATGGTCGTCGGCCGCGGTTCGTTCATCGACGCGTTCCCGCTGTTCGGTCTCGACCTCGGTGAGTACGACGCGCTCTTCGCGGAGAAGCTCGAGCTCCTGCTCAAGCTCCGCGACGACGAGCACCCGCATTGGTCCGGCCAGTTCCGGCCTCCCCTGGCCGGTCAGGGCGTCTATCCGCGCCCGATGCAGGAGCGGCTGCCGATCTGGGTCGGCGTCGGCGGGACCCCGGAATCGTTCGTTCGCGCAGGCCTCCTCGGCCTTCCGCTCATGGTCGCGATCATCGGCGGCCAGACGCACCGTTTCCGGCCCCTCGTCGACCTCTATCGCGAGGCCGGTCGGCGGGCCGGCTACACGCCGGACCAGCTGAGGGTCGGCATGCACGCGCTCGGCTACGTCGCCGACACGTCGAAGGAGGCGGCCGAGGACTTCTACCCCGGCTTCGCGCGGGTGATGACGGACATCGGCAAGGAGCGCGGCTGGGCGCCGATGACCCGCGCACAGTTCGACGCGAATCTGACGCCCAAAGGCGCATGGCTGCTGGGCGAGCCCAACGAGGTGGCCGAAAAGATCCTGCGCCACAGCGAGGCACTCGGTGGCATCACGCGCGTGACGTTCCAGATGAACGCCGCGTCGGTGCCCCACGCGAAGCTGATGCACGCGACGGAATTGCTCGGCGCAAAGGTCGCGCCGATCCTGCACCGGGAGCTCTCCCCGACGGCCGCCTGAGCGCGCGCTGGGCTCAGCCCGCGTGGAACTCGGCGTGGATCGCGCGGACGGCGTTGTCGCGGTCGGCCTCACCCACCACGAGCGAGATGTTCAGCTCGCTCGAGCCCTGGGCGATGGCCACGACGTTCACCTTCGCGCGGCCGAGCGCGCCGAACACGCGCGCCGCCACGCCGGGCGTGCCGCGCATCCCCTCCCCCACCGCCGCGACGATCGCGACGGGGGCGTCGACCTCGACGCGCTCGACGTCGTGCCGCCGGAGCTCGACGCTGAACATCCGCTCCAACGCGGTCCGGAGACGCTCGGTGGACGATGCCGGCACGACGAGGCAGATCGAGTTCTCGGATGAGGACTGGCTGATCATGAGGACCGAGACCTTCTCCGCCGCGGTCGTGTCGAAGACGCGCGCCGCAAAGCCCGGGACGCCGCTCATGCCCGCGCCCTGCACGGTGATGAGTCCAAGGCCGCCGAGGGAGGTCGTGGCCTTCACGACGCTGCCGTCGAAGACCGGATCGGCGGTGATCGTCGTCCCCGGGGCATCGGGGGCGAAGGTGTTCAGGATGCGCACCGGGATGTG
This sequence comes from Candidatus Limnocylindria bacterium, assembly GCA_041496945.1. GTDB lineage: Bacteria > Chloroflexota > Limnocylindria > P2-11E > P2-11E > CF-39. Next base: position 13,096 of record JBGQFO010000033.1, on the reverse strand, counting down.
CGCCTCGATCGCCGGCAGGACGGTCCGAGGGTGCAGCACCTTCGCCCCGAAGTGCGCGAGCTCGGCGGCCTCGGCGTACGACATCTTCGCGAGCGGCTTCGCGTCGCTGACGATGCGCGGATCGGCGCTCATCACGCCGCTCACGTCGGTGTAGATGCGCAGCTCGTCGGCGTTCACGGCGGCCGCGAGGACCGCCGCGGAGTAGTCGGATCCGCCGCGGCCGAGCGTCGTCGTCACGCCGTCCGCGGTCGAGGCGACGTAGCCGGTGATGACCGGGACGATGCCTGCCCCGAGGCGTGGGACCAGCTCCTTCTGCACGCGCCTCCGCGTCTCCTCCGGAAGCGGGCTGGCATGCCCGAAGGCGTCGTCGGTGATCACGAGACCCTCCGCCGAGATCGCCTCGGCGTTCACGCCCCGTGACCGCAGGAGCGCCGCGACGATCGGGGCGGACACGTGCTCGCCGTACGTGACGATGGCGTCGAGCGTGCGGGCGGTGCACTCACGCAGCATCGCGACGCTGCGCAACAGGCCGGCGGTGCGCTCGGTGAGGTCGGTGATCTCGCGGAGCGTCTCCCCGCCGGCGACGCCGAGGAGGTCGGCGACGATGTTCGCGTGCGCCTTCGCGATGTCCTGCAGCACGCGCTCCGCGCTGTCCGCGCGGCCCTCCTGCGCCTCCCGCGCGGCCATATGCAGCGCGTCCGTCGTCCCCGCGGTCGCGGAGACGACGACGATGCGGTCGCCGGCGAGGCCGGCGACGATGCGCGCCACGCCCTCGAGAGCGGTCGGCGACGCGACGGACGTGCCGCCGAACTTCAGGACGGTGCGGGTCAACGCATGGCCCGTGCGATCGCGATCACGTCGCCGAGTATGGCCGAGGCGGTGGCCTCGCCACCCGCCCCGGGGCCGCTGAACACGAGCGTGCCGGCGAGGTCGGTCTCGAGGCGGATGACGTTCGTCGGACCGCTCGCCGTGCCCTCCAGCGAGTCGCGCGCGACCTCCTCCGGCCCGACGCGCGCCCTCGTCGCCTTCTCGCCGAAGTCGGCGGTGGCGAGGTAGCGGATGGTCGCGCCGCGAGCGTGCGCGGCGCGGACGTCGTCCGGCGACAGGCCGCGCAGCGTGGCGCGCCGCACGTTGTCGGGATGGAAGTGGCGGCCCTCCAGCAGGCTCACGAGGATCGAGAGCTTGTAGGCCGAGTCGAAGCCGTCCACGTCGGCGGTCGGGTCGGCCTCCGCGTACCCCAGGCGCACCGCCTCGGCCAGCGCGTCGGCGAAGTCGCCGCCGGCGTCGAGCTGCGAGCAGATGAAGGTGGTCGTCCCATTCAGGAGCCCGCGCAGCACGCGCGGCCGCGAGGCGCCGAGCTGGCGGGTCGCCGCGACGATTGGGACGGCTGCCGCGACGCTGGCCTCGAAGCGGAGCTCGCGCTTCGCGACGCGCGCCGCCTCGTGCAGCTCGTTCCAGTGCTTGGCGACCAGCTCCTTGTTCGCGGTGACGACGTGCTTGCCGCGCTCGAACGCCGCGAGCTGGAGGTCGCGCGCCGGCGTCGTGCCGCCGATGACCTCCACGACGACCTGCACGCCCGGGTCATCCAGGATCGCGAACGCGTCGCCGGTCACGGCCACGCCGCCCGCGTCGCGCGTCTTCTTCGGATCGCGTGCGGCCGCGGCGACGAGGCGGACGGGTCGTCCGGCCATCGCCTCCAGGCGCTTCGCGCGATCGCCCATGACGCGCGCGACGGCCGACCCGACGGTGCCGAGGCCGAGCAGGCCGACTCCCAGCGGGGCGCTCACCGCGTGAGCTCCTCGAGGAGGTCGAGCGCGGCGCCGACCGACGCGAGCCGGTTGCCGGTGCGATCGAACGTCCAGAGGTGCTTGCGCACCGCGCTGTGCGCCTCGCTATCGATCGCCACGTAGGTCAGGCCCACCGGCTTCCCCGGCGTCGCACCCCCGGGGCCGGCGATGCCGGTGATGCCCAGGCCTACCTTCGCTCCCAGTCGGGTCCGCGCGCCGCGCGCCAGCGCGCCCGCGACGACCGGGGACACGGCTCCGTGCGACGCGATGAGCTGCGGCGGGACATCGGCGAGGACGGTCTTCGCATCGTTGCTGTACACCACCCCGCCGCCCCTGAAGATGTCGCTCGCGCCGCCGTTCGCCGAGAGCACGGTGCAGAGAAGACCACCGGTGCACGACTCGGCGACGGCGAGCGTGAGCTTCCGCCGCGCGAGCCTCGGCTGGAGTGCCGCCATGCGCGCCATCAGCTGCTCGAGGGTCGGCGCGGTCTTCGTGGGCACGCGAGCAGTATCAGGCGACGCGACGGATGCGACCCGGCAGGTAGCGCGGCAGGGTCACCAGGCCGACGATCAGCGCCGCGAAGAGCAGGAGCGCGCCGACGGACGAGAGCGGGGCGGTCGCGCCGACGAGCAGAGCCGTGCCGCTCATCTCGAGGACCGTCTTGGCCTTCGCGGTGCCGTCCGCCGAGAGGCGCTGTCCGCGCGCGTAGGCCCGCGCGCGCAGGCCCAGCACGATCAGCTCGCGTGCGGCGATGAGGCCCACGAGCCAGGCGTTCACCAGGCCCGCCAGTGCCAACGCGACGAGCGTGGCGAGGACGAGGATCTTGTCCGCGAGCGGGTCGAGGAACGCGCCCCGCGCGCCGAGCGTTCCGCGTCGCGCGAGCCGGCCGTCGATGGCGTCGCTGATCGCCGCGAGGGCGAAGAGCGCGAACGCGACCGCGGTGTCGTCGGCCGCGATCGCCCACACGATCGGGATCGCGGCCAGCGCGCGAAGGATCGCGAGGGCGTCGGCCGCCGTCACTGCGTGGTGTAGACCTTCTCCACGACCTGACCCTGACCCCCCATGGCCCCCTCGGGTACGCCGTTGTGGGTGATCTGCGTGGCCGCGGCGTTGCCGCTGCGGATGCGGACCTCCCCGCCCTGGAAGATCGCGCTCTCACCGTCCTTGTACACACGACCGGTCCCGGCCACGACCGTGCCGTCGACGGTCGCTTGGATCCAGGCGTCGCCGCCGCGCACCGCGATGACGATCACCGTCGCCGTGTAGGCGACCGTGACGGTGCGCGTCTCGGTCGCGCTCGCGCCGCCGGCGCCGCGCGCGACGATCGTGAACGTCTGCGATCCGGCGGGTGTCGTGAAACGTCCCTCGAACCGGCCGCCAGGATTCGTGATCGGCGCCTGCACGCCGTTGATCGTCAGGCTCGTCGCGTCGGTCGTCCCGGCCACGACGACGGCCGCGTTCTCGACGCGTGTCCCGTTGGCCGGAGAGTCGACGAGCAGCTTCACTGGCGCGGCGGACGCCGCGGCCGTCGGCTGCAGCAGGATGTTCCGCGACACGCTGTTCGCCTTGCCGCTCTGATCGAGCACCTGGACGATCACGTGGTTCGAGCCGGCGGTCAGGCTCACCGTCGCGCTGAACGTGCCGTCCGCGTCGGGCCGGATGTCCGAGAGCGTGAGCGGACCCGGGAACACCTGCACCGTCACACGGCCCGTCGGCACGGTGCGGCCGTGCAGCACGTAGCGCGCGTCCTGCGCGATCGAGTCCGTCGCGGGGTCGAAGACGTCGAGCGATGGCGCGACCGCGAACGAGGTGAACTGGTAGTAGAGGTACCCGACGAAGAGCACGATGCCCGCGAGCACCACCACGGGCACGAGCACCGCAGGTGTGAAGATGAGGCTGCGTCGCATGATCGGACGCATGGGCTCGAACGTGCGTGCCGGCTCCGCGGCCTGCAGACCGCGCTCCTGGTGGAAGAGCACGACGAGCTCCTCCTGGTCGAGGTCGAGGTACTCGGCGTAATTGCGGAGGAAGCCCTTCGTATAGACGGCGCCGGGCAGGGATTGGTAATCGCCATCCTCGAGCGCCTTGAGGAATTTCTCGCGGATGCGGGTGTCGGCCGCGGCCTGGTCGAGCGTGATGCTCTTCTTCTCGCGCTGGCCGCGCAGGATGTCTCCGAGGCGTGACACCTAGCTCCCGCCGCCCGCGCGCGGCGAAGTCCCACCGTAGACCTCGCGCATCTTCCCGGGTCCCTGCGACGGTCCGATGACGCCGTTCTGCTCCATGATGTCGATGAGCCGGCCGGCACGGGCGAATCCGATGGTCATCTTGCGCTGGAGCATCGAGACGGAGGCCTGGCCGGCGCGCGTGACGATGTCCACCGCTTCCTCGTAGCGCTCGTCGTCGATATCGTCGCCGTCCGCCTGCCGCCGCGTGAGCCGGTCCGGCCCCTCGACGACCTTCTCGTTGCGGTCGTAGCGGATGCCCGACTGGAGCGTCCAGTGGTGGCTGATGGCCTGGATCTCGTTGTCGGAGACGAACACGCCCTGCGCGCGGATCGGCGCCGCGAGGTCCGGGCGCAGCACGAGCATGTCTCCGCGGCCGAGAAGCTTCTCGGCGCCGGTCTGGTCGAGGATCGTGCGCGAGTCGATCGCCGAGGCCGTGGCGAAGGCGATGCGCGCCGGGATGTTCGCCTTGATCAGGCCGGTGATGACGTCGACCGACGGGCGCTGCGTGCCGAGCACGAGATGGATGCCGGTCGCGCGCGCGAGCTGGGCGATGCGCGTGATCTGTTTCTCGACCTGGATCGGCGCCTGGAGCATGAGGTCCGCCAGCTCGTCGATGACGATCACGACGTACGGGATGCGGTCCGGCCCGCTGTGCCGCTCGTTGTATTGCGCGATGTTCCGTGCGCTCTTGCGCGCGAAGAGGCGGTAGCGGCGATCCATCTCGCCGGTCGCCCAGTAGAGCGCGTTCAGGATCTTCTCCGAGTCGATCATGATGCCGGCGATGAGATGCGGGATGTCGCCGAAGTTCGTGAAGTCCACACGCTTCATGTCGCCGATGAGGAGGCGGACCTCGTCCGGCGTCGCGTTCAGCAGGAGGCTGCAGAGGATCGAGCTGATCGACACGCTCTTCCCCGACCCGGTCTGACCGGCGACGAGGAGGTGCGGCATCGCCCCGAGGTCGAGGATGATCGGCGAGCCGGCGACGTCGCGGCCGAGGGCCACGGTGAGCTTGGATGGCGACTGCTTGAAGGTGGTGGTCTCCACCACGTCACGAAGCGACACCAGGCCGACCGCGATGTTCGGCACCTCGATCCCCACGACGCTCTTCCCCGGGATGGGCGCCTCGATGCGCAGGGTCCGCGCGGCGAGGGCCAGCGAGAGATCGTCGTTCAGGGCCTCGATGCGGGAGAGCTTCACGCCCGCGGCCGGCTTCAGCTCGTACCGGGTGACGACCGGGCCGACCGTCGCCTCGACGACCTTCGCCACGATCCCGAAGTGCGAGAGCGTCTCCTCGATGATCGTGGCGTTGCGCTTGATCTCCTCGGGGCCGCCGGACTTCCCGTGGTCGCCGCCGGCCAGGAGGTCGATCGGCGGAAGGGTCCACTGCTTGTCGGCCTTGGCGTGGAGGACGCCCTCGGCGGCGATCTCCGCCTGGGGCAGCCCTTCGATGCTCGGCTCGAGGCCCCCGGCCTCCGCGGGCGGCAGGACGCGCAGCGCGGGCCTCTGGGGGGCGTCCGCAGCCCGTGCGGCGGCCTTCGGACGGTCCGGTGGGAGGTTGATGCGCATCGGCGCGGAAGGCTCAGCGCCCGGGGCACCGGGGCCACCGGCGTCCGCCGCCTCACGCGCGAAACGCGTGGCGGTCCCGCCCGGGAGGCTGATCCCGGGCCGGATGGCGCTGACCCGGCCACGCTGCGTCCAGGCCGGGCGCACGAGCTCGGCGAGGGTGCGGTTCGCGGCGACGACGATGCCGACCAGCAGGAGGAAGAACAGCGCGATGGGCGCGCCGACGTCGCCGAACCCGCCCGCGGCGAGCTTCGCGAGCGCCGCGCCAAGGGACCCACCCGCGCCGTCGCCGGACGCGGGCTCGCCGCGCTGGTAGTGCTGGAGCAGCGCGAGCAGCGCGGTGTAGGCGATGAATCCGCCGCCGATCGGCGCGGCCATCGAGCGGCGGAGCAGGCCGAACCACATCTCGCCCGCGAGCGCCCCGAGCACGAACGGCACGGCGATGGCACCCCACCCCAGGAGCGAGAACAGGAGCGAGCGCCACCAGTGCAGAAGCACCGCGTTGGCGTCGGCGAAGAGCGCGACGAGCGTGAGCACCGCGAAGGCGACGAGCGCGATCGCCGCGACCTCGTTGCGGATGCGCGAGCTGTCGGCCGGTACCGCGCCGCGGCCCTGCTTACGCGCTGTCCGTCGGGCCACGGCTAGACCTGCATGATCACGGGCAGCACCATCGGACGGCGCTTGGTGCGCTCGTAGAGGTACGCGGTGACGGTGTCGTGGATGGTGTCGCGGATCGTCGCGACCTCCGCGAGGTGCTCGCCCTTCTGCGTGTCGGCCAGACCGTCGAGGATCCTCTGCCGCGTGCGTTCGACGATGTCGTTCGCATCCTCTTCGGGCACGAAACCCTTCGTCACGATGTCCGGACCGGCGACGACCTGTCCGGTCTGCCGGTCGATCGTGACGACGACGAGGAAGATGCCGTCGCTCCCGATCGACCAGCGGTCGCGCATCACCGACTGGCTCACGTCGCCGACCCCCAGGCCGTCGACGTACACGACGCCGGACGCCACCTTCGGACCGAGCTTGGCGCCGCGGCCGGAGATCTCGAGCACGTCGCCGTTCGTGATGACGAAGGCGTTGTCCGGCGCGACGCCGAGGTCGATCGCGATACGCGCGTGGCGCACCAGCATGCGGTACTCGCCGTGGATCGGGATGAAGTACTTCGGCCGAAGGATGTTGAGCAGCAGCTTGAGCTCCTCCTGGCTGGCGTGGCCGGACACGTGGGGCCGCACGCCCGGGTCGTAGATGACCTCGGCGCCGAGCTTGAAGAGGTTGTCCACGGTGCGCGAGACGAGCTCCTCGTTCCCGGGGATGGGCGTGGCCGACATGACCACGGTGTCCCCCTCCTTCACCGCGACGTGGCGGTGGTCGCCGAGGGCCATGCGCGAGAGCGCGCTCGTGGGCTCGCCCTGGCTGCCGGTCGTGATGATGCAGAGCTCGGCGTCAGGGATCTTGTCGATCTCCTTCGGATGGATCAGCGCGCCCTCGGGGAGATTGAAGAACCCGAGCTCGCGCGCCGTACGCGTGTAGTTGTCCATCGAGCGGCCGACGATGGCCGTGCGGCGGCCCCACACCGCGGCGATCTCGATGATCTGCTTGATGCGCGAGATGTTCGACGCGAAGGTGGTCGTGATCACGCGGCCCTGCGCGCGGGCCATGATCGTGTCGAAGAGCTCGCCCACGTGGCGCTCCGAGGGCGTGTAGCCCGCGACCTCGGCGCGCGTGGAGTCGGACATCAGGAGCAGCACGCCCTTGGCCGCGATCGCCGAGAGGCGGGCGAAGTCGGTCTGCCGGCCGTCGACCGGCGTGTGGTCGAACTTCCAGTCGCCGGAGTGGACGACGGTCCCGAAGGCCGTCTCGATGGTGAGGCCGACGGCGTCGGGGATGCTGTGGCAGACCGCGTACGAGTCGCACGCGAACGGGCCGACCTGGAACGGCGTGCCCGGTGTGATCTCGCGCGCGTCGACCTTCTGGTCGAGCCTGTGCTCCCGCAGCTTCGTGCGCATGAGGCCGAGCGTGAGCTTCGTGCCGTACACCGGGACGTGCAGGAAATCGCGAAGCACGTAGGGCAGCGCGCCCATGTGATCCTCGTGGGCGTGCGTGAGGACGATGCCCCGGACCTTGTCCTTCTTCGACTTCAGATAGCTGATGTCCGGGATCACCAGGTCGATGCCGAGCATCTCCTCGTCCGGGAACATGAGGCCCGCGTCGATGACGATGATGTCGTCGCCCTGCTCGAGCGCCATCATGTTCTTGCCGATCTCGCCGACGCCACCGAGCGGGATGATGCGCAGCGCGTCAGTCACGGAACAACGTCATCTGATCGGCGGGCTTCTCGGCCGCGACCGCGAGCTTCGCCGCGGGCGGCGCCGCCGCGAGGAACAGCGCGAGCGCCGCGAAGTCCGCGTCCAGGGCCGAGCGCAGCGCCGGTTGATGGAGCGCCGCCGCCGGGTGGTACATCGGGAAGACGACCAGCGGTTCGCTTCCGGCCGTCCGCCGTACCTTTCCATGCACTCGGGAAATGGACTCATTCGGGAAGAACTTGTACATCGCGTGACGGCCGAGCGTGACGATCACCTTCGGCCCGAGCACCGCGAGGTGGCGCCGCAGCCACACATCGCAGGCGGCCACCTCGTCGGGCAGCGGGTCGCGGTTCTCCGGCGGGCGGTGGCGCACGACGTTGGTGATGAAGACCTTCGAGCGGTCGAGGCCGATGCCCTCCAGCAGCTCGTCGAGAAGCTGTCCGGCGGCGCCCACGAAGGGGCGGCCCTGGACGTCCTCGTTGTAACCGGGCGCCTCGCCCAGGAAGAAGATCCCGGATTCGCCGCTCCCCTCGCCCGGCACGGCCTGCCGTGCGCTGCGGTGGAGCGGACATGCGGTGCAGGCGCGGATCTCGGTCGCGACCGCGGCGAGCGCGCTTTGCGCCTGTTCGTTCATCCGTGCCAGATTCTAGGCAGCGATCAAGCCTTCGTCGGAGCTTTGCGTGCGAGATACACCACATCGGTATACGGGCGCAGGGGCATCTCGACGACGTCCACGACGAACCCGGCGCGCTCGAACATCCCCATGGCCTCCTCGCGCGTCGGGAAGTAGAAGCGCTCGTGCCCGCCGCGGGTGAAACCGAGGGAAACCGCGACCAGCTCCTGCGCGTAGGTGAGCGCGTAGCGCGGGTCGAGCCTGCGCTCCTGGGCCTTCACCACGAGCGGACCGCCCTCCCCGAGCGCGCTGGCGGCGTTCCGGAGCACCTGCTCCTGCTGCTCGAACGGCAGGAGGTAGAGCACGTCGACGATGGCGACGGCGTCGCACTTGGGCGGCGTGTCCTTGAGGATGTCCCCCACCTCGAAGCGCAGCCACTGGGTGTCCTGTATCGCCTGTCGGGCGACGTCGATCTTGCGCGGGTCGAGGTCGATCCCCAGCACGCGGCGCGTCGGTGAGCTCTCGCGGAGCACGCAAGCGAACAGACCGTGGCCGCACCCCAGGTCGACGATGAAGCCCTTGTTCGGGACGTAGCGCTCGACGATGGCCAGGTCCGACAGGAACGCACGGCCGCGGATGAAGATGCGCGCGCCCAGCGGCGCGTCGCGGAAGCGCGCGAGGGCGCGGCCCAGGGCGCCGGTCGCGGTGCTGCCCGGCATCAGCGCACCCGCCAGACCACGCAGTCACGGCCAAGCGCTTCACGCAGGAGCGGGTCGGTGAGCAGCTCGAGGTCGTCCTGGCGCTGGTCAACGAGGGCGTCCGCGCGCCGGAGCTCGTCGTCGGGGTAGCCGGGGTGCGCGGCGAGCTCACCCACCCCCGGGTAGGTCGCGAGGAGCGCGACGGCCGTCGGATCGAGGCGCGGGCGACTCGCGGTGAGGTCGATGAACCAGGTGTTGCCCGGCAGGTGGCGGTACGCGAGCTCGCTCACGACCGTCGAGGCGCTCATGGCGATGCTGCGCAGGGCGACGGTGGGGCGTGGCGCGCGGCCGCGGCGTATCCACTGCGCCCCGAGCTCCCGCGCCAGGGCCGCGACGACGCGCGCGACCGGCGGCATGAGGTGGACGTGCCGATGCGAATCCCAGGCCAGGGCCGGCACGCCCCAGCCGCGCGCGCGCTCGACCTGCGCGCGCAGCTCGGCGGCGAGCTCGGATGCCCTGATGCGCCCGGTGAGGAGGCGTTTCGTGAACTCCGGCAACGGAAAGAACCGTCCCTCGTCGTCACACAGTGTCGGGACCGAGGAGGGGTCCTGCGCTGGCCGCCCGCCGACGAGGTCGAGGTGCAGGCCCACCTCGAGGTCGCGCTCGGCCCGCGCCAGCGCGGCGCCCTGGGCGCTCGCCGGGAACGTCACGAGCAGGCTGGTCGAGCGCACGATCCCGTCGCGGTGCGCCTCGAGCACTCCCTTCGTCACGCCCGGGGAGAGCCCGAGGTCGTCGGCGGTCACCACGAGTGTCATCGTGGGCACCCAGCCCGGGTCATGGACCGTACCGGCCGAGAGCGGCGTTGATCCGGATGAGGAAGAGGTCCCGCAGCATCCGTGGGGTCTCCCTGAGGAAGCTGATGCTGGTGACGTGGTCCTGGATGAGCGTGAAGGGGATCTCACGCACGCGGTATCCCGACCGCCGCGCGAGGAACAGCACCTCCGCGTCGAAGGTGAAGCCATCGAGGCGCGAGCGTCCGAACAGGTCCTTGGCCGCTTCGGCGGTGTACGCCTTGCCCCCGCACTGTGTGTCGCTCACGTCGACCGGCACGAGCAGGTGCACGCAGCGCCGGAAGACGATGCCCAGGAGGCTGCGCCACCAGGGCCGGCGCACGACCGATCCGGGAACGTACCGCGACGCGATCGCGATGTCCGCGCCGTCGCCGAGGGCGCGCAGGAAGCGGTCGATGACCTCGACCGGGATGGTGAGGTCGGAGTCCAGGAAGATGATCGGGTCGCCCTTTGCGGCACGGATGCCCTCACGGACCGCCGCACCCTTACCGCGATGCTCCAGACCGAGGTAGCGATAGTCCAGGTGACCGCGGGGCAGGGTCGCGGCGGCATCGGCGAAGGCCTTTGGCGTCGCATCGGTCGAGCCGTCATCGGCGACGAGGATCTCCGCGGCGATGCCGCGCGAGATGAAGAACTCCGCGCATGCGGCGAGGCTCGCCGGTAGCCGGCGAGCCTCGTTGTAGGCAGGGAGCACGAGGGAAAGGATCGGCGCTTACCCGCGAGGCGGACCACTCCGCGGGCGGAAGCCACCGCCGCCGCTGCCGCCGCCGGGGCCGCGGCGGAAGCCGCCACGGTCACCACCACCCTCGCGGTCTTGGTAGCGCGCGCGCTCCGCGCGCTGGCGCTCCTCGTAGGAGTTGCCGTTCTCCTCGCTCACCGCGCGGATCGAGAGGTTCACCCGGCCCTGCCGGTCGACCTCGGCGATCTTCACCTTCACGGCGTCGCCGACCTTGACGACGTCCTCGATGCGGTTCACGCGGTCGTTCGAGATCTCGGACACGCGCACCAGACCTTCCTTGCCCGGAAGGTATTCGACGAACGCACCGATGCTCATGATCCGGGTGACCTTGCCGTCGTAGATCTCGCCGACCTCGGGCTCCTTGGTGATGCCCTGGATCATCGCGATGGCCCGCTCGCGGCCCTCCGGCTTCGCGCCGGTGATGCGAACGGTGCCGTCGTCCTCGAGCTCGATCGCCGTGCCCGTCTCGCTCTGGATCGCGCGGATCATCTTGCCACCGGGGCCGATGACCTCGCGGATCTTGTCGGGGTGGATCTTGATCGTCTCGATGCGCGGGGCGTACTTGGACAGGTCCGCGCGCGGGCGGTCGATGACGCGCTTCATCGCTTCGAGGATGAAGAGGCGCGCCTCCTTCGCCTGCATGAACGCCTCACGCATGATCTCGAGCGAGATGCCCTTGATCTTGATGTCCATCTGCAGCGCGGTCACACCCTTGGCCGAGCCACAGATCTTGAAGTCCATGTCGCCGTAGTGATCCTCGAGGCCCTGGATGTCGGTGAGCACGGTGTGCTTCCCGTTCGAGGTGACGAGGCCCATGGCGATGCCTGCGATCATCTCTTTGATCGGAACGCCGGCATCCATGAGCGACAGCGTCGAGCCGCAGGTCGAGGCCATCGACGACGAGCCGTTCGACTCGAGCGTCTCGGAGACCACGCGGATCGTGTACGGGAACTCCTCCTTCGTAGGGAGGACCGGGATGAGGGCGCGCTCCGCGAGCGCGCCGTGGCCGATCTCACGGCGACCGGCGCCCCGCATCATCCGCACCTCACCCACCGAGTAGGGCGGGAAGTTGTAGTGGTGCATGTAGCGCTTCGTGTCGACCGGCGACAGGGTGTCGATGATCTGCTCGTCGCCGGTGGGCCCGAGCGTCGCGATCGACAGGACCTGGGTCTGGCCGCGAGTGAAGAGACCAGAGCCGTGCGTCCGCGGCAGCACCCCCACCTCGATGGAGAGAGGACGGATGGTCTTCGTGTCGCGTCCGTCGGGCCGAAGGTTGTCCTCGGTGACCGCGCGGCGGAACTCCTCCTCGAGGATCTCTTCGTACACCGCCGCGACCTCGTCCGCGCTGATCGCCGCGCCCTCGGGCGCGAACTTGGCGGACGTCTCGGCCTTGAGCTCGTCGAGGCCGGACTCGCGCTGCGCCTTGTCCGGGTTGCGCAGCTTCGCGTGCAGGCGCTCCTTCAGGAAGCTCGTGACCGGCGCGAGCTTCGTCGCGTCGCGCGACGGGGCCGTGACGGGGAGCTTCGGCTTTCCGGCCTGGCGCCGCAGCTCTTCCTGCGCGTCGCAGCTGGCCTTTATGCCGGTCTGCGCGAGTGCGAGGGCCTCCACCAGAAGGTCCTCGCTCACCTGACGCGCGCCGGCCTCCATCATCATGATCGAGTCGCGCGTGCCCGCGACGACCAGGTCGAGGTCGCTCTCATCGATCTGCTGGATCGTCGGGTTCAGCGTGAGCGTTCCGTCGACGATGCCCACGCGGACACAGCCGATGGGACCCTCGAAGGGGGCGTTGGAGATGTGCAGCGCGGCGGAGGCCGCGTTCACCGCGAGGACGTCGTAGTCGTTCTCCTGATCGCTCGACCATGCCGACACGACGATCTGCACGTCGTTCCGGAAGCCCTTCGGCCAGAGCGGCCGGATCGGGCGGTCCACCAGACGTGCGGTGAGGATGCCCTCCTCTGAGGGGCGACCTTCACGGCGCGGGAACGAGCCGGGGATCTTGCCCGCGGCGTAGAGGCGCTCCTCGAAGTCGACAGTGAGCGGGAAGAAGTCGATACCTTGCCGGATGGTCGATGCGACCGTGCCGGCCGCGAACACGACCGTGTCGCCATAGCGGACGGTGACCGCGCCACCGGCCTGTTTCGCATACTTGCCGGTCTCGAAGGTCAGCGGCTTGCCGTTGATGGTCGCGGTCGCTTGGGAAACTGCCATGAATTCTCTGTTGTGAGTGCGCGTCCCATGAAAAGACCCCGGGACCCTCCCGGGGTCATTCGCATCGCGGGCTCGTTACCGCCGCAGACCGAGACGCCCGAGGATCGCC
>JBGQFO010000032.1:0-16871 GCA_041496945.1 Candidatus Limnocylindria bacterium | reverse complement strand
CTAGTCGAGCTCGAGCGGCAGCAGCTCCACCGTCGTGCCCTCAGCACGTACGGTCAGCGCGGCGATGAGGATGCGCCACGGCCGATCGCGCTCGCCGCGGTGAGCGAGCCAGGATTCGGCGAGCGCGGCGAGCCTCCGCGCCTTTCGCCGGTCGACCGCCTCCACCGCCGCGACGAACGACCCGGCGCGGCGCGTCTTCACCTCGACGAACGCGTAGCCCGCGCGGTCGACGCACACGAGGTCTATCTCGCCCAGCCGCGTCCGCACGTTCCGGGCCACGACCCGGTACCCCATCCGCACAAGCTCGCGCTCCGCGAGGTGTTCGCCTGCGAGGCCGAGCACGCGCCGCTCCACGCTGGGTGGATCGACCGCGCCTTGCGTCAGGGCTTGCTTGCGGTGATGCGGATGACGCGGTCGGCGGAGCCGTTGTCGGTCGTGAGGTACAGGCTGCCGTCCGGCCCCAGACGCGGCGTGCGCAGGCGGCCGTACACGTTGTCGAACAGCAGGTCGGCCTGCCGCGCGGTCCCGTCGAAGAGCTCGAACCGCCGCAGGTCCGATTCCTTCAGCGTGGCCACGAAGAGCGAGCCGTTCCAGAGGCCCCACTGGGATCCGGTGACGAACTCACCACCCGAGGTGGCGAGCGTCACGTTGCCCGAGGACCACGCGGGATCGAGATACGGCGGCTTCCCCACCGGCCCGCGGTAGATCGGGTAGCCGTAGTTCCCGCCGGCCACGAGGATGTTGATCTCGTCGTGCGTGTCGTCGCCGTGCTCGACCTCGAAGACGCGTCCGGTCCCCGGCTCGAAGGCCAGGCCCTGGGGGTTGCGGTTGCCCCAGGTGTAGATGGCGCTGCGGCCCGCCGCCCCGGGGAGGATCGGGTTGTCCGCCGGGATCGTGCCGTCGCTGTTCACGCGGAGGACCTTGCCGTTCAGCGCGTTCGGGTTCTGCGGATTCGCGGTGTTGCCCGCGTCGCCCATGGTCACCCAGAGCTTCCCGTCGGGGCCGAACCGGATGCGGCAACCGTCGTGATTGCCGGCCGCGACCATCCCGCGACGGATGACGTACGAGTCGAACGCGATCGACCCGCCGGCGACGACGTAGCGAAGCACCTGGTTGCGCCACTGGCCCTCGTCGTCGCGCGACGCGCAGGCGTAGAGGAAGCCGTTGCTCGCGAAGCTCGGATCCAGCTCGATGCTCATGAGCCCGGCCTCGCCGGACGCGTGGATCCCGGCGATGGCGTTGTTGCCGATCTGCGGCGCGCCGGGCGCCGCGCTCGCGTACACGAGGAGGTTGCCGACGCGCTCCGTCACGAACATGCGTCCATCCGGTGCGAACGCGACGTCCCAGGGGTTGCGCAGGCCGGTCTGCACGACCGCCGTCGTGAGCAACGGCCTCGCGCCCCCGTTCACGGTGACCGCGACGAACACGCCCTCGTCCTCGAGCCAGGTCACGCCGTCGATGACCGGCCGGAGCGACAGCACGTACGTGCTTGGCGTCGGGGGGGCCTTCACCCTGAACGTGAACGTCGCGTTCTGACCGGGCGCGACCGATGCCTCGCTCTGCGCGGCGGGGCGATCCGGGGTGAGCCACCCGACACCGAGCGAGGCCCAGGTGCGGTCGTCGTTGTGGATGCCGAGGTTGGCCTGCTGGCCGGCGACGCCCTTCACCCAGGGCCGGCTGCCGTTGTTCCGGAAGGTGATCGTCAGATCCGCGCTGGTCTGGCCGGGGTCGAGCACCGGGAAGGCCGATTGGCTCACCCACTTGCTGTGGTAGCCGAGGTCGCTGGTCACGCGGACGAACACGCCCTGGTGCTCGAGCCAGGCCACGCCGTCCGCCACCGGACGGAGCGGGAGCGCGTAGACCCCGAGGGTCGCCGGCGCGCGGATGCTGAACGTGAAGGTGCCGACCGCGCCCGGCGCGACGGTGCTCTCGACCGTCGTCGCGGGACGATTCGCCGAAAGCCAGCCGACGTTCATCTCGGCGAACGCGTTCGAGTCGTCGAGCACGCCCAGGTTCACCTGCCGTCCGGTCACGCCGCGCTGCCAGGTCTCGGTGCCGGTGTTCTTGAACTTCAACGTGTACGTCGTCGTCGTGCCGGCCGCGATGGCCGGGTAGGGGTCCTGCGTGACCCAGGCGCTGTGGAAGCCCGCGAGCTGTTCCGTCGCCGTGGCGCGACCGCCGGCGAGCAGCAGCGAAGCGACGACGACGAGGGCCCCTGCGACGCCTCTCACCGTGTGGAGCAACGATGCAAGCCTACGGGTGTGACGGTAGTCACAGGGGGGCCCTCCGGCGATCGAGATCGACGTTTTGGACTAGGACCCGCGGAGCGCCTTCTCCAGAGCGATCCAGGCCGGCTGCTTCTCGAAGCCCATCGCCTCGTTGATCGCGAGCATCGGCCGGTTGCTCTGCGCGTTCCAGGTCTTGATGTGTTCGACGCCCATGCCCTGCGCGTACCGGACCGTCCGCAGTTTCACCGCCATGGCGACGCCGCGCCCGCGCGCCTCGCGGCGCACGCCGGTGAGGCCCTGCCACACGAAGCTCGGGTCCTCCAGCTGGCGCTCGAGGTTCGACATGCCGAGCCACCGACCATCGCGGTCGATCGCGACGAAGAACGCGTCGGGGATGAACGTCGGCGCGGCGACCCAGCGCTCCCGCCACTCCTCGAACGTCTCGGGGGTCGCGGGGTCGGTCGCGGGGACGTCCCTGCGGACCTCGTCCACGAGCGCGAAGGCCTTCCGGTCGGCCGCCGAGTCGCGCACGCGTTCCTCCGCGAGCGTGGTCACGCGGACGCCCTCTTTCGCCATCCGCTCATCGGCCGCGGCGAACTTCGCGAAATCGAACCCGGCGACGCGCAGGCGTGACTCCCAATCGCGGCGCACCTCGAGCCAGCCACGCTTTGCGAAGAACCGGACGCCGTCGGCGATCGACTCCTTCACGCCACCCGTCGCGGCGAGCGCGTTCCGCGACCGGAGTGCGGCGATCGCCGCGTCGTACAGGGCCGTGCCGTGCCCGAGGCGCCGGGCCTCCGGCACGACCATGAGGCCGAACGTGTAGCGATCGGGATGGAAACGCGATGGACGATGCGCCGTCTCCACGCCACCGACGATCACGCCATCCTGTTCCGCGACCAGTCGAAGCATGAAGAAGCGCGACCGGTCGAAGGTGTCGTCCTGGTGACGCATCTCCTGCGCGCTCCAGGGGTACTCGGGGTAGCAGCGGCGGTCCGCGACGACCCATCCCTCGTAGTCGGCGGGCGTGAACTCACGGACGCGGGAAGCCACGGTGGTCATCGCCGGCGAATCTATCCGACCCGAGCGCGCGCACGGAATGTCAAACGCGTCACGGTGCGGCTTCGGCGAGCGCGAGCGCGAGCTGGTTCTCGACCGCCCGAAGCAGCTTCACCGTGCCGAAGTCGTGGCGATGAAAGGGCGTGAGGCCGCGCTCGCGCAGCGCCGTGCGGTGGTCGATGGTCGGATACCCGGCGTTGTGCTCCCAGCCGTAGCCGGGGTACTTCTGCGAGAGCAGCGTCATGAGCCGGTCGCGCGTGACCTTCGCGATGATCGACGCAGCCGCGATCGCGAAGCTCTTCGTGTCCCCCTTCACGATCTCGGAGTGGCGGCCAGGCGCGAAGGCGGGATCCAGGATGCGGCGCCCGTCCACCAGCACCCAGTCGTACTGCCCGATCTGACGGAGCGCGCGAAGCATCGCGACATGGCTCGCGTGATAGATGTTCAACCGATGGATCTCGGTCACCGAGGCGGCGCCGACCCCCACGCGCACGACCCGTTCGCGGATCGCTGCGACGAGATCCTCACGCTGCTGGCGCGTGAGCATCTTCGAGTCCTTCACCGCGCGGATGAGCTTCGTGTCGGGTGTCACAAGGCAGGCGGCCGCGACCACCGGCCCGGCGAGCGCGGCCATCCCGACCTCGTCGACGCCGACGACGCGGAGTAGTCCCTTGTCGAAGAGCTCTTTCTCGAAGCGGAGGGTCGGCACCACGTTCAGGGTGCCACGTCGGCGTCGCCGACGGCGCTAGACCGTAGCCCTGCTAGCCGCGGCGCTTCTCCCGTAGGGTCGCTGACTTGCCGACGCGCTCGCGGAGGAAGTAGAGCACCGCGCGGCGGGCGTGGCCGTGGCGCGTCACCTCGATCTTCTCGACCCGCGGGGAATGGACCATGAAGGTGCGCTCCACGCCGACGCCCGAGGCGATGCGGCGGACGGTGATCATCTCGTCGAGGCCACCGTTGCGCATGCGGAGGACCGTGCCCTCGAACTTCTGGAGGCGCTCGCGGTTGCCCTCGACGACGCGCACGCTCACGGCCACGGTGTCACCAGGCCGGATCTCGGGGATTTCGGCCTTCTGTTGCTCGGAGGCAAGCGTCTTCAAGACGTCGTTCATCGGCATGGTGATAGCGCTCACGAAGAGTTCGAACGATACCAGAACGGCTAGCGCTTCGTCTTCTTGAGGCGAGCGAGGATCGTGACATGCGACACGCCGAAGTGCGTCGCGAGCTGTCGCACCGTGAGCCCCGTCGCCCGCAGCCGCGCGACATCCGCGGCGCTCGGTCCACGCGGGACGCTGCGTGCCGCCCGCAGACGCACGCCCGCGGCGCGTAACCGAGCGCGCACGGTGGCCGGCGAGATGCCGAAGCGCGCCGCGATGCGGTATGAGCCCACCCCCGAGCGATATGCCTCCGCCAGCTCGGCGACCGAGACCTCGCGCTTCGGAGCGGGCTTCGGGAGCCGGGCGCGCTCCGGCGGCGTGAGCTTCGCGTCCGCGAGGAGGTCCGGCCGCCGCTCCCACGTCCGCCTGATCGCCTCGGCGCGCCTCCACTTCTGGATGGCCGCGTGGTCGCCGGAGACGAGGACGGCCGGGACCTTCTTGCCCTCGAACTCCGGTGGCCGCGTGTACTGCGGGCCCTCGAGCAGCCCCTCGGTGTGCGACTCGTTATCGAGGGACGCCACGTCGATGACCCCCGGCACGAGCCGCGTGACCGCGTCGATCACGACCATCGCCGCAAGCTCGCCCCCCGTGAGCACGTAATCGCCCACCGAGAGCTCCTCGTCGACATCGGCCTCGACGACGCGCTCGTCCACGCCCTCGTAGTGGCCGCAGACCAGCACGAGGTGCGGCATCGCCGCGAGCCGTCGCGCCGTGGCCTGGTCGAACAGCCTGCCCTGCGCGGAGAGCAGCACGACGTGCGCGTCGCCGCCACGGACCTCGCGCACCGCGCGCGAAAGCGGCTCGGGCTTCAGCACCATGCCCGCGCCACCGCCGTACGGCGCATCGTCGACGACGTGATGCCGGTCGCTGGTCCACGCCCGGATGTCGTGCAGCCCCAGCTCGATCAGGCCGGCCTGGCGCGCCCGCGCGACGATGCTCTCGGCGAACGGACTCTCGAACATCTTCGGGAACAGCGTGAGCACGTCGATGCGGAGCGGCTTGGCGCTCACAGCTCCTCCTGCGGCTGGGCCACGATGCGGCGCGCGGCGGTGTCGATCGAGCGCACGACGCTGTCCAACATCGGAAGAAGGAGCTCGCGCCCCGACGGGTCGGTCACCACCAGCACGTCGGCGCCACCGGCGCGGATCAGGTCGCGGACCGTGCCGAGGGCCTGACCCTGCGTGTCCTCGACCGCGAGCCCGATCAGGTCGGCCCAGAGAACCGTACCCGGAGCGATCGCTCTTCGAGCCTCGACGCGGGAAACGCGCAGCAGCTTCCCGTTCAGCTTCAGTGCGTCGTCGCGGCGGTCGTAGCCGGCGAACTTCACGATCGGCTGCTCCGCTGGCCCTCGCCGCACCTCGATCGTGAGTGGGCCCACGTCGTCGCAATCGAGGACGGCGCCGGGCGCGAACCGATCGGCGACATCCGTCCGTGGGTCGATGCGGACCTCACCGCGGAGACCGTGCGGTCCGCGGATCTCGGCGACGACGAGCGCGTCGTCGTCGCTAATCGATCTCGAGGTTGACCTTGGTCCCATCGCGCGTGGCCATGACCTTGAGCAGCGCTCGGATGGCCTTCGCGATGCGTCCGCCGCGGCCGATGACCTTCCCAACGTCGCCCTCGGCGACCTGAAGGTGGAGCTTGACGAAGTCACCATCGAGCTCCTCGGTCACGACGACGGCGCTGGGGTCGTCCACGAGCTGCTTCGCGACGTGCTCCAACAGGCCCTTCATACGGCCCTGCTCCGGCGTCCCTTCGTTCGTGCCCGCGGTCATCGGACGGTGGGCGGGACCTCGGCGTCAGGCAGGCCGCTGCGCACCAGAAGGCTCCGGGCGGTCGCCGTCGGACGCGCGCCGTTCTTGATCCAGTGGCGCGCGCGGTCTGCGTTGATGACGAGGTCGGCGGGCTCGCTGCGCGGGTTGTAGTGACCGATGGATTCGATGAACTTCCCGTTACGCGGCGCGCGCGAGTCGGCGATCACGACGCGGTAGGTCGGAGCCCTTGTCTTGCCGACGCGGCGCAGGCGAATGTGAACAGCCAATGTGTGGTGAGACCTCCCATACGGAACGCCCGAGGTGAGAAACAAGTGTACCGTCCCAACGGCTCCGGGGCAGCGGGCTGTTCCGGCCCGGCGGTTCAGCCGAGGCGCGGCATCCCCGGTATGCGCGGCAGGCGTCCGCCCTTGGCAAGGCCGCCCATCTGCTTCATCAGCTTCTGCATCTCCGCGAACTGCTTGATGAGCGAATTCACGTCTGCCACCGTCGTCCCCGAACCGGTGGCGATGCGCCGCCGCCGCGAGCCGTTGATGAGGGTCGGGTCGGCGCGCTCGGCCCTGGTCATCGACGAGATGATCGCCTCGATGCGCCGCATCTCGGCCTCGGCCTGCGGGCCCTCGGGGAGCTGCTTCGCCAGCCCGCCCATGCCCGGGATCATCTTCAGGAGATCGCCGATCGGCCCCATCTTCTTCACCTGCTGGAGCGTCGTGTAGAAGTCTTCGAAGGTGAAGCGCGCCTCGAGCAGCTTCGTGGCCTGCTCCTCGGCGGTCTTTCGATCGACCGACTCCTGCGCGCGCTCGACCAGTGTGAGGACGTCGCCCATCCCGAGGATCCGCTGTGCGAGCCGATCGGGATGGAAGATCTCGAGCGCGTCGAGCTTCTCCCCCACCCCGAGCAGCTTCACCGGTATGCCGGTCGCCGCCCGGATGGAGAGGGAAGCCCCACCACGCGCGTCACTATCGACCTTGGTCAGGACCAGCCCGCTGACCGGAAGCCGCGCCTTGAACGCCGTGGCCGCCTCCACCGCGTCCTGACCGGTCATCGCGTCCACGACCAGCAGCGTCTCGTGCGGCGCGGACGCGGCGACGACGGCCTCGACCTCCCGCATCATCTCGTCGTCGATGTGCAGCCGGCCCGCGGTGTCGACGATCACCGTGTCCTGGCCGGCATGGGCGGCACGCTCGATCTCACGGGCAACATCCGCCGCGACTGCGGCAGCTCCGACCGCGACCACGGGGATGCCCAGCTGCTTGCCCAGCGTGCGCAGCTGATCGATGGCCGCGGGTCGGTGAACGTCGGCCGCGACGAGCAGCGGCGTGCGGCCCTGCTTTCGCAGGAAGTTCGCGAGCTTGCCGGCGGTGGTCGTCTTCCCCGAGCCCTGAAGCCCGACGAGGAGGATCACCGTCGGCGGCCGCTCGGCCCGCGCGATCGGCACGGCGTCGCCGCCGAGCATCTCGACCAGGGCGTCGTGCACGATCTTCACGACCTGCTGTGCACCGGTGATGGACTCGATGACCTTCTCGCCGAGGGCCCGCTCGCGCACCGCAGCGATGAGCTGCTTCGTCACCTTCAGGTTGACGTCCGCCTCGAGCAGGGCGACGCGGACGTCGCGGAGCGCCTCCTCTAGGTCGGACTGGGTGACGCGCGCGCGACCCCGGAGCCTCTCGAACGTCAGGTTCAGCTTGTCGGAGAGCTGCTCGAACATCGGTTAGCTCCGTCCTCTGTGCGCGATTGGTGTCTAGGCTAGGGCCTCGCCCCCGTCGCGCCGTCGATGCCGATCGCCCGCACCACGGCGGGGAGCTCGCGCGCCTCGACCTGCCGCGACCACAGGTACCCCTGGCCGATATCGCAGCCGAGCTCCAGAAGCCGATCGCGGATGGCGACGGTCTCGACGCCCTCCGCAACGGTCGGCGCGCCGATCGCGCGGGCGAACGCCACCGCCGCGGAGATCACCGCGTCGTCGTAGGGGCGTCCGGCGTGCTTCGCGAACATCACCGGGATCTTCACCACGTCGAACGGCGCATCGCGGAGCCAGCCGAAATGGAGCGACCCCTCGCCGAAGTCGTCGAGCGCGACGCGGATGCCCGCCCCCCGTACCTCCTGCAGACGGGCGCACATCGCCGCGTCGTAGGTCGCCTCCGGTTGCGTCTCGACCTCGAAGACACCCGGGTCGATCCCGAACTCGGCGCAGGTCGCGAGGATGTCGGCGATCAGCTCCGGGCCGATCGAACCAGGCCACGCGTTGACCGAGAAGCGCGGGACGGCGAGCGAGTCGTCACGCCAGCGCGCCACCTGCCGCGCGGCCGTGCGGACGATGAAACGCATGAAGTCCGGAGCGAGACCGCTCGGCGGGACGTCGTTGACGAAGGGCACGGCGTGCAGGCGACCGCGCTCGGGATGCTGCCAGCGGATCGCGCACTCGATCCCCGCGAACACGCCGGTGCGCATGTCCACCTGGGCCTGGTAGAGGAGCAGGAGCTCGTCTTCGTCGAGAGCCCGGCGCAGCTCGGCCCGCGTGAAAGGGACGCGCGCCGGCTCAGCGATCTGGCGCGCTCACTCCGCTTCGCCGGACCGTTTCGCACCCATCGAGGCCAGCTGTTTCAGCTCGGCCGCCGAGACCTCGGGTCCGTACAGGTAGCCCTGCACGATCTCGCAGCCGAGCGCCACAAGGGCGTCCTCCTGCTCCGGCGTCTCGACGCTGTCGGCGACGACCCGCGCGCCGACCGAGCGAGCGGCGACGACGATCGCGGCCACCTTCGCGGCGCTCGCCGAGCCCGCCACGACCAGCTCGCGCGCGAGCGGATACCCGATCTTCAGCGTGTCGAAGTCCCTGGCCGCCGGCGCGAGCGCCGCGTCGCCGAGCTCCTCCGAGGCGATGCGCGCGCCGAGCGCCCGAAGCCTGCGCGCCGGCTCGGCCAGCGTCTCGTCGCCGACCGTGCCCCGCGGACACTCGATCTCGAGGACCTCCACGCGCGCGTCGCTGGCGATGACCACGTCACGGAGCATGTCGACGGCACCGGGCGCCCGCAGCGTCTGCGCCCAGACGTTCGCCGCCACGACAGGCACGTCGAAGCTCTCGGCCTCCCAGCGGCGGATCTGCTCGCAGAGGGCCGTGAGCACCCAGCGGTCGAAGTCGATGTGGAAGCCGCCCTGCTCGATCAGCGGGATGATGTCGCTCGGTCCGATCATCCCGTACGCCGGATGCGGCCAGCGAACGAACGCCTCCGCGCCGACGAGCCTGCCGGTCGGCGCGTGCACCTGGGGCTGGAATTGGAGCGAGAGCATGCCGTCGGCGATGGCACGCTTCAGGTCCCCGGGCCGGAGCCGAACTATCGCCATGCGCCAACTCTAGACGCGCCGATAACGAGAGGGGCCGTCCTTACGTCTTCCGCGGGAGGAGCGCCTCGACGAACGCACGCGGATCCATCGGTACGAGATCGTCCGCCTTCTCCCCGACGCCGAGGAGCTTCACCGGGAGGCCGAGCTCGCTCGCGATCGCGAAGACCGCGCCGCCCCTCGCCGTGCCATCGAGCTTCGTGACCACGAGGCCGGTCACGTTCGCGTCCTTCGTGAACTGGCGCGCCTGCTGTATCGCGTTCTGCCCCGCGGTGCCATCGAGCACGAGGAGCACCTCATCCGGCGCTCCCTCGCGCGCGCGACCGGCCACCCGCACGATCTTGCCGAGCTCGTCCATCAGATGTCCCTTGGTGTGCAGCCGGCCGGCGGTGTCGGCGATGACCGTGCTGTTCCCGCGCGCGACCGCGGCGCTGACGGCGTCGAAGACGACCGCGGCCGGGTCGCCGTCCGGCCGCCCGGACACGACCGGCACGCCGATGCGCGCGGCCCAGGTCTCGAGCTGCAGAGTGGCCGCGGCGCGGAAGGTGTCGGCCGCGGCGAGGAGCGGAGTTTCGCCTTCTGCCTTGAGCCTCTTCGCGAGCTTCGCCGCGGTCGTGGTCTTCCCGCTGCCGTTCACGCCGACGACGAGGATGACCCGCGGCGGCCGAGGCGCGCTCCGCAGTGACGCATCCCGCGCCGCGAGCTCCGCGACGAGCACATCGCGCACCGCATCGAGCGCCTTCGGCACGCTGCGGAGCACGCCGGTCGACACCAGATCGCGGACCTGGGCCATGAGCGGATCGACGAGCGAGACGCTCAGGTCGGCACGCACGAGACCCTCCTCGAGCTCGTCGAGGAATTCGGGCGTGACCGGCTCCTCGCGCGTCCGGCCGAAGAGGCGCGAGAGGAACCCGCCTCGCGTCTTGGCGAGGCCGGCATCGAGGCTCATGACGGGAACGCTAACCGGCGCGGGTCAAGAGCAGCGCGTGGTCAGCCCGCGCGATCGCGCTGCTCGTCGAGCTCCGAGAGCTTGAGCGAGATGACCTTTGACACCCCACCGTCATCCATCGAGACGCCGTACAGCATGTCCGCGGCCTCGATGGTGCCGCGGTTGTGCGTGATCACGACGAACTGCGTGCGGTCGGTGAGCTCGCGGAGCGCCTGCGTGAAACGCCCGACGTTGCGCTCGTCGAGCGCCGCGTCCACCTCGTCGAGCACACAGAACGGCGCCGGCTTCACGCGCAGGATCGCCAGCAGGAGCGCGGTCGCGGTGAGCGCACGCTCGCCGCCGGACAGCTGCGCGAGGCTCCCGATCCGTTTACCCGGCGGACGCGCGTAGATGTCGATACCCGCCTCCTCCGGATCCTCCGACGTCCGCAGGCTCGCCTGCCCGCCGTTGAACAGCCGCTGGAAGAAGAGACCGAACTCGCGATCGACCGCCATGAGCGTCGTCGCGAACTGCTCCGCGATGGTCGTGGCGAGCTCGTCCGCGAGGGTCCGCAGATCGGCCATCGCCTTCTCGAGGTCGGCCCGCTGGGTCGTCAGGAACTCGTGCCGCTGGCCGATCTCCGCCAACTCGGTCGCGGCGAGCGGGTTCACGGGCTCGAGCGCGATGAGCCTGCGGCGGAGCCGGGTGAGCGCGGCGAGGGTGCTACCCCGCTCCTTCTCATCGCCGTCGTCCTCGAGCTCGAGCGTGGTCGGATCGGGAAGCGGCTCGTCCTCGGGGAGGCCGAGCTCGGCGCGCACCTGCTCCTCGAGCAGGCGCAGCGCACCCGCGGCCCGCTCCTCCTCGACCGCGAGCTTGCCGCGCTCGCCGCGCAGCTCGGCCAGCCGCTCGCGCGCCTTCGCCAGACGCTGCTCGGATTCGCGTCGCGATCCCTCCGCCGCGAGGGCCCGTTGCCGCGCGAGCTCCGCGGCGCGCTCGGCCTCGCGCGCATTCGCCGTCGCCAGCCCAAGCTCCGACTGCGCCGCGTCCATGCGGCCCCGGGCGTCACGCTCCTGCGCCGCGAGGGTGCGCAGGCGATCCTCGTCGTCGGCGATGCGCTTCTCCGTCGCGGCGACCTGCTCGTCGAGCGTGTCCCGCAGCCGGACCAGCGACGACCGCCGCTCCTCGCTCGTGGCCGAATCGAGCCGCGCCGCCTCCGCGCGTTTGGTCGTACCGGCGTGCGCGTCGTTCGCGCCCTGCTCCGAGCGCTCCGCGACCGCGAACGCCTCCGCGGCCTTCGCGCGTGCGCTCGCCGCCGCCGCCCGATCCGTCGCGAGGCGCCCGCGCCGCGCGAAGATGTCCGCCCGCTCGCGTTCGATCGAGGCCCCGCGCGCGTCGGCCACACGCACCAGATCGCGTGCCTCGGCATCGCTCGTCGCCAGACCATCGACGACGCGCTCGGCGTCGCCGCGCGTCCGCTGCGCCCCACCAAGACGACCCTCGAGCTCGCCCAGCCGCGTCTCGGCCGCCGACCGCTCGATCTGGAGCTGCGCCTGGGCCCGCTCGGCCGCCGCGAGCTCCTCACGGAGGCGCGTTGCCATGCCGCGGAGCTGCGTGCGCGCGTCCTGATCGGCCTTCCGCCGCGGGTCGGCGAAGCGCACCAGACCCGGCAGCACGAGCATGCCGCTCGGCGACACGATCGCGCCACCCTTCAGGCCGGTCGCGGCACCGATCGCGGTCGCGTCGTCCGCGGCGACGAAGACCGCGACGCCCTCCGCGATGCGCCGCGTGCCCTTCGGCGTTGCGAGACCCTTCGCTTCCTTCGAGTCGACGACTCCGACGCGGTCCCCGAGCGCGGCGGCGACCTCGCCCGGCACGGCGATGCGCTCGTGCAGCCAGGCGAAGCCCGTGGGCAGGCTCGGCCTCGGTGACCCGGCGTCGCGCGCGGCGAGCTCGGACTCCGCCCGCTCCGCGGCCTCGCGCAGCGCGGTCGTCTGACCACGAAGAAGCGCGAGGTCGCCGTCGATGCGCTGCAGGTCGTTCCGCGCACCGCCGGCGCGCTCCGCCGCGGTCTCGGCCGCTCGTGCGGACTCGGCCACCGTCTCGCGGGCACGCTCGAGCTCCGCCGCCAGACGCGCGCGCTCGCGCTCGTGCGCGCTTCGCTCTCGACCCAGCTCGGCCGTCGACCGGGCGAGCTCCTCATCGCGCTCGAGCAGCGCGCGCTCCTCGTCGGCGAGCCGGACCTCGTCGTTCTCGCGGAGCAGGTGCGCCCGCTCCGACTCCACTCGCGCGGCCCGGGCCTCGGCCTGTGCCACGCGAGTGCGTGACGCATCCTCCTCGACGCCACGCGCGGCATCCGCGGACTCCCGCGCACGACGCGCGGCCTCGGCCGCCTCCTCCTCGACGCGCTCGCGGCGCCCACGGAGCGACGTGAGCTCCGCCGGCAGCGCGGCGAGCGTCGTACGGGTGCGGTCGCGCTCGGCCGCGATCGCCTCAAGGCTCGCCGCGGTCGCGGCCACGCGCTCGCGCACGGTGGACTCCGCGGCGGAGGCGTCGCCGGCCGCGAGGCGCCTTCGCTCCTCCTCCACGCGCGCTTCGCGCAGCTCCTCGTCCGTGCCGGCGGAGAGCGACTCTCCCTCGGACACGAAGTCCGTCAGGCGCGCGATCTCGCGGTCGACGCTCTCGATCTTCGCGGCGAGCTCGACGCGCGTCTCGGCCGTCGAGCCGAAGGACGCCTTGTACCAGCGGAGCGCGCGGCGGCGCAGGTCCGCCCGGACCTGCTCGTACTCGTTCCACTTCGCGACCTGTTCGCGCAGCATCTCCACCCGCGGTCCGATCTCGCGGAGGATGTCGATGACGCGCACAAGCTCGGTCTCGGCGTGCTTCAGCCGGGCGAGCGCCTCCTCACGACGCAGCTGCAGACGCCGTGTCCCGGCGGCCTCCTCGATGACGGTGCGGCGGTCCGCAGGCCGCAGGGCCAGGATCTGATCGACCAGGCCCTGCCCGATGACGACGAAGGGGTTGTCCGCGAGGTTCGCGCCGGCGAGCAGATCCTGCAGGTCACGCAGCCGCACACGGGCGCGGTTCACCAGGTACTCGGCCTCGCCGTCGCGGTAGAGGCGGCGACCCACCTCGACCTCGGTGAACTCGATGGGCAGGCGGCGTGAGGTGTTGTCGAGCTGGAGGATCGCCTCGGCCATGCCCAGGCTCTTGCGCGTCTCGGAGCCACCGAAGATGAGCTCCTCGTTCCGCTTCGCGCGCAGGACGCGCGCGTTGTTCTCACCGAGCGCCCAACGGATCGCATCCGCGACGTTCGATTTGCCGCTGCCGTTGGGACCGATGATCGCGGTGATGCCCGGCGCGAACTCGAGATGCGTGCGGTGGACGAACGACTTGAATCCGGTCAGCGTGAGCGTCTTCAGCACCGCGTTCGGCGCGGACACGCCGCCGTCGATGACCTTCATCTCGTCGCTCACCTGGTCACCAGATCCAACAGCTTTGCGGCGGCCGCCTCCTGCGCCTCGCGCTTCGAGGCACCGGTCCCGCGCGCCACGCGGCCATCCACATCGACCTCGACCACGAAGTCCCGCCGGTGCTCCGGGCCGCTCGTGTCCAAGACGCGGTACAGCGGGAGCACGAGCTTCTCCGCCTGCGCCCACTCCTGCAGAAGCGTCTTCGCGGATTTCGTGGAGGCGGTGCCGATGGCGTCCAGCGAGTCGCCGAGGGTGTCGAGGACGATCGCGCGCGCGCGCGCGAATCCCGCCTCAACGTAGACCGCGCCGATGACCGACTCGTACAGGCTCGCGGCGAGCCCGAGGCGCCCGCGCCCGCCGGTCTCCTCCTCACCGCGTCCGAGGTGCGCGCGTTCGGGGAGGCCGAGCGATCGGCCGACGGCCGCGAGCGCGCTGGACGAGACGAGGGATGCCCGATGTGAGGTCAGCTCGCCCTCGGTCGCGTCGGGAAAGCGGCGGAACAGCTCCTCACCCACAACGAGGTCCACGACGGCGTCGCCGAGGAACTCCAGGCGCTCGAAGTCGCGCGCGGCGAGATCCGGGTGCTCGTGCAGGTAGGAGCTATGCGTCAGCGCGGTCTCGACGAGCTCCTCGTCGGCGAATCGGTAGCCCGCGATCTCCAGACCTTTCACGTCCTCCATCAAATGCGAAGAGGCAGGAGCGCTACCGCCCCTGCCTCCCCTTCTGCCTGTGTCGCCCGATGCCGGACCCGCTACGCGACGTGCTCCTCGATGTACTCGGCGGCGTCGCCCACGGTCTTGATCTTCTCGGCGTCTTCGTCCGAGATCTCCATCCCGAACTCCTCTTCGAGGCTCATGATGAGCTCGACGAGGTCGAGGGAATCGGCGTTGAGGTCATCGACGAACGACGCCTCGGGCTTCACGTCGCCCTCATCCACCCCGAGCTGCTCAACGATGATCTTCTTGAGCTTCTCGTAGGTCTTTGCCTCCGCCAACCGGCTACCTCCTCCGCGTGTCAGGCTGCCTGTCCGCCCCCGCGGCAGCCCGGTGAAGTGTCTTGGCGCGCGAAGGTGCTGTCAATCCGGCGCTCTCCCTGACCTACGGAGCCGCGCCCTTGCGCCCACCCACGGCGGTCGCGAGGACGCCATTCACGAACTTGCGCGAGGCCTCGCTCCCGAACAGCTTGGCAAGCTCGACGGCCTCGTCGATGATCGCGGCCGCCGGCGCGTCGCCGAGCACGCGCAGCTCGTACAACGCGATGCGCAGGATGTTGCGGTCGACCGCGGCCATCTGCGACAGCGGGAACTCGGGCGCGAGCGCCGCGATCTCCTCGTCGAGCGCTTTCCGGTGCTCGAGCACACCCTCGATGAGCTGCCACGCGAATGCCGCGGCGTTCTCGGTCAGGCCGGCGCGGAACGAGCCGCGCTCCCAGGTCTCCTTTGGATCAGCCCGATTGAAGTCGATCTCGAAGAGCGTCTGCAACGCGACGCGGCGCGCCGGATGCCGACCCGCCCGCGGCTGCCGCTGCCTCAAGCCGCGGACACCGCGGTGGTCCCGATGGCCTCGACGAGCCGCGTCGCCACCGCGCGCTCGCCGACCGCGATGGCCCAGCGCACCATGTTCGCCCGCGCGCGGCCGTGCGTGACGATGGACACGCCGGCGATCCCCAGGAGCGGCGCGGAGACGTACGGGTCGTAGTCGAAGCGGCTCCGGAACTTCCGGATCCCGGGGAGGGCGATGGCGCCGGCGACCTTCCCAAGCGGGCCGCCGAAGATGTCGGTGCGTATGCCGTTCGAGAGCGTGTCGAATGCGCCCTCGAGACCCTTCGCCAGCACGTTGCCGTTGAAGCCGTCGGTGAGCGCGATGTCGGTGATGCCGCGCAGCACATCACGCCCCTCGATGTTGCCGTAGAAGTTCAGGTCCGTCGCGGCGGCCAGGAGCGCGTGCGCCTCGAGGCGCACCTTGTCGCACTTCTCCGGCTCCTCGCCGACGTTGATGAGCCCGACAAGGGGACGCTGCACGCCGTGGACCTTCTCCATGAACGCGGTCGCCATGCGAGCGTACTGCAGCAGGTTGCGAGCGTCGGCGTCCATCGTGGCGCCGGCGTCGAGCAGGCACGTCGCGCGCCGCTCGCTGGTGACCGGCAGCATCCCGCAGAGCGCGGGGCGGTCGATCCCGCGCACGCGGCCGAGGATGAGCAGTGCCGCGGCCATCGTCGCGCCGGTGTTGCCGGCCGACACGACCGCGTCGGCCTTGCCCTCCTTCACCAGACGGGTGGCCACGCCGATGGAGGTGTCGTCGCGACGGCGGAGCGCCGCCGCGGGATGCTCGTCCATGCCGACGACACCCGCGGCGTGCACGATCTCGATGCCGGCCTTGCCGCCGACGAGCCGCTGCAGCTTCGCCTCGTCGCCCACGAGCACCAGGTCCGCACCGTTCGATGAGTTCGCCCGATACAGCAACGCGCCCCGGACGATCTCGTCCGGGGCGTGGTCTCCGCCCATGGCGTCAACGGCGATGCGCACGGCCTAGGTCGTGGCGGCCGAGCGCCTCGTCTTGATCTTGATCACCTGACGGCCGCGATATGTCCCGCAGTGCGGGCACGCCTGGTGCGAGGGCTTCGGACTACGACACTGCGGGCAGGCGACGAGGTTCTGCGCCACGAGCGCAAGGTGGCTGCGGCGCTCGCCCTGTGCGGCATGCGGGATCCGCTTCTTGGGTTGACCAGCCAACTCACGACTCCTAAAGGGGGGTGAGGCCATTGTACGAGGGACGGCGGTAAGCCGTGACCCCACTCACTCCCTCTCGGCGTGGAAGTCCTTCAGCGCCTCGAGCCTGGCCCAGCGCTCATCGGTCGGCCGGTCATGGTCGTGCGGCTCGAGGTTCTGATCGCGGCCGCAGACCTGACAGAGGCCCTTG
>JBGQFO010000031.1:0-16927 GCA_041496945.1 Candidatus Limnocylindria bacterium | reverse complement strand
GTGCGTACAAGGAGCAGCAGAAGATCGTCAACGTCACCGAGGAGCTGCGCCTCTCGGCCGGCAGCACCGAGACGATCAACCAGATGATGCGCGAGACGCTGGTCGATCTCGAGTCCGCGCGCGCGGAGCTGGCGTCGATCGCCGACGCGATCTCGCGTGTAAGCGCCACGGAGCAGAGCTCCAGCACCGTGAGCACGGGCCGCAGCTCGACGACCACGACGAACACGAGCCCGAATCGCCTGTACCAGGACCTGGTCGCGCGCCGCACCACCGCGGAATCCAAGGTCGCCGCGCTCGAGGCGCGGCAGACCGCGCTTCAACAGGACCTGGCGCAGCGCTCCACCCTGCTGCCGCAGCAGGAGGCCTACCTCGCCGATCTCGACCGGCAGCTCGGCGCCGCGTCCGACACGTTCCGCGTCGTGCGATCGAGCTACGACGCCGCGACGCTGAACGCGGCGCAGGGCGCCGAGGAGGTCAGCGTCTCGGACCGCGCCAGCGCGCCGCTCTACCCCGAAAAGCCGCTCCGGTACCTGTTCGCCATCGTCGGCGCCATCTGCGGGATCGCCGGCGGCATCGGGCTGGCGCAGCTCCTGCAGCGCCGGGCGGCGACGAACGCCGCGAAGCCCGACCTGGAGCGCGACGCGCTCCCGCTTCCGCGACGGTTGCCCATGCCCGCGCCCCAGGCGGCCGCGGAGATGCCACAAGCGCACAGCACGGCAACGCGGCAGTGAGCGTGGCGGCCAGCGACGTGGGCGCTAAGGAGCGTCCGCGTCGCACGCGCATGCATCTCCGCCAGACGCTGCGAGAAGACCTGCGCGCCTACCGTGATCGGACCGGGAGCCGGATCCGCTGGTGGCACTTCCTCGTGCTGCCGCTGAACCCGGCGCTCACCGCGCTCGTGCTGATGCGCCTCGCGTGCGCTCTCCACTCCCGGGGCCTCGGTCCCCTCGGGCGCGCGGTCTACGCCTTCAACGTGTACTTCACCGGCTGCGAGATCCGTCCCGAGGCGGAGATCGGGCCCGGCCTGTTCATGCCGCACCCGAACGGCATCATGATGGCGCCGGTCCGCATCGGGCGTAACTGCATCCTCGCGCCCTTCAGCGGGCTCGGCGCGCGCGGCGGTTGGGCCGATGACGGCATGCCCACCGTCGGCGACAACGTCACCATCTACCTGCACAGCACGGTCCTCGGACCCGTGCACGTCGGCGACGATGCGGTCATCGCCGGCTACTCGATGGTGACCGACGACGTCCCGGCCGGCATGCTGGCGGCGGGCATCCCCGCGAAGGTCGTGCGTCCACTCCGGCCCGACGAGATCGTTCGCCAGCGGCGCCCGAGCGAGCGATCGCGTCCACTCCCCGAGCCCGCGCGCCGCGAACAGGAATGAGCGCCGCGGTCACGACGGCCGGGGTCGTGTCGGCCGTCGGCGTGAGCACGGCCGCGCAGCTCGGCAGCCGAGCCGTGCACTTCGCGCTCAACGTCGTCGCCGGTCTCGCGCTGATCCGTTACTTCGGGCCGGCCGGATACGGCGACTACGCGTTCGTCCTGACCTACGCGACGCTGTTCGGCCTGCTCAGCGACTTCGGCCTGTCGAAGGTCGCGGTCCGCGACATGTCGCGCGACGCGACGACCGCCGGCGCCGTCCTCGGCACCGCGATCGCGGCGCGTCTCGGCCTGGCGATCGCGGCCGCGACGCTCGCGCAGCTCGCGGCGATCGTCCTCGGGATCCGGGTCGAGCTACGCGCGGTCATCGCGGTCGCCTCGCTCCTCTTCGTCGTGGAGTCGTTGCTCGCGGTCGTCGCGGTGTTCCAGGTACGCCTCGCGATGCAGTACGAGGCGATCGTCACGACGCTCATCCAGGCGCTCGACACTGCGATCATCCTCGCGCTGATCCAGCTGAAGGCCCCGCTCATCGTGGTCGTCGCGTCGCCGGTCCTCAGCGGCCTCGTCGGCGTCGTCGTGGCGCTCGCGCTGGTGCGCCGTCGCTTCCCGGTCGTGCTGCGCGTCGACCCCTCGCGCCTGAAGCGGCTGGTGATCGACGCCGCGCCGGTCGGCCTGACGACGATGATCGTCGTCCTCTACGTCAAGACCGACGCCGTCATCCTCGGCCTTCTGGCCACACCGACCGACGTGGGCCTCTTCGCCGCGGCCTACAAGCCCATCGAGTACGCGCTGCTCGCGCTCATGCTGCCGATAAACGTGCTGTTCCCGCTGCTGTCGCGCTGGTTCGGCAGCGACCGGCGGCTGTTCCAGCTCCTCTACTGGCGCGGCGCGGATGCCCTGCTGGCCCTGACGCTACCGATCGTCGTGGTCACGTCGATCGCCGCCGGCGCGATCGTCACGACGCTGTATGCGGAGGACTTCGCGGGGTCGGCCCTCCCGCTCCGGGTCCTCGCGCTCGCGCTGCCGCTCATGGTGCTGAGCGCATGGCAGGGTTTCGCCCTTCTGGCGGGTGGGCACCAGCGGATCACGGTGCTCTATGACGCGGCCGC
Source organism: Candidatus Limnocylindria bacterium (assembly GCA_041496945.1). GTDB lineage: Bacteria > Chloroflexota > Limnocylindria > P2-11E > P2-11E > CF-39. Next base: position 14,435 of record JBGQFO010000031.1, on the reverse strand, counting down.
CCTGGTGTTGAACGTCGCGTCGAATCTCGTGCTCATCCCGCGCTTCGGGTACATGGGGGCGGCCCTGTCGGCGCTCGTGACCAGCGTGTTCGTCGCCGTCTGCGCGTGGACCGCGTCTTCACGCCGTCTCGACGTGCACGGGGAGGCGAGCCTTCGGCTGCGGAGCGTGCTCCTCGCGAATGCCGCGCTGGCGACGGTGCTCGCCATCGCCTCGTCGTTCGCGCCGCTATGGCTCGCGGTCCCGGTCGCGCTCGCTCTCTACCCGTTCTGGCTGCTCGCCTTCGGCGCGGTCAGCCGCGCCGAGCTCGCGATGCTCCTGCCGGCGCGCCGCACCGCCGGCGCCCCGGAGCGGCCGTGACCGGTCTGCCGCGCATCTCCGTCGTCATCCCGACCTTCAACCGCGCCGACGTGGTCGAACGCACGCTCAGGCATCTCGCCGCGCAGGACTACCCGGCGGATCGCTACGAGGTGATCCTCGTCGACAACTCGACGGACGCGACGCCGGCGATGGTCGAGCGGGTGGCGTCGACCAGCCGCGCGCCGATCCGTCTTCTGCGCGTGCCCGAGCGCCTCCCGGCGGTGAAGCGGAACATCGGGCTCCGCGCGGCGACGGGCGACCTCGTCCTGTTCATGAACGACGACGTGTGGGCGCGACCCGAGCTCCTCTCCGAGCACGCGCGATCGCACCGCGAGGGCCGCGGCGAGCTGCGGGCGGTGCTCGGGCACGTCGAGCAATCGAGCGAAATGCCGTGGACGCCCTTCCTCGAGTTCTACCGGCCCTTCGCCTATCACGAGATCGCCGACCGTGCGGACCGGTCGGTGTCGTCACGCCACTTCTGGTCGATGAACCTCTCGCTGCCGCGCGCCGAGATGCTCGCCCGGAACCTCGTCTTCCACGAGGACTGGGCGGAGATCGGCCACGAGGACGTGGAGCTCGGATACCGCTGGGCAAAGGCGGGTGGCGCGATCGTCTACAACCCGCGCGCGTACGTCGAGCACTACCACCCGCACGGCCTCGACAGCGCCTGCCGCCTGCAGGAGAGCATCGGACGGGGCCTGCGCGACCTCGAGAAGCTCGTGCCCGAGCCGGACCTGCTCGAACGCTATGGCGTGTTCTCCTGGCACAACCGTCCGCGATCGATCGTGCGCGGCCTCGTGCGCCGGGCGCTCTTCAATCGCGTCACCGTGCCGTACGCCACGCGCTGGCTCGTGCGGCAGCGGCGGAACACGCCGCTGACGCGCTGGATGTACTGGAAGGTCCTGCTCCATCACACCGAGCGTGGCTACCGGTCCGCGCCGGTGCGTTCGCCCCGTCCCGTGCCCATCCGCGCTCCCGGGAGCTCGGCATGACCGCGAGCGACGTCGCTCGTACGCCGGCACGCGCGGTGCCCCGTCCGCTGATCGTCGGCGCCGCCCTGCTCGCCGCGGTCGCCGCGGCGCCGATCGCGCAGGCGGGGCTGCAGTGGATCGTCGTCGCGCTCGGAGCGCTCGGGGTCGCGGTCCTCCTCGTCCTCACGAGGGAGCGAGCGCTGGCGGTCCTGCTGCTGCTGGTGATGAGCCTCCAGTTCCTGTTCCACAAGTCGGTCGGCGAGATCAACGAGGACATCCACAGCGGCGCGAACGCGATCTTCATCAACAACATCGACGCGCTGCTCGTCGTCCTCTACGCGATCTGGTTCGCGGGCGGGAACGCGCGCGCGGAGATCGCCGCGGCGCTGCGGCGGCGGGAGATCCTCGTGCCGTTGCTCGGCTCGCTCGCCGTGATCCCAAGCATCGTCGTCGCGGTCGACGTGCACCTCACGTTCGCCGAGCTCCTGCGCATGACGTGGATGTATCTCCTCTTCCTGTACGTCGCCACCCGCGTCCGCACGCGCCGGGAGATCGTGATGATCGTGGGCGCTTTCTGCGTCATCGCGGCGGTCCAGTGCGTCATCGCGGTGCTCCAGTGGCGGACGGGCAGCTCCCTCGGCCTCTCGTTCCTGGGCGAGGAGAGCTCCCTCGGTATCCGCACGATCGACGACACGACCGGGATCCCCCGTCCGACCGGGACCGTCGTCCATCCGATCTTCCTCGCGGCGCTGCTCGCGCCCATCGGGCTCATGGCCCTGAGCCTTGGCATCGTGCTGCGTGACAAATGGCGGTGGACCGCGCTCGCGATGGCCGCGCTCGCGTTCATCCCGATCGTCATCACGCAGGCGCGGGCATCGCTGGTGGCGACGATCTTCGCGGTCGTCGTGCTCGGCGCGTGGATGCTCCGCGCGCGCCACCTCCAGATGAAGCCCGTGTACGTGCTGCTCGCCGCCGCGGCCGTCATCGGCATCGCGTTCTACGAGCCGATCAGCGAGAAGCTCGCGGACAACCTTGCGACCTCCCAGTTCGAGCTCGAGGTGCAGTCTCGCCTCGAGCTGAACGATGTCGCCCTCGCGATGATCCGTGACAGCCCGATCGTGGGGAAGGGGCTCAATCAATTCGAGACGGTGCAGCCCGCGTACGACACGTACGGCCTCCTCTTCGCGGGCAACCCGGTGCACAACATCTACCTCCTGGTCGCGGCGGAGACCGGTCTCATCGGTCTCGTCGGATTCCTGGCCCTGTACTGGACGGCCGTCACGCAGGCGCTCCAGGCCACGCGGGCGCGCGACCCCCTCATCCTCGGCGTCGGCGCGGGCATCGCCGCGGCGCTCGTCTTCTTCGCCGTCGAGGAGCTGCTGTCGTTCGCGCTGCGCCAGGAGATGCCGCTCGCGCTCTTCTGGATCCTGTTCGGGCTCGCCGTCGCCTGCGCGCGCCTGGCGCGTGAGGATGACGCGAGGCGCGACGCACCCACGATCGTCGTCGAGGTCCCGGCCCATGCGTGATCGCGTCGCGCTGCTCCTCGCGCTCACCATCGTCGTGCTGTCCGCCTGGCCGGCCGCGGCGGGGCAGTCGGCACGGCTGCCCGCGCCCGACCTGAGCGTCACGCCGCTGAAGATCGTCTTTGTCGCGATGGATCGCAGCGTGGAGGGCAGGGTCGGCGGGCTCCAGGAGATCTACACCGCGAGGGGCGACGGCTCGAACGTGCGCCTCATCACCTCCCCCAGCGACGGGAACTTCTACGACTGGGCGGAATGGGCGTTCAACGGCACGAAGATCGTGTACACGCAGCGCGTCGGCGCGCTGCCCGGCGGCGAGGAAGGGATCTGGATGATGGATCCCGACGGCACCCACCGCGTCAAGCTCACGTCGAGCAGCTTGCGCGACGCCCAGCCAAAGGTCTCCCCCGACGGTCGTTCGCTCGTCTTCGCGTCCGTCTGGGACGAGGCCCCCGAGCTCGCCATCTACGGGATGGACCTCGCGACCCTCCAGGTGACGAACCTCACCACCCGCGGCGGTGGCACCTTCGCCTTCGAGTCCGACCCGAACTTCTCCGCGGACGGCCGCTCGATCGTGTTCGCGTACTCGGGCGGCCGAAAGCTGGAGACGAAGTCCGTGCCGACGCAGATCTGGAGGATGAACGCGGACGGGAGCGGCGGGGCGCCACTCACGTCCGATCACTTCTACAACACCGACCCGGCGCTCTCGCCGGACGGGCGCTCGGTGGCGATCTCCAGCTACCGCGGGTCGGGCATCCCGAAACACGCGTGGCCGCCGCAGAGCGCGAGCGACATCTTCCTGCAGGACTGGAGGCTCGTCGTGCGCGACCTCGATCGCGGCACCGAGCGTGTCCTCACCGAGGGCCGTCCATGCGCGGACGTGCAGCATGCCTGCACCGCGGATGAGGGCCCGGCGTGGGTCCCGAAGTGGTCGCCGGACGGGAGCCAGCTCGGGTATCTCACGCTGCGGAGTCCCATCGACAGCGGCATCGCCGTCGTGAATGCCGACGGGTCCGAGGCGCATCCCCTCATCGAGCTGGCCGGGCACGCGATCACCTGGTGGGACTGGACGGACGGTCGCGAAACGGCGCCGGCGGGCGCTGCCGACCGCGTCGGGAGCGCCATGCCCAAGGCGAAGCTGCTCTACGTGGCGTCGGTCTACGACCAGCTGGCGGAGGGAGTCGAGCCGCCGGCCTCCACGATCCACACCGCGTCGGCCGATCGGCTGGTCGAGACCACGATCACGCCCGCGCGCGCCGGGCTCGTCCCGATGAAGGCGCGCTGGGCGCCCGATCGAAGCCAGATCGTGTTCACGGCCCGCGTGCCCGTCGACCGGACGAAGCCCGCCTACGCACCGGCACCACCCGCGGGCGCGGAGCGCCGCCCGCACTTCACCTTCGCCGAGCTCGCGTCCCTCGCGGAGAGCCTCGAGGCGCCGCGCGTGGCCGGCGATCCAGCCGAGGAGCAGATCTTCCTCATGCGGGCCGATGGCAGCGACGTGCGGCAGCTCACGACCGCCTGGACCGAGGACTACATGGACGCCATCCCGAGCGGCGATGCCCGCGGCAACACGGATCCGGAGATCTCGCCGGACGGCCGCTACCTGGTCTTCACGAATGTCTCGACGCTGACGCAGGAGTCGTTCCTTCTGCGGATGGACCTGCAGACGGGCGAGATCATCAATCTCACGAACATGACCTCGGGCGCGGCGCCGGTGGCGGACGACGGGGGGCGGTACTCGCCCGACGGCACCCTCATCGCCTTCAGCTCCGCCTACGCGGGTGGGAGCCAGATCTACGTCATGCGAGCGGACGGGACCAGCGTGCGGCAGCTCACGGACGACGACTGGGCGAACGTGGGACCGGCGTGGTCACCCGATGGACGCACGCTCGTCTACACGAGCTATCGCGGCGACAGCTCGATCGCCGACATCGAACAGCCGCTATCCACGAAGACGCTGCCGCTCAAGGACTGGTACGCGGTCCTGCTGGACGTCGAGAGCGGCGCCGGTGCCGCGCTCGCCTGGGGCGGCGACCGGCTCGTGCTCCGTCCGACGTGGACGCCCGACGGGAGCGCGATCGCGTTCCTGAGCGTCGGGCCGACCGGTCAGCCGGACATCTACCTCGCCGGTCGTGATGGCACCGATCCACGGCCGCTGCAGTTCACGCTCCGATCGAAGGAGTCCTACTTTGACTGGCGCTGAGCGCGCGTCGCTGACCGTCGTCGTGGTCGCGTGGAAGTCCCGGGGCCTGCTCGACGATTGCCTTCGCGCGATCCACGCCGAGATCGACGGCCGGCGGTCCGTCGAGGTGATCGCGGTCGACAACGCCTCCGGCGACGGCACGGTCGAGCATCTGCGCTCGGCCTGGCCGAGCGTGCGCGTGATCGCGAACACCGAGAACGTCGGCTACACCCGCGCGAACAATCAGGCCATCCGAGCGAGCCGCGGCGAGTACCTGCTCCTCGTGAACGCGGACGCCTTCCTGCGGCCGGGCTGTCTCGAGGTGCTCTGCGCGCAGCTCGACGCGGACCCACGCGCGGCGGTGGCCGCGCCGCGTCTCGTCTACGGCGATGGCTCCTGGCAGCGCTGGACCGCGGGTCGCGCGCCGAGCCTGGGCGCCGCGATCAACCACTACCTGTTCCTCGAACGCATCCGACCGCGGGTCTTCCGCGGGCTGTTCCTCGGCGCGGACACGCGCGACGTGGAGCGGGTCGATTGGGTATCGAGCGCGTGCATGCTCGTGCGCCGCGCGGCGCTCGAACGGATCGGGCTGATGGACGAGCGCTTCTTCGTGTACATGGACGACGTGGACCTGTGCCAGCGCGCGCGCGACGACGGCTGGACCGTGTGGTACCGCCCCGACGCGGAGTGCGTCCATCTCATGGGGCGGAGCACGCGCCCCGAGCCCGGCAGCATCTCGAAGGAGGCCCTCCGCAACTTCAATCGCTACTTCGCGCTGCGCCATGGGCGGACGCGTACGGTCGCGCTGCGCGCGATCGAAGCCGTCGGCTTCGCCGTGCGGGTCGCGCTCTACCAGTGCGCGGGGCTCGCCCGGGGCGATCCGCGCCTCCGCGAGAAGGCGAGAGCCCACTGGGCGTATCTCAAGCTGACCTTTGACCCGACGCAGACGACGTAGACGAAAGGACGACCACAACACGATGAGGATCCTCGTAACAGGAGCGGCCGGCATGCTGGGGAGCGCGCTCGTGCCGGCGCTCGCCGCCGCGGGCCACGACGTCCAGCCGACGGACATCGAGCTCGCGAACCCGCGGCCGTGGTCGCTCGTCGCGCCGGGCGTGCCCGAGATGAAGAAGCTCGACGTGCGCTCGCGGGACGACATCGCCTCGGCGGTCGCGGCCCACCGTCCGGAGTTCATCGTCCATCTCGCCGCGGAGACCGACGTCGAGATCTGCGACCAGCGGCCGGACCACGCCTGGCAGACGAACGCGCTCGGCACGAAGCACGTCGCCCTGGCCGCACTCGAGGCGAACGTGCCGCTCGCCTACGTGAGCACCGCGGGCGTGTTCGACGGGAAGAAAGCCGAACCCTACGTCGAATACGACGCGGCGTACCCGATCAACTACTACGGCCGGTCGAAGCTCGAGGGCGAGCGGTACGTGCAGACCTTCCTCTCGCGCTTCTACGTCGTGCGCGCGGGCTGGATGGTGGGCGGCGGTCCGAAGGACCACAAGTTCGTCGCGAAGATGCTCGAGCAGATCAACGCCGGCGCGAAGACGCTCTACGCGGTGGGCGACAAGCTCGGCACGCCGACCTACGCGCCCGACTTCGCGCGCTGCTTCACGGCGCTCATCGCCACGCAGAGCTACGGGCTCTATCACATGGCGTGCAAGGGCCGCGCCACGCGCTACGACGTGGCTCGAAAGATCCTCGAGGTCCTGGGGCGGACCGACATCGAGGTGATCGAGGTCGAGTCGTCCCACTTCGCGGACAGCTACCCGACGCCGCGACCGCGGTCCGAGATGATGCGCAATCTCATGCTCGACCTGCAGGGCCTGAACACCATGCGCGACTGGGAGGTCGCGCTCGAGGAATACCTCGGGACGGCGTTCGCGGACCTGAGCGTCGGGACGAAGATCGGATGACGGACAAGAGCGTGCTCACCGGCTCGCGAGTCGCGACCGCGAGCGGCGAACGCAAGACGCGGAAGGTCGCGGTGGTCATCCCGATCCCGAACGATCCGGATTGGACCATCTTCTCGGAGCTCTCCGAGGACGTCCCGATCATCGTCGTCGACGACAGCGACGGGAAGCTCTCGCCCGCGCCGCGGAAGAACGTTCGGTTCTTCGATTACACCGCGCAGCGCAAGCTCATGGGCGACAACTACCCGGCGATCCCGCACAAGAGTGCCGCGACGCGCAACTTCGGCCACTACGTCGCCTACCAGGAGGGCTTCGACGTCGTCGTCGCCCTCGACTACGACTGTCGGACACGGGCCGGATGGCTGGAGCAGCATCTCGAGGCGCTGGCCGAGGTCCAGGACGCTCCGGCGCTCCAGGGCGAGTGGATCAATTCCGTGGAGCAGCCCGGCTTCTACGCCCGCGGCTACCCCTACGAGTACCGCACCGCCGAGCGTTCGGTCGTCCGCGAGACGACCGCGCGCGGGACGGTGAAGCTGAACATGGGCGTCTGGGACAACGTCCTCGATCTCAACGGGATCGACAAGGTGCAGCGCGATGTCGCGGGGCTCGAGGTCCCGAAGGAGCCGGGGCTTCGGGGTGCGCAGAACTACGTGGCGCTCGGGAACATCCCGGTCTGCGGCATGAACACGTCATTCGCCGCCGAGCTGACGCCCGCGTACTTCTTCCTCCCGGATCTCTGGATCGACGGGTGGCAGCTAAGCCGCCACGACGACATCTGGGGCGGATACATCCTGAAGAAGCTCATGGACAAGCGCGGCGACCTATTCCGGTACGGGCGTCCGGTCGTCGAGCACACGCGGCAGTCGAATCTCCAGCGCGTCATGGTGTTCGAGCACTACATGCATCTCATGGCGCGCGAGTTCTTCGAGATCGTCGACCGGGCGGCCGATGCGGTCGCCACCGGCGGCTATCAGGCGATGTTCGCCGACTTCGTCGAGGAGTACCTCCGCGCGGTCGCGCGATCGACCGCGCCGGCCCACTACCGGCGCACGTTCGCCGAGCTCGGCGCGGCGATGGATCGCTGGCGGCGCTGCTTCCGATGAGGATCGCGATCGACGCCGGCGTCATCGGCACGGGCCGCGGAGGGGATGAGACCTTCATGCGGAACCTGCTGGCGGGCCTCGCGCTCGTCGCGCCGGGCAGCGGCCACGAGTTCCTCGTCTATCTCCGCGGTGGAGTCGAGGTGCCGCGCACGATCGCCGGCGACGCGAGATTCCACGTGCGGCGCGTCTTCGCGCTGCCCGCGCCGATCCGCTACGCCGTCGAGCTGCCGCTGCGTCTCGCGTTCGAGCGGCCGCGTCCCGACCTGCTGCTCACCACGAACCACGCGCCGCTCATCACGCCCGTGCCGCGCGCGCTGCTCGTGCACGACCTCTCGTTCCGGCACTACCCGCAGCACTTCACGGCGACCACGCGCGCGCGGCTCAACTGGCTCGTGCCGCTCCACGTCCGCCAGGCGCGCGTCGTCATCACCGTGAGCGAGTTTTCCCGTCGCGACCTGATCGGCGCGTTCGGCCTGTCACCCGAGCGCGTCGTGGTGGTGCCGAACGCGGTGGCCCAGCGGATCGCGCCGGCGGCGCCGGCGGCATCGCTCCGCGCGCGCGGGATCGGCGATCGGTACTTCCTCTACCTCGGGAACATCCATCCGCGAAAGAACGTATCGCGGCTCATCGTCGCGTTCGCGCGTGCGCGCACCCTGTCCGCGGCGGTCGCGGCGCACCAGCTCGTGATCGCGGGCGCGGCGGCGTGGCACGCGGACGACGTCGACCGCGCGGCGGCGTCGGTCCGGGAGCACGTGGTGATGCTGGGCCGCGTCGACGACGCCGAACGCGACACGCTGCTCGCGCACGCGACCGCGCTCGCGTATGTGAGCCTGTTCGAGGGCTTCGGCCTGCCTCCGCTCGAGGCGATGGCCGCCGGGACGCCGGTGCTGACATCGGCGACCTCGGCCATCCCCGAGGTCGTGGCCGACGCCGCGCTCCTGGTGGATCCGACCGATGTCGACGCGATCGCCGGGGGGCTGGTGCGCCTGGCGGAGGACGCCCAGCTGCGTGACCAGCTCCGGCGGCGAGGGCTGGCGCGCGCCGCCGAGTTCGACCTCCGGAGGACGGGTGAGGCAGCGCTGGCGGCGTTCGAGCGCGTCGGCCGGCGGCAGGCCGCGCTCGAGATCGCGTCGTAGCGACCAGAGGGAAGGGGAGAGACATGTCGACGAAGGTGATCGTTGGGACGGGGAGCTACTTACCCGAGAGGGTCATCACGAACGATGACATCGAAGCGGCGGTGACCGACTTCGACCGCGCACGCTCCGGGTGCACGCTGGACGAGTGGTGCCGCAAGCAGATGGGCGCCGTCCAGCGGCGCCGCGTCGCGCCGGGGGAGGGGACCTCCGACATGGGCACCCGAGCGTCGCTCGCCGCGCTCGCCGACGCCGGCATGAACGTCGGCGATATCGATCTGATCGTGATGTCGACGATCACCAGCGACCATCGCATCCCGCCATCCGCGGCGCTCGTGCAGCGGGATCTTGGCTCGTCCGCGCGCTTCATCCAGGTCAACTCCGCCTGCTCGGGCTTCGTCGACGCCCTCATGACGGCCGACGGCCTCCTGGACAAGCTGGGGGGCGAGACCGCGCTGGTGATCGGTGCGGACGCGATCTCCACTCTCATGGACCCGCAGCGCTTCCGGGCGCAGACGATCTTCGGCGACGGCGCGGGAGCCGTGGTGATCCGCACGGGCAGCGATGCGCGATATGGCCTGAAGGCGTACTCCACCGGCTCGAGCGGGGCCGATGGCTTCATGGTGTCGGTCGTGGCCGGCGGGACGAAGAAGCCGATCACCGATGAGGTGATCGCGAGGCGCGAGCAGTACATGGACCTCGCCCTGAAGGTGATCCCGCCGTACGGCATCGGAAAGATGGTCTGGGCTTCGAGGGATGTCCTCGCGCGCGCGGGTGTCCGGCCGGATGAGATCGACTGGGTCGTGCCGCATCAGGCATCGTTCAACATCGTCGTCGAGACCGCGAAGGAGCTCGACATGCCGATCTCGAAGTTCTTCATCAATTTCGGCACCGTCGGGAACACCTCCGCGGCGTCCATCCCGATCGCACTCGACGAGGCGAACCGTCTTGGATGTCTCCGCGACGGCCACAAGGTCATCACCCCCGCGGTCGGCGCGGGCATGGCCTGGGGCGCGGCGTATCTGGTCTGGCAGGACGACGAGCGGAAGTGAGCTCGGACCGGCCCTTCGCGGGCAAGATCGCCCTCGTCACCGGGAGCTCGCGCGGGATCGGTCGCGCGATCGCGGTGCGGCTCGCGCGAGCGGGGGCCGACATCGTCGTGAACTACCGCATGCGGGAGGAGGAGGCGCGGGCGACGGCGACGGCGGTGGAACAGGCCGGTGCGCGAGCGACCGTCGTGCGCGCCAACATGGCCGATCCCGCGGAGATCGAGGCGCTGTTCGCCACGATCCGCACCGGCCCGGGGCTCGACTTCCTCATCTGCAACGCCGCCGCCGGCCACCAGGGCACGATGCTCGAGGCGACGGTGAAGGCGTGGGATCTGGCGATGAACGTGAACGCGCGCTCCTATCTGCTCTGCTCGCAGGCGGCCTTCCCCCTGATGAAGGCCCGGGGTGGCGGCCGCATCATCGCGATCACCGCGAAGATCGCGACCGACCGGGCCTTCCCGTATTACGGGACCGTCGGCGCGTCGAAGGCCGCGATAAACACGCTCACCGCGTACCTCGCGGTCGAGCTCGCGCCGCACGGCGTCTCCGTGAACGCGATCTCACCCGGCCTCGTCGACACCGAGGCGCTCGCGTACTTCCGGGAGGGCACCGCGCTCATGGAGAAGGCAAAGAAGCTGACGCCGTCTGGCCGGCCGACCAGCGCCGCCGACATCGCCGAGCTGGTCGCGTTCCTCTGCTCCGAGGGCGCCGGCCAGATAAACGGCCAGATCATCCAGATCGACGGCGGCTACACGCGGCTGTTCCTGTGAGATGGCGCTGACCGCCGGACGCCTGTTGGCGGTGGCCCTGGTCATCGGTGCCGCCTGCGGCGCGCCGCCCTCGGCCAGCCCGAGCCTCACCAACCGGGGCACGCCCGTCCCCGGCGCGGCCCTGCCGGCGGACGTGATGGCCTTCGATAACGATCGGACCGGGAACTACGAGGTCTTCACCATGCGCCTGGACGGCTCGTCCGCGCGGCAGCTCACGTCGGACCCGACCCTGGACTCCTGGTGGCCGAGGCTCTCGCCCGATCGGCTGCGGATCCTCTTCTACCGGACGCCAAAGGGCATGCACGATCGGGACTTCACCCTCACGCGGCTCTGGATGATGAACGCCGACGGCTCCGACGCCCGTGAGCTCCGCCCGAAGGGGGCGGACGGCTGGGAGCAGCAGGGCCACGCGGAGTGGTCGCCCAACGGGTCCCAGCTGGTGATGTTCGGTGGTCTGCGGACCAATCCCCAGATCTTCGTGACCCGGGCCGATGGCACCGCCGCCCGTCAGGTGACGACCCGTGGCGGGACGAACATCGACCCGAGCTGGTCGCGCGACGGCTCCTCGCTCATCTTCGTTGGTTGCCCGAATGCCATCTGTTTCGAGAAGGACTACGAGATCTACGTCGTGGCGGCGGCCGGCGGCGAGGCGCGCCGGCTCACGACGAACGACAAGCGCGACCACGATCCCTACATGTCGCCGGATGGCACACGCATCGCCTGGCTGGAGCAGACCGATACAGCCGGACCCGCCGGGGCGTGGAACATCTGGATCATGAACGCGGACGGCACCGGACAGCGCGCCGTTACCGATGACCGCCAGATAAACAGCAAGCCGGAGTGGTCCCGCGACGGGGCGGCAATCTTCTTCCATCGCTTCGAGGCCGGAGGCGACCGTTGGCGTCTGTTCAGCATCCGACCGGACGGGTCGGGCCTCGCCGAGCTGGTCAAGGGCCTGCCCGGCAACAGCGAATTCCCGTCGCGCTAGTGGACAGCCCGGGGGAATGGTCCAACAATGCACCGAGTTCCCGCCTGGGGACTGGGAGATGGGGAGGACCGGTATGAATCTGCCAAAGGTCTCCGCGTGGCGCGCTACATCGCTCGCGCTCGCGATCGCATTCGGGGCGCTGCTCCTTGGGGGCGCGAGCGTGGGCAAGGCCGACGATGAAGAGAACTGGAAGGACAAGCTCATCGCTCGCGTCGTCGCGCTCGAAGCGCTGACGACGACGCAGAGCTCACAGATCGTCGACCTGCAGACCGCGCTCAGTCGCGAGATCGCGGCGCGCAAGGCCGCTGATGATGCCGAGGCGGCCGCACGCAAGGCGGCCGTCGACGCCGAGGCCGCGTCGCGGGTCAATGGCGACGCCGCGACCCTCTCCTCCGCCCGTGGCTACACCGATTCCCAGGTCTTCCAAGAGGCGACGTCGCGCAAGGCAGGCGACGACGCCGAGGCCGCCGCGCGCAGGCAGGGCGACGCCGACACCCTCTCCTCCGCCAACAAGTACACCGACACGCAGGTGTCCAACGAGGCCGCCGCGCGCAAGGCCGGCGACGACGCCGAGGCCGCCGCGCGCAAGCAGGGCGACGCCGACACGCTGGCCGCCGCGAACACCTTCACCAGCGCACAGGTCGCGGCCGAGGCCGCCGCGCGCAAGCAGGGCGACGCCGACACGCTGGCCGCCGCCAACAAGTACACCGACGGCGCGGTCTCCACTGAGGCCGCCGCGCGCAAGCAGGGCGACGCCGACACGCTGGCCGCCGCCAACACGTACACCGACGCGCAGGTCGCGACCGAGGCCGCGGCGCGCAAGCAGGGCGACGCCGACACGCTGGCCGCCGCCAACACGTACACCGGCGCACAGGTCTCGGCTGAGACCGCCGCGCGCAAGCAGGGCGACGCCGACACGTTGACCACCTCGAAGAGCTACACCGACGGCGCCATCAACACCGAGATCCAGAACCGCGAAGCTGCCGTCAACAACGAGGCCGTGAACCGCGCGAACGGTGACGCCTCGACCCTCGCGTCCGCGAAGAGCTACACCGACGGTGGGATCAACGCGGAAGTCGCTTCCCGCCAGGTCGCGGATGCGCTCGAGGCGGCGGCTCGTCAGAACGCCGACGCCGGCTTCCTCGGGCTGATCCAGAACGAGGCCGCGGCCCGCCAGGCCGCCGACTCCGCGCTCCAGGGCTCGATCGACAGCGTGAACGGCGGCATCGGCGCCCTCACGGCTGGCCTTCAGAACGAGACGAACGCACGTCAGGGCGTCCACGCCGCGCTCAGCGGCGCGATCAACAACGAGAGTGCCGCGCGGCAGGCCGCCGACGCTGCGCTGGGTGGCGCCATCGGGAACGAGAGCGCCGCTCGCCAGGCCGCGGATGGCGCGCTCACCACCGCCATCGCCAACGAGGGCAACGCACGTGCCGCGGCCGACAACGCACTCCAGGGTGCGATCGGGACGCTCAACACGATCGTCGGGAACATCCTGACGCTGCTGGGCATCCCGCACTAGCCCGCATCGCGACCACGCACGTTCTGGGGACGCCCCGCGGGAACGCGGGGCGTCCCGCATAGTGGGGGCTGATGCTCGACCGGTTGCGGATCGCGCTGCGCGACGTGAAGGCGGACGAGGCCGAGCTCTGGGCGCATCGGCGACGTTCGGCCATCACGCGTTACGCGAAGAACGAGATCCATCAGAACGCGCTCGCCGACGAGACCCACGTGCAGGCGCGCGTCGTCGTGAAGAACGCGGTCGGCATCGCGAGCGCGAACTCGCTCGAGCCCGACGCGCTGCGCCGGCTCCTCGCCGATGCCCGCGCCGCGGCGGAGCTCAGCGTCCCGAACCCCGAATGGCCGGGGCTCGCCGCCCCCGCACCGATCGGCGAGCCGCGGTCGTACGACGCGGCGACCGCGAACGCCGACGCGGCCGCGCAGGCCGCGCCCATCCGGCAGATCGCGGACGCCGTTCGGGCGAAGGGCATGCGCGCCGCCGGCACGCACCAGGTCGAGCACACCGAGGATGCGGTCGCGAACACCGGCGGCGCCGCCGCCTACGCGCCGATGACCATCGCCTACCTGCGCGCGCTGGTCCTCACCGACGCGGGTGGATCGGGCTGGGCGGAGGACCTCGGCTGGTCACTGGGCGCGCTCGACCCGGCGGGCATCGCCGCCCGCGCCAGCGAGAAGGCCGCGCTGGACCACGACCGCATGCAGCTCGACCCCGGCGACTACGAGGCGGTGTTCGAGGAGCTCGCCATCGCCGAGGTGCTCCGCTTCGTCAGCCTCACCGGCCTCACCGGCCAGACCCTGCGCGATGGGCGCTCCTTCATGGCCGGGCCCGGGGAGACGACGCTCTTCGGCCAGACCGTGACCGGGCCGCGCTTCTCGCTGTGGGAGGACGCCCTCGATCCGCGGACGCTCGCGATCCCGTTC
>JBGQFO010000030.1:0-16955 GCA_041496945.1 Candidatus Limnocylindria bacterium | reverse complement strand
TAGGCGTGCGGTCGACTTGACGGGCATGCAAGCATCAACACCCCCAATGGAGACCGGCACGACCATCCGCGTGGGTGAGGCATACGTCTCGGGCGCACTGACGTCGCTCGAGGACGGCGCCCGCACGCGCCTCTTCTATGAGCTCCTGGCCGAGATCGTGGAGTCGGCGGGCCTCCGCGCCTACCTCCCCCACCGCGTCACCGACCCGGTGACCTCGCCGAACCTCGATCCGCGCGCGGTGTACGACATCGATCGTGCGCACGTCACGGGATCGCGCGTCGTCGTCGCCTATGCCGGCATCCCCTCGTTCGGCGTGGGCACCGAGGTGGAGCTGGCGCGGGAGCATGGCATCCCGGTGGTCCTCGTCGTCGAGCGGGACCGGACCGTCTCGCGTCTCCTCCTGGGCAATCCCGCGGTGGTCGAGGTCGTGCGGTTCGCGGATCTCGACGGGCTGCGCCGTTCGCTCGTCGCCACGCTCGAGCGGGTGCGCGACGTCGTCGCGAGCGAGGCCGGTCAGGCGGTCTCGGACGACGTCGTCGTGCAGCGCTTCCTCGCCTCGCTCGAGCAGGCGCGTCATCTTCCCGACGGCGAGGTCGCCGCGCTGCTCCGTATCGGCGAGGTCGATGGCGAGGCGGCGCTCGCGATCCGCGACGCGGTCGCGACGGGACGGCTGTTCGGCGCGGGCCTCCGGGACCTGGTCGGTCGCCACGCGCTGCGCGGAAGCGACCTCGGCGTGTTCGTCCTGCGCGACGTCCTCGAGCGGCCGCTGGCCGAGACCGCACGGATGGTGGGGAGCGATCCGCGCACGGCGAAGCGGCGGCTCGAGGCGGCGCGATCGCGGATCGGCCTCGCGCCGGACGCCGCGAGCGCGGACATCGCACAATGGTTGGTGACCGAGCTCATCGCGCCGCCGACACGGGCGCTGCAGCTCCATCTCTTTGACGGGGGACGTAGTGAGTAAAGGGCAGCGCAAACAGAAGACCACCGGCAAGCTGGGTTGGCGGAGCAAGAAGGCCAACCACGGCCGCAAGCCGGGTATGGGCCGAGGCAAGCGCAACTAGCGGATCCGCGCCGGCTATGACGCCGCGAGCGCCGGGCCTCGCGCGGACGTTGCCACGTCGTCACCAAGCAGGCGCACAAAGACCTCGGAAGCCAGGAGCCGTCCGCGTGGCGTGAGCCGCGCGACATCGCCCACGACACGCACGAGCGCGAGCGCCTCCGCCTCCGATAGGGCGGCGCGCACCCGCGCCCGCGCCGCATCGCCGAAGCGCCGCCCGTAGCCGGCCAGGTCGAGCCCCTCATCGAGCCGGAGCGCGAGCATCGCGGTGTCGCTGGGGTCGTCGGCGGCGGGATCCGGGATGCGCGACTGGCTCGCGACGATCGCCTCGAGGTACGCCACCACTGAGGCTGGCCGCCGCGACCGCGCGCCGGCCAGGTGGCTGTGGGCGCCCGCACCCAGGCCGAGCCATTCGCCGTTCCGCCAGTACACGAGGTTGTGGAGGCAACGCTTGCCCGGCTTTGCCCAATTGGCGATCTCGTAATGCCCAAAGCCGGCCCGCCGAAGCGCGCGCTCGGCCGTCCGATACCGGCGAGCGATGCCCTCGTCGTCGACCTGCGCCGCGGCCGCCTGCTCGCGCCAACGCCGGACGCTCTCCCAGCCCGCTCCCGGCCAGTTCGCGACGGCCTCCTCAGGCTCGAGCACGAGCTCGAGCGGGTAGCAGGAGAGGTGGTCGGGGGCCAAGCTGATCGCGTCGGTCAGATCGCGCACCCAGTCATCTTGCGATTGGTTTGGCCAACCAAGAATGAGGTCGAGGCTCACGTCCAGGCCCAGGGAGCGGATCGCGTCGACCGCGGCGGCCGTGTCCCCCGGCTGGTGCGTGCGCCCGAGCGCGCGGAGCCCGGCCTGACCGAGCGACTGCGCGCCGAGCGAGACGCGCGTGATCCCCATCGCGCGCCACGCGAGAAGGCGAGCGCGATCGAGCGTCGCGGGGTTCGCCTCGACCGTCGCCTCCTCGAGGCCGAGGTCGAACGAGTCGCGCAGCGCCGCCGCGACCTTCTCGACCTCAGCGGGCTCGAGCAGGCTGGGGGTGCCGCCGCCGACATAGAGCGTGCGCGCGGCGGGACGGCCGAGCGCCGCGCCCTCGCGGCGTATCTCGGCGACGAGCGCGTCGAGGTAGCGGGCGCGAAGCGTCGAGGTCGCCGGCGCTGTCGCGAAGTCGCAGTACGGGCACCGCGCGGCGCAGAAGGGCACGTGGACGTAGAGCGAGAGGCCGCTCATCGGCGGATCGCTCCGAGCGGGTCGGGCAGCTCGGCGTCGACGGAGAGGTCGGCCGTCTTCGCGAGGTCGAGCAGCCACTCGCGCGACTCGTGGATGAACGCGAGCAGGTGGCTCGGCTTCCACTCCGCTTCGCTCACGACCCGCTCGTCTCCGAACTCCGGCAACAGCAGGACGTATGCCGTGGCGCGATCGACGAGCCGCGCGCCCGAGACGCCGTACCCGCCGATGCGGTCCGCTCCGAGCGCGGTGAGGATCGACGCGCGCAGCGGCGCGAGCGCCATGCCCAGGCGCTCGTCCATCCCACCGCCCTCGATGCCCGCGGCGACGCGCAGCGAAACGCCGGCGCGCGCCGCGTATAGGCCCTCGAGCAGACCGCGTGTCTCGCGCGACAGCGCCGCCCACATCGTGGCAGCGTCGCCCTCGGCCGCCGCGCGCAGGAACGTCGACGCCGAGAGCTGCGCCGGGTGCTCGTATTGATACTTCGGCGGCTTCACTGCTCGTCCTTGATGCGCAGCACGGCGAGGAAGGCCTCCTGCGGGATCTCGACCGATCCCACCATCTTCATGCGCTTCTTGCCCTCCTTCTGCTTCTCCAGGAGCTTCTTCTTGCGCGTGATGTCGCCGCCGTAGCACTTTGCGAGGACGTCCTTGCGTTTGGCCTTCACGGTCTCGCTGGCGATGACCTTGCCGCCGATGGCCGCCTGGATGCGGACGTCGAACATCTGCTTTGGGATGAGCTCGCGCAGCTTCGAGACGAGGATCCGGCCGATGCGCTGCGCCCGGTCGCGATGCACGATCACGGACAGCGCGTCGACGAGCGTTCCCGCCACGAGGATGTCGAGCCGGACGAGGTCGGCCGCGCGGTACTCCGCAAGCTCGTAATCGAGAGAGGCGTAGCCCTGCGACCGGCTCTTGAGCTGGTCGTAGAACTCGACGATGACCTCGGAGAGCGGCATCTCGTACTTGAGCATCGCGCGCGTCGGGTCCACGTAGGACATCTCGATGAGCGTGCCGCGCTTGTTCTGCGCGAGATCCATGATCGGCCCGACGTAATTCGTGGGCACGATGATCGTCGTCCGCATCCAGGGCTCGCGGATCTCCACGATCGTGCCGGGGTCCGGGAGCATCGCCGGGTTGTCGATGGCGACCTCCGTGCCCTGCTGCGTGATGACGCGGTACTCGACCGACGGGGACGTCGCGATGAGATCCATGTCGTACTCGCGCTCGAGGCGCTCCTGGACGATCTCGAGGTGGAACAGGCCGAGGAAGCCGGCGCGGAAGCCGAAGCCGAGCGCCTGCGAGGTCTCGGGCTCGTAGACCAGGGAAGCATCGTTGAGGCGCAGCTTCTCCAGCGCGTCGCGCAGGCTCGGATAGTCTTCGGCCCGCTGCGGGTAGAAGCCGGCGAAGACCATGGGCTTCGCCGGGCGATAGCCGTGGAGCGGCTCGGAGGCCGGCCGGGCCTCGAGGGTCAGCGTGTCGCCGACCCGCAGATCGGCCACGGTCTTGAGACCCGTCGCGGCGTACCCCACCTCGCCCGCCGCGAGGCTCTGGACCGGACGCGGCTCGGGCGCGAAGACCCCAAGCTCCAGCAGCTCGCTCGACTTCTGGGTGGCCATCGGCAGGATGCGGTCCTCGGCCGAAAGCACGCCGTCGACGACGCGGACGTGCGCGACCACGCCCTTGTAGGTGTCGTAGTGCGAGTCGAAGATGAGCGCGCGGAGCGGCGCCTCCGGGTCGCCGCTGGGCGGCGGGACGCGCTCGACGATGGCGTGGAGCAGCGCGTCCACGCCCTCCCCGGTCTTCCCCGACGCCAGGAGGATCTCCTCGTCCTTGAAGCCGAGCGTCGTTCGCAGATCCTCGCGCACGACGTCGAGGTCGATGGAGGGCAGGTCGATCTTGTTGATGACCGGGATGACCTCGAGGCCCTGTTCGACCGCGAGGTAGGCGTTGGCGAGGGTCTGCGCCTCGATCCCCTGCGACGCGTCCACCAGCAGCAGCGCGCCCTCGCACGCCGCCAGCGAGCGGCTCACCTCGTAGTTGAAGTCGACGTGGCCGGGCGTATCGATGAGATTGAGCTCGTAGATCTGGCCATCACGGCCGGGCCAGGCCATGCGCACCGCGCGGGCCTTGATGGTGACGCCGTGCTCCCGCTCGAGCTCCATGGAGTCGAGCATCTGCTCCTTCATCAGGCGGAGCGGCACGGTCTTCGTCAGCTCGATGAGGCGGTCGGACAGGGTCGTCTTGCCGTGATCGACGTGCGCGATGACGCAGAAATTGCGGATCTGGGACTGGCCGGCCATCGCGGTCCAGCGTAGCGAAGCCTCCGTCGTGCCTTCACACCTCCTTCACAGCGGCACGCCAGGCTGCGGACACGAGCATCGGAGGTGTGAGATGGTCACCGAAGTCGGGACGCGGGAGACCGCGGCGGTCATGGGCGGCGCGACGATGAAGGCGGTCGTGCAGGAGGGCTCCGGGACAGCGGACGTCCTGCAGCTTCGCGAGATCGATCGACCCGCCATCACGCCGGACCAGGTCCTGGTCCGCGTGCGCGCGGCGTCGGTGAACGCGGCCGACTACCACACCGTGCACGGTGGCCGGCTCGTCTCGGTCGTGGGCACGCTCATGCGCATGAAAGCGACCCCCGTCCGCGGCGGCGACGTGTCGGGCGTCGTCGAGACGGCGGGCGCGAACGTGACGGCGCTGCGGCCGGGCGACGAGGTGTACGGCATGGGTCGCGGCACCTGGGCCGAGTACGCGGTCGGGTCCGAGCGCGGGCTGCTGCCGAAGCCGCGCGAGCTGTCGTTCATCGAGGCGGCGTGCATGGGCGTCGCGCCGCTCACGGCGCTGCAGGGCCTGCGCGACCGGGGTGGCACAAAGTCAGGCGATCGGGTCCTGGTATACGGCGCGGGTGGCGGGGTCGGCACGTTCGCGGTACAGATCGCGAAGGCGCTCGGCGCGCGGGTCACCGCCGTCACCGGTCCTCGGAACCTCGAGATCGTCGGCCGGCTCGGCGCGGACGAGCTCGTCGACTATACGAAGGAGGACGTGCTCCGCCGACCGGAGCGTTTCGACGTCATCCTCGACGTCGCCGCGATCCGCTCCATCCGCGAGCTGCGCCGCGGGCTGGCCCCCGGGGGGACGCTGGTGCTCGTGGGCGCGGACAAGCGTGGCGGCGCCGCGCTCATCGGCCGGCTCATCGCGGGCACGTTCCGGGCGCGGGTGCTGCGCCAGTCGGTCGTGTTCTTCATCGCGACCCCGAAGCGCGACGACTTCGCCTTCCTGAAGACGCTCGTGGAGTCGGGCAAGCTCCGGCCCGTGGTGGAGCGCACCTACCCGCTGAGCGAGGCGCGCGAGGCGGTGCGGTACACGATGAGCGGTCAGGCGCACGCAAAGGTCGTCATCACCGTGAGCTAGCGAACACTCGCTGGCGCCGCGCGCACCGGGCCGCGAGAATCCGCGCATGTCCGAGGAGCGCCGCGTCGTCACGATCCTGTTCGCCGACGTCACCGGCTCGACCGCGCTCGGCGAGACGAGCGACCCGGAGGACACCCGCGCGGTGCTCGGCCGCTACTACGCCATCGCGCGGGAGGTGGTCGCCGAGCACGGCGGCACGCTCGAGAAGTTCATCGGCGACGCGGTCATGGCGGTCTTCGGGATCCCCCAAGCACATGGCGATGACGCCGAGCGGGCACTCGCGGCGGCGTTGGTGCTTCGTGAGCGGGTCACGGCCGATGCGCAGACCGCCGCGTTGACCCTGCGCATCGGGGTGAACACCGGCGAGGTCGTCGCGGCGCGTGATACGGGTGCCGGCGACTTCCTCATCACCGGCGATGCCGTGAATCTCGCCGCTCGCCTCCAGCAGCACGCAGACCCCGGGGAGATCCTGGCGGGCGAGCGAACGTGTCGCGCCGTCTCGACCTTCCGCTTCGCGGAGGAGCAGAAGATCGTGGTGAAGGGAAAGCGTGAGCCCATCGGCGGGTCGGTGCTGCTCGGTCGTCTCGCCGAGCGACGCGCCGCGCGCGCGCCGTTCCTCGGTCGCGAGCGCGATCTCGCGCAGCTGGAGCTCGTCGCGCAGCGCGCGTTCGGCGAACGGCGGCCCCAGCTCGTGACCATCACCGCGCCCGCCGGCACGGGCAAGTCGCGTCTGGTCGAGGAATTCGCGACGCGATTGCCCGATCCAGCCGCGACCGTGGCGACCGCGCAGTGCCTGCCCTATGGCGCGGCGGTAACGTTCCTTCCGCTGCGCGGGCTTGTGCGCGGACTGCTGGGCGTGACCGGCGATCGCGATCTCGCGCCGCGCCTGCGTGAAGCGTTCGCATCCGCAGGGCACAGCGATGCCGATGCGACGCGACTCGGGGCGCTGATCGGGGCGACGCTCGGCGATGAGGGGGACTCTGAGCGCCGCGACCGTGACGAGATCTTCACCGCGTGGCGCCTGCTCGTGGAGGCGCTCGCCGCCCGTGGACCGCTCGTCGTGGTCTTCGAGGATCTGCACTGGGCGTCGGACACGCTCCTCGATCTGGTCGAGCACGTGACCACCTCGCGGACGACCGGACCGCTCGTCCTCTTCGCGCTCGCGCGACCGGAGCTGCTGGATCGCCGCCCGACCTGGGGCGGGGGCCGCCGCAACTTCACTTCCATCGGCCTCGAGCCGCTCACCACCGAGGAGACGCAACGCCTCGTCGCGGTCATGACCGAGGGCGTGCCCGGTCCGATCGCGGAAGGCATCGTCGAGCGCGCCGGGGGCAACCCCTTCTTCGTCGGCGAGCTCGTGCGCGCGTACGAGGAGCTCCACCGCGCCGGTCAACGCGACGACGAGATCAAGTTGCCGGATACCGTGCACGCGACCGTCCTCGCGCGCATCGACGCGCTGCCAGTGAACGAGCGCTCCGTCCTCGAATACGCGGCCGTCGCCGGGCGGACCGCACGGGTCGAGGCCGTGCGCGCGATGCTACCGGACTTCGCAGCTCGGGCGATCGCCGACGCACTCGATGCGCTCACCGACCACGATCTCCTGCTGCGACAGGGGAGCGACGCATACACCTTCCGGCATATCGTCATCCGCGAGGTCGCCTACGCGACACTCCCGCGCGCCGAGCGCGTACGCGCGCACTTGCGGATCGCCCGCTGGCTCGAGACCGACGCGCCCGCGCGAGCGAACGAGCTGGCGGAGCTGGTGGCGTACCACTACCGCCAGGCGATCGCCTTGTCACCGGCTCGTCGGCTTCCCGAGGGGCTGCCGGTCGGCACGGTCATCGCCGCGCTCGAACGCGCCGCCGAGGTGGCATCACGAGGCGCGGCGTACGCGGAGGCTGCGCAGCATCTGCGCGAGGCCATCCGTCTCGCGCCGGCTGAAGAGCTTCTCCGGCTGCACGAACGGCTGGGCGATCTCATCCAGTTCGGCGACGATTCCATCGCCGGTTACACCGAGGCCTTCGACCGTTGGCGCGCCACCGGCGGCACCGACGCACTGGTCGGCGCGAGGCTCATGGTCAAACGCTTGGGAGTCGCGGGCCGCTGGTCGGGATCGCTCTCGGCGCCGATGGACGAACGCGAATTCTTCGAGCTCGCGGCGGTGGCGCAGGGACTCCTGGACACGTCCGGCGACGAGTTCCTCTCCGCGGGTCTGGCCTGCGCAAAGGCCTTCCAATTGACGCGCGGCGGCGTCACCGACCCGGCGGTCGCCGAGGCGATCGTGCGTGACATCGAAGCCGCGCGCCGCACGTTCGCCTCGCGCGGCGACGTCGAGAGCGAGAGCGCGGCGCTGGACGCCCTCGCGGCGGCGTACCGGGCGTGCGGACGATACGAAGACGCGCTGCGGGCACAGGACGTCCGCATCGCCAACTCGGACCGCCTCAGCCTGCTCGAGCGTATCGACGCGTGGGGCACCTCGATCTGGGACTTGGTCTATCTGGGCCGCTTCGCGGACGCGATCGATCGCTTCGCCGCGGCGCGGGCGGCGCTCCGCGCCGGCGAGCCGGAGTACACGCTCTCGCATGCGGCGTCGTGGGCCGCGTACGCCGCCATGCTCATTGGGCGGTGGGACGAGACGCTCCGGCTCGGCGACATGCTGCTGGAGATGCGGGAGCAATCGCAGATCACGGTCGGGCGCTTCACCTTCCCCGGTTGGGTGAGCGCGATGCGCGTCGCGAGCGCGCGACTCGACGCGACTCGCCTGGCGCGCTACCGCAGCGCGTTCATCGCCATCGCCGACGTCGGACGCCTGTCCAAGAACACGCGCGCGCTGTGGCAGGCCTTCATCGACCAGGACGCGGCGCTGGCGCGGGAGTTCGTCACGCAGCCAGTTGGCTCACGGGAGCGCAAGGGTGAGCTCATCGCCATGGTGGTGTTCGACCTCGGTCAGACGCCCCCGGAAGGCGAGCTCTTGACCCTCGAACGCCAGTCGATCGCCGATCCGCCGATGCTCACCCTCCGCGTGCGTCTGGCTCGCGCCCTGAACGGATCGGTCGAGGATCTCCGGCGAGCGATCGCCGCGTTCGACGAACATGATTTCGTGGCCGATGCGGCTCGCGCCGCGGCGCTCCTCGCCCTGCGCACGCACGATACGGGGGATCGCGCGGGTGCCGAACGACGGCTCACGGCGCTGGGCGACCGTGCCTACCTGCAGAAGCTGGCCGAGGAGTGGTGACGACCCGCTAGGTCGGCTCGGTCACGACGGGCGCACGGCGAAACCGGGCCCGCAGGAACGCGAGCACCTCCTGGAGCTCGGAGATGCGCAGGACGTACGCCGAGACGGCGTAGACCGCGACGCCGAACGCGGTCGCCAGCAGCGTCTGCAGGAAGAGGACGATCTTGTTCGGCTCGACCACGAGATCGAACGGGATGTTCGTCAGGCGGATGAAGAGGAACATCCCCACGCCCATGAGCAGCGCCGCGGTCACCTGCTTCAGCGTCGCGTAGCCGAGGCCGACCAGGCGCAGCCGCGCGCGGGGCGCGAGGAAGCCGAGGAGCAGCGCCGCCTCGGCCAGGGTCGCGACCGAGTTCGCGAGCGCCAGGCCGTTGATGCCCATGATCGGCGCGAGCGTCACCGACAGCACGACGTTCGCGCCGATGGAGACGAGCGTGAGCGCGACCGGCGTGGTCGTGTCGCGCGACGCGTAGTAGGCGCGCGCGAGGATCTGCACCAGGGCGTGGCCGGCGAGCCCGAGCGCGTAGAAGAGGAAGGCGTTCTGGGTGAGCTCGCGGGCCTCGGCGCCGAACGCGCCGTACTGGAAGAGCAGGTTCACGATCGGCCGGCGCAGCACGACCATGACGATCGCGGTCGGGAGCGTGAGGAAGAGGATCCAGCGGATCGCCTGCTGCAGCGCATCGCGCATCTTCGCCCCCTGCCCGAGCGAGGCGTACTGCGAGAGGGTCGGGAAGACCGCCGCGCTGATGGCGATCGAGAACACCCCCAGGGGCAGGAGCATCAGCTGGAAGGCGTAGTTGAGCGCGGTCAGCGAGCCGGTCGGCATGCTCGACGCCAGGAACGTGTCCACGAAGAACACCAGCTGGACCGCGCCGAGCGAGAACGTGCGCGGCCCGGCGAGGAGGAACACCTCGCGCACGCCGGGGTGGCCGAGGTCGAGCGCGAGCTCGTACCTCGTGCGGCGGAAGGTGAGCTCGGGGACCTGGACGAGGAACATCATCGCCGCGCCCATGACCACGCCGAACGCGAGCGCGTGGATGCCGAGGAACGGCGAGGCGAAGAGCGCGAAGAGGATCTGGACCCCGTTGTAGACGAGCGGTGCCACGGCGCCGGCGAGGAACTGCCGATACGACTGCAGCACGCCGGTCACGAGCGCGGACAGACCCATGAAGATCGGGCTCAGCAGCATGATCCGCGTGAGCTGGATCGTGAGCTCGAGCTGCGCGGGATCCTTCTCGAATCCCGGCGCGACGAAGGTCGGCACGAGCCAGGGCGCTGCCAGCCAGAGCATCGCCGAGAGCGCGACCAGCGAAAGGATGAGCACGTTCATCACGCTCGACGCGACGTGCCAGGCCTCCTTCTCGCGCTCCTTCGCGAGGTAGCCGGCGAACACCGGGATGAAGGCGGAGGCGAGGGCGCCGGCGACGAGGAGCTCGAAGAGGGCGTTCGGGACCTTGAACGCCGCCCAGAACGCGTCGAGCTGGGGGCTCGCGCCGAACGTCGCGCCGATCACGGAGAGCCGGAGCCAGCCGAGGACCCGGCTGGCGATGAGCGCGGCGATCATCACGACCGACGCGCGGGCGACGGACATCGTCACGCGTGGAAGTATGCGGCGCGCGTCTGCGCTATCGTGCGAGGGTCATGGCAACGAAAAAGAAGAAGCGCTCTTCCCTCAAGCGCATCCGGCAGACCACGCGCCGCACCACGATCAAGACGCTCGCTCGCTCGGCCGCGCGCACCGCGGTGAAGGCCGCGCGCGACGCGATCGAGAAGGGCGGCGAGGCCGCCGAGACCGCGGTGGCGGAGGCATCGAGCATTCTCGACCGCGCGGCGAAGCGGGGTGCGATCCACAAGAACGCGGCGCGCCGCGGCCGCAGCCGCATCGCGAAGAGGGCGAACAAGAAGGCGACCTAGGAGGAAGTCATGGCCAATCCGATCACCTGGTTCGAGATCATCGGTCCCGACGCGGCCGCGCTCCACAAGTTCTACCGCGACGCGCTCGGGTGGAAGCTCACCCCGCCGGTCAAGGAAATGGGCAACTACAGCATGGTCCAGGACCACGAGCCGGGTATCGGCGGCGGGATCGGCGAAGGGCCGACGCGCGTCTCGGTCTACCTCGAGACAGCCGAGCCGCAGCGGTTGCTCGACAGGGCTCTGGCGGCCGGCGCGAGGCTGCTCATGCCGGTGACCACGATCACGCCCGACACGACGATCGCGATGTTCACCGACCCCGCGGGGAACACCGTCGGTCTCCTGAAGGCGAACCCGCGTCCGGCGGCGCGCCGGGCGGCCCCGAAGCGCGCGGCGCGTCCGCGTGCGAAGAAGAAGCCGGCCAAGCGCGCGCGCACGACGACCGCGAAGCGGGCGAAGCGGACCACCAAGCGCGCGAAGCGCCGCTAAGCGCCGCGAGGGTCTAGCGCCGAGAGCGCGGATAGGCGTCGCGACCGGGATAGCGCGCGTCTCCCTGGAGCTCGAGCTCGATCTCCATGAGCCGGTTGTACTTGGCCACACGCTCGCTGCGTGAGAGCGACCCGGTCTTGATCTGACCGGTGTTCAGCGCGACGACAAGATCGGCGATGGTCGTGTCCTCGGTCTCGCCGGAGCGATGGCTGATCACCGACGCGTACCCGGAACGGTGGGCGAGCTCGACCGCCTCGATCGTCTCGGAGAGCGTCCCGATCTGATTGAGCTTGATGAGCACCGCGTTGGCGATGTGCTGCGCGACGCCCCGTCGGATCCGTTCCACGTTCGTCACGAACAGGTCGTCGCCGACGAGCTGGACCTTGTCGCCGAGGCGCTTCGTCATCTCCGCCCAGCCGTCCCAGTCGTCCTCCGCCAGACCGTCCTCGATCGAGACGATCGGGTACCGCGCGAGCCAGTCGCCGTAGACGCCGATCAAGTCGCTCGAGCTGAGCTTCTCGTTCTGGCGCGCGAGCGTGTACGTGCCCGTGTCGAAGAACTCGGTCGACGCGGGATCGAGCGCGATGGCGACGTCGTCGCCCGGCGTGTAGCCGGCCTTCTCGATGGCCTGCATGATCAGGCGGATCGGCTCCTCGTTGTCCTTCAAGCCGGCCGGCGCGAAGCCGCCCTCGTCGCCGACGCCGGTGCCCATGCCCCTGCCGTGAAGGATGTCTTTCAGCGCGTGGAACACCTCCGATCCGGCGCGGATCGCCTCGCTGAACGACTCGCGACCCAGGGGCACGATCATGTACTCCTGCATGTCGGCCGAATCGGTCGCGTGCTTCCCGCCGTTGAGGACGTTCATCATCGGGACCGGCAGCGTGCGCGCGAGCGGACCGCCCAGGTAGCGGTAGAGCGGCTGACCGACCGCGTTCGCCGCGGCGCGCGCGCAGGCCAGCGACACCCCGAGCATGGCGTTGGCGCCGAGCTTCGACTTGTTCTCGGTGCCGTCGAGCTCGATGAGGATTTTGTCGATCGCGCTCTGATCCGCGGCGTCCTCACCGATGAGCTCGGGCGCGATGACGTCGTCGACGTTGCCGACCGCTCGCCGCACACCCTTGCCCAGGTAGCGGCCCTTCTCGCCGTCGCGCAGCTCGACCGCTTCGTGCGCGCCGGTCGACGCGCCCGAGGGGACCATCGCCGAGCCGCGCGAGCCGTCGGCGAGCAGGATGTCGACCGCGACGGTCGGATCGCCCCGGCTGTCGAGGATCTCGCGCGCGCGAACCAGGTCGATGGTCGTGTCAGGCATCGGGTATGGCGTCCACGCCGGGGAGCGTCTTCCCTTCGACGAGCTCGAGCGACGCGCCACCACCCGTCGAGACATGCGTCATCCGACCGGCGAGACCCGCTTCGGTCACGGCCTGCACCGACTCGCCGCCGCCGACGACGGTCGTGGCGAGCGGGTTGTCGGCCATGAACTGAGCGACCTGCCGCGTGCCGGTGGCGAATGCGGGCTGCTCGAAGATGCCGACCGGTCCATTCCAGAACACGGTGCGCGCGTCGCGGATCACCTCGCGGTAGAGCGCGATCGTCCGCGGCCCGATGTCGACGATGGCCATGCCGGCGGGCACGTCGTCGACGTCGTACGTCGCGGCGCGCTGCGCGCCCTCTGCGTCGACGCTGGGCGCGCAGAGGACATCGACCGGCAGGAGGAGGCGCTTCCGATCGCCCTCGATCTGCTCGATGATCCGCGCCGCCTCACCCGCGCGGTCCTCCTCGACCAGCGACGTCCCGACCTTCCGACCAGTCGCAAGGAGGAACGTGTTGGCCATGCCGCCGCCGACCGCGAGCACGTCCACCTTCGGGACGAGCGAGCGGAGCACATCCATCTTCGTGGAGACCTTCGCGCCGCCGATGATCGCGACGAAGGGACGCTTCGGCTCCCCCAAAAGGCCACCGAGCGCGACGAGCTCCCTCTCCATGAGCAGCCCGGCGTACGCCGGCAGGATC
Organism: Candidatus Limnocylindria bacterium; assembly: GCA_041496945.1. Classification (GTDB taxonomy): domain Bacteria; phylum Chloroflexota; class Limnocylindria; order P2-11E; family P2-11E; genus CF-39. The sequence goes on along the minus strand of JBGQFO010000030.1, from coordinate 3,619 downwards.
TTCGCGACCCCCGCGGTCGATGCGTGGGCGCGATGCGCCGCGCCGAACGCGTCGTTCACGTACAGGTCGTAGCCCTTCGCAAGCTCCCTGGCGAAGCCGGGGTCATCGGCTTCCTCCTCGGGGTGGAAGCGGACGTTCTCCAGCAGGACGATATCGCCGCGACGGAGCTTTGCGATCGCGGCGCGGACGTCGGGGCCGACGCAGTCGCCGAGCAGCGGCACGGGCTGACCCCGGAGCTCGGCGAGCCGCTTCGCGACCGGCGCGAGGCTGAGCTTCGGGTCGCGACCCTTCGGTCGTCCCAGGTGCGAGCAGAGCGCCAGCGCGCCGCCACGTTCGATGAGCGAGCTGATCGTCGGGAGCGCCGCGCGGATGCGGGTGTCGTCCGCCACCTTCGTCGCTCTGCTCCCAGGGGCCCCTCCCCCTGCATCGAGCGGCACGTTGAAGTCGACGCGAACGAGGATCTTCTTCCCGGACGGGTCGACATCCCGGATGGTCCGCTTTCTGAAGCTGTTCATGACTGCGCTCCCGCGGACGTGGCCTTGTTAGCGCGCGCCCGCGGGCACGCGCATCTTCGAGGCGACGAACGCCGTGATGTCCGCGAGGCGGCAGGCGTACCCCCACTCGTTGTCGTACCAGGAGATGACCTTGACCATGTTGCCGAGGACGATGGTGTCGCTCGCGCTCACGATGGTCGAGCGCTCATCGCCCTTGAAGTCAGTCGAGACGAGCGGCTCCTCGGTGTAGCCCATGATCCCCTTGAGCTCGCCCTCGGACGCCTTCTTGAACGCGGCGTTCACCTCTTCCTTCGTCACGTCGCGCTTGAGGACGGCGGTGAAGTCGATGACGGACACCGTGGGCGTCGGGACGCGGAAGGCCATCCCCGTGAACTTGCCCTTCAGCTCGGGGATCACGAGGGCGACCGCCTTCGCGGCGCCGGTGTCGTGCGGCACGATATTCTCGCCGGCCGCGCGGGCATCGCGCGGGTCGTCCGAGACCGTGTCGAGCAGCTTTTGCGAGAGCGTCTTCGCGTGGATCGTGGTGAGGAAGCCCTTCTCGATCCCGAACACGTCGTTGAGGACCTTTGCCACGGGCGCGAGCCCGTTCGTCGTGCACGAGGCATTGCTGATGATGTTGTGCGTGTCGGCGTCGTACTCACGCTCGTTCACGCCGAGCACGATGGTCTTGTCCTCGTTCTTCGCGGGCGCGGAAATGATGACCTTCTTCGCGCCGGCATCGCGATGGGCCTTCGCCTTCGTCGCGTCGGTGAAGAATCCGGTCGATTCGATGACGACGTCGATGTCCAGCGCCTTCCAGGGCAGCTTCGCCGGATCGCGCTCCTGGATGACCTTTATCGACCGTCCGTCGATCACGATCGCGTCGGCCGTGGCCGAGACCTGGCCGGGGAAGGTGCCGTAAGTCGAGTCGCGCTTGAACAGAAGCGCGTTCATCTTCGGGTCGGCGAGGTCGTTCACGGCGACGATCTCGAGCTCGGGATGCCGCTCGAGGACCGCCTTGAGGAATTGCCGGCCGATGCGGCCGAAGCCGTTGATGGCGATACGAGCGGTCATTTCATTGCTCTCCTTCTTGAGCCTAGTCGAGCGACGAGCGGTTCACCCGCGAGGAGCGAGTCCGACGGTGTGTCTCATGCCGAAGGCATGAGGTTGAACGAGATAGAGCAAGAGCCTAAAGGAACCAGTCGCCACGGCCCGACGCACGCTCGCGCGCCTCGAGCACGGCACCGAGCATGCCGACATCCGCCCCGAGCGCGGCCGGCACGAGGCGCACCGCGGCCGCGGGCGCTTTGAACGCACGCGCCGCGATCGCCGCACGCATCGGCTCGAGGGTGTGGCCGGGTTGATGCTCGGCGACCGACCCGCCCACGACGATGACGCTCGGGTTGAGCCCGTTCACCAGGCTGACCGCGAGATTCGCGAGCGCGCGCTCCGCGCGGATGACGATGCCCCGCGCGCGCACATCGCCACGATCGGCGGCCGCGTACACCTCGCCCGCGCTCGGCGCGCCGTAGTGCTCCGCGATCCTCGACCCCGCCGCGAACGCTTCGACACAGCCGAACGATCCGCAATTGCAGCGCGGGATGTCGTCGTCCGCCGGGCGCGCGGGGTCGGGCTGGAATCCGACCGGCCAATGCCCGATCTCGCCGGCGGTGTTCGTCGCGCCACGCACCATGCGACCACCGCTCACGATGCCGCCGCCGATGCCCGTCGAGATGGTGACGTAGACGAAGTCCTTCGCGCCGCGCGCCGCCCCCACGAGACCCTCGGCGATCGCGGCCATGCAGGTGTCGCGATCGACGAACACCTTCGTGCCAAGCGCGTCGGCGAGGCGATCGCCGAGGCGGATGCCGCGGAAGCCGACGAGGTTCGGCGTCTCGTGCACGACGCCCGTGACGTGATCCAGCGGTCCCGGTGAGGAGCAGCCGGCCGCGACGATGTCGCGCGGCCCGACCTTCGCGCGCGTCATCGCTGCACGCGCGCTGGCGCCGATCGCGGCGATGATCGAATCGGCGCCGTCACGCGGTGTCGGCCGCTCGTCGCGGGCGGTGATGGATGGGACCCTGTCCTCGGCGACCAGGGCCACGACGCTGCGGATCTGCGTGCCGCCGAGATCGATGCCGAGGAATGGACGAGCGCCGACCTCCGCACGAGGGCCGGTGTTTGGACTTCCGGCGCTGGTCAGATCTTGGGCAGCTTCCCCGCGAGGTCGGGCGCGCCGAGCGCGGAGTTGTCGCCCCCGAAGACGTGCTGTTGCGCCGCGCGGTAGCCACGCTTGGCCTTGTCGCGCCCGAAGGCCTTCTCGGCATCGGCGTAGATCGTCGAGACGAGCAGCGCGAGGTACGGCTCGGCCTGCGCCTCCGGAAGCGCGACGCGCTCGAGCGCCTGCACATCGAGACGGTCGTCGATGACCGGGAGCGGCTTGTCGATCGGGTCGGCCTGCTCGTCGACGCGCATGAGGAGACTGGGGATGCGGTCCTCGACGCGGCCCTTGCCGTAGTGACCGCTGTTGTATTCGGTGAGGAGCGCGTTCGAGAACGCGGCGAGCAGACCCGCTCGGCTCGTCGCGCTGCGATCCACGAGCGTCGTCCGGGTCGCGGGCTCGGGCGCGGCCTCATCGCGCTTGAAGCGGCCGAAGAGGCCCTTCTTCGGTGGCGCCGGTGCCTCGGCGGTCGGCGGTGGCGCCCACTCGCTCGGCGTCGCGGGCGTCTCCGCCTCGGGCGCGGCCGGCGGGACCTGCGTGAGCGCGCCGAGCCGCGGGTCGGCCGCAGCCGGCGAAACAACGATCTGTGGCGGAGCGACCTCGGTACCCGCGGCGGGCGGGGGCGCCATCCACGGATCGGCCGCGGGTGCCGGCGCCGTCCACTGATCCGTCGCCGGCGCCGTCCACTCGGCCGCGGGCGCAGGTGCCGCGGGCGCGGACTCGGTCGGCGCGCCAAGGTTGCCGAAGAGCGCGGCCAGGCGATCGTCGAGTGGAGGCGGCGGTGCCGCGGGCTCGACCGGCGCGGCCGCGGGTGGGCCCCAGTCCTGCGCTGCCGGCTCGGGCGCGGCCACGGTTGGCGCGGCCGCCACCGGCGCGGGCGCTGCCGGTGTCGGCTCGACGGGCG
>JBGQFO010000029.1:0-17115 GCA_041496945.1 Candidatus Limnocylindria bacterium | reverse complement strand
CTGCGCGACGAACACGATCACCAGGAGCGGTCCGAAGACGAAGATGGTGATGGTCGCGTTGACGCTCACCAGGATGCCGATCGCGATCGCCGCGAAGACCGCGATCAAGATCATGTCCAGCGTCCAGTCGGCGCCGTTCTCGCCGTGCTGCACGTCGTCGCGGAAGACGTTGAGCGCCTCGCCGGGTGTGCGGTCGAGGGCGCGTGCCCCGGGCCGCTTCAGGATCTCGGCCAGCATGTTCCGCTGCAGGACCGCGCTGATGCTGAAGCGGAAGACCGCGTCGACGATGACGCCGACCGTGTTCGAGCCGGCCTGCGCGATCCCCGCGCCGACGAACAGCGCGGCGAACCACACGATCGCCGGCGTGTCGGCCGTGCCGAACTGCAGGGAGTCGAAGGCGCGCTGCGCCACGAGTCCCGGTAAGAGGCGCGCGCCGTACTCCGCCATCCAGGTGATCCCGTCCAACGCGTAAAGCCACGGGCGATACGCGACCATCCGCCACAGGAAACGGCCCGTGCCGAGCGTCTGGCTGCTCATGCCGGCACCTGCTCGAGCCCGGTCCGCAGCAGCTGCGCGAAGCGCGAGGACGGATCGGCCGCGAGAGCCTTGCGCGGACCGTGCTCGACGACGCGGCCATCCTCGAGCACCACGATCCTGTCGCAGCGCTGCACCGTCGCCAGGCGATGCGCGATGACGATCGCCGTGCGGTCGCGCAGCAGCGCGTCGATGGCGCGCTCGATCTGGCGCTCGGTGGCTGGGTCGAGGCGCGACGAGGCCTCGTCGAGGATGACCAGCCCGGGGTCGCGCACGAACACGCGCGCGAAGGCCAGGAGCTGCGCCTCGCCGGCGGAGAGGCCGCCCGCCAGCATCGGCGTCTCGAGGCTTCGCGCGCGCAGCCACTCTCCGAGGCCGATGCGCTCGAGCACACCGGTCACGCGCTCGTCGTCGACCGTCGTGTCGAAGAAGGTGACGTTGTCGCGGACCGTGGCGTGGAACAGCTGCACGTCCTGGCTGACCAGCGTCGCGCGCGCGCGGACCTCGTCGAGACGCGCGTCGCGCACGTCGACGCCCCCGAGTCGGATCCGGCCGGCGGTCGGGTCGTAGAAGCGAAGCAGCAGGCGCGCGAGGGTGGTCTTGCCGCTCCCGGTGCGGCCGAGCACGCCGAGCACCTCGCCCGGCGCGAGCCGGAGCGAGATGTCGCGCAGCACGAGGGTCTCGTCGTAGCCGAACGAGACGGCCTCGAGTTCGACCGCGAGAGGTCCGCTCGCGAGCGAGGCGCCACAGCCGTCGGGCAACCGCGACTGGGTGTGCAGGAGCTCGTTCACGCGTCCGACGCTTGCGACCGCCTGCTGCATCTGCTCGAGCTCGCGGCGCACCTGCTCGATCGGCTGCCGGAGCATGTCGGTGTAGCGGAAGAGCAGGTAGACGGTCCCGAGCGTGATGGCCCCCTGGCTCCAGAGATACGCGCCGATGCCGAACGACATCGCGTTGCCGACCGCGAAGCTCAGGGTCGACGCCGAGAACAAGAGCGTGCCCGCAAGGAACGCCCTGCGGCGCGCGGCGAGCCAGGCCCGGTGGTGGAGCGCGAGGCCATCCATCACGTGGGCCTCGGCGCCGCTCGAGCGGATGTCCTCGGTGCCGGCCAGGCGCTCACCGATGAAGCCGTACATCTGGGCGGAGACCTCGCGCACCTGGGCCCACCACTTCACCGCGACGGTCCGGAGCGGCCCGGCCATCACGAAGATCGCGACCGCCGCGAAGACCGTGAGCGCGGCACCCGCGCGGAGGTCCTCGCGCGCCACGACGATGAGCACGCCGACGAGCAGCAGCAGGTTGCCGAACACGTTCACAACGAATCGCGAGAAGAACACCGCGAGCGCGGTGACGTCGCCGTCGATCCGCTCGATCAGCTCGCCCGGCGTGCGCGTCTTGTGAAAGGACATGTCGAGCCGCAGGCAGTGGAGCGCGAGGTCGGCGCGCAGGGCGTTCGTCGCGCTCCAGCCCAGATCCTCGCCGACGTACGAGGCGCCCGCGGTGAGCGCCTGCGTGAGCAGCGCGACACCGACGAAAGCCAGCGCGATGGTGGCGAGCCGCTCGAGCGCGACGCCACCGAGCGCGCCGTCGATGAACGCGCGCAGGAGCTGCGGCCCGACGAGCTGCAGGCCGATGCTCGAGAGCAGCAGGACCCCGAGCAGCGTCGCGCGCCGCCAGCGTGGGCCGACGTAACGTCGGAAGAGATCGACGTAGGCGTTGCGCTCGGGCACGCCGGGCAGTCTCTCACGCGGCGCGGCCAGCGCCGTACGCTTCAATGTGATGGGCGCGACAGTTCCCGACGAGCTCCGGCCGCAGATGCCGCGTCTCGTCGCCGCGATCATCGTCGGCGCGATCGCGCTCGCGTCGCTCGCCGCGCTCCTCTGGCCCTCGCTCCCGGTCGCGCAGATCTTCGGCGGGCCGACGCAGGTCAGCGTCATCCGCCGGCTGATCGACGACCCTGCGGCCGCGCCGCGCATCAGCGCGCTCGCGCCGGACTTCGAGTGGAACGCGCCGGATGGAAAGACCACGAAGCTGAGCGACCTGCGCGGCAAGGTCGTCGTGATGACCTTCTGGGCGACCTGGTGCCAGCCCTGCCGCCAGGAGATGCCGGCGATGCAGCGCGTCGCGGCGTCGACCGATGCCGTCTTCCTGGCGGTCGACCTGCTGGAGGACGGCGCGAAAGTGCGGAGCTTCATGGATTCGCTGGCGCTGGACCGGCTGACCCCGCTCCTCGACACCGACGGCGCGGTCACCCGGCGCTACTCAGTGCTCGAGCTGCCGCAGACGTTCTTCATCGACCCCAAGGGCGTGATCCGTCACATCGAGCACGGCGGGGTCCTCGACGACTCCGCGGTGCGCAAAGGCATCGACAAGGCTCGCTAACATTTGGGCTTCATACGCGAGGGGAGGCGTCACATGGCGACCGAATTCACCGTCAAGCTCGCGGACCGCCCGGGTCAGCTGGCCGCGCTCGCGGCGGCGCTGGGTGCCGCGAAGGTGCAGATCCGCGCGATCGGCGCGACAAGGGGCATCGTCGGCATCGTCGTCGGCGACAAGGACACGGCCAGGGCGCGTCGCGCGCTCAAGAAGGCGAAGTACCGGGCGAGCGAGCGCGCCGCCATCGAGCTCAGCCTTGCGGACAAGCCGGGCTCGCTGTCGGCGGCCGCGAAGCGCTTTGCCAAGGGCAAGGTCAACATCTCCTCGGCCTACGTGCTCGGACCGGGGCGCGGGAAGGTGCGCGTGGCGTTCGGCGTGAAGAACGCACGCGCCGCGAAGAAGGCCCTCGGCCGCTAGCCAGATCCCGCGCTAAAGGCGCGCCGCGAGGCGCGCCGACACACGAGCGGTACCCGGGTACCGGAACCAGGTCCCATCGCCGCCCACGCGCGCCCCGCCGAAGGTGCGCCGTGGAGGTGTGCGATGAGAGCGCTGCGGCGGTTCCTGGGCGAGCCTGGCGGCCTGGCGACGATCGAATACGTCATCGGCGCCGCGGTCGTGCTCGGCACGCTCGTGGCGGGCGTCTCCGCGTGGAACAACGGCCTCGTCTCCCGGCTGCAGTCACTGGTGACGCAGCTCGCGGGCGTTCGTTGAGACGCGCGCTCGCGGAGGAGCGTGGCCTCGCCACGCTCGAGACGACCCTGATGGTCGTCATCCTCGTTCCCCTTCTCTTCGGTGTGATCGAGTTCGGGTGGCTTTTCCAGCGCTGGCTCGCGGCCGAGACCGTCGCCGCCCACGCGGCCCGATACGCCGGGGAGCTCGGTGGCGACGATGCCGCGCTGCGCGCGTTCATCGCGCGCGAGCTCGCCGACGTGGGTATCGATCCGGCGCGGGTCTCCATCGAGGTGGATCCGGCACGCGTCGCCTGGCGCCAGCCCATTCGCGTGAGCGTCCGTTCCGAGGAGCGGATCGAGCTGCCGTTCGCGCTCGCGACGTCGATCCAGATGAACGCAACGGCCGTGGCGCGCGGCGAGGTGGACCGATGAGGCGCGACGGCGGGAGCGCCGCGGCCATGGTCATCGTGCTCTTGCCGTTCCTCCTGGCCGTCGTCACGAGCGTCGTGCAGCTCGGCACCGTGCGCGTTCTCGCGAGCCGTGTCGCGGCCGCCGCGGATCTCGCCGCGCTTGCGGCCACGGACGACCAGGATGAGGGCGAGCTCGTGCGGACCGGTGCGCTTCGCCTCGCGCCTGACGCGACGGCCGTGGCTCGCCGGTTCTTCGCGCTCAACCTCGAATCGATCGCGGGCCATCTCGACACCACGCCCGAGGCGGCCGCGGCCGAAGCCGATGTGGTCGCGTTCCCGACCGCGCCTGCGGTCGATCCACTCACGGGCTGGCGGTACGACCGGCCGACCGTACGGATCGCGGCTGCGGTGCCGGTCCGGACACCGGCGTTCGGGATGCTCCTTCTGCCGCGGACGACCGTGGTGAAGGTTCGCGCCGCGAGCTCGGCCCGATGAGTCACGTCGCACGGGCGTTGCCGCTCGCGCGGCCCGTCGGCACCGCGCTTGTTCTTGTTGCGCTGCTGCTCGCGCGGACCGGGTCGGCGGCGGCGTGGGATCCCTTTGGCGACCAGACGCCCGATCCCGGTCCGGTCACCCCGCCGGATCCCGCGCCGTACGTGATCCCCGATGGCGTGTACCTCGTTACGGACGTCTACACCGGGGACGTCGTGACGACCTCGGGCGATACCACCACGTATTCGACGACCACGACACGCGAGACGCCCGGCACCTACGCACGCGTCATCGATGTGGTCGGCACGGGCGGGGACAGCGCGTACGACGGCGCGTCGTTCAACGGTCGCGCCCGCCTCGATGACGGTCGCCGTGTCGGCGGGACCTACTACGAGGATTTCGTCCTCACCGTGGGCGGGCTGGTGTCGGTGAACGTCGTGTTCTTTCAGGACGACAGCGAGACGCGCACGAGCGAAGTCGGCTCGGCACCGGTCCAGACCCGGACAGCGACCTCGGCCACGCAGAGCGGATCGAGCGTGACCGCGCCCCCGAACGATGGCGCGTCGCGCGCGCCCGCATCGGCGCGACCCGTCGACGAACCGGCATCTCCGCCGACGCCGCGCGTGGCAGCGGCCGTCGCGCTCGCCCCGCTCGGGCCCTCCCTCGATGCGATCGAGGTCTTGCGCGGACGTTCGGTCCGATTGTTTCTGCGCGCGACCAGCGACGGCGTGGCCGCGCCCGTGCGGACCTGGCGCCTTGTCGGCGGGAGCGCGGACGTCCTGTCACGCCGCGAGGGCGGCGGGGCCGATCCGTGCGACGCCCTCTGGCTGACACTCCCCGCGCCGGGCACGGTGTGGACGCTCCGCTTCGAGGTCACGAGCGACCTCGTCCTGGGTCAGACGCTCGCGGCCACGCTCAGGGTGGCGGTGCGATCGCCGGCGCTCGACGAGTGATCGCGCGACGCTGGTCGCTCGCGCTGGCCATCGCCGCGGGGTGCCTCGCGAGCGTGTTGTATCTCGCCGCGACGCAGCGGGCCGACGTCGTCGTCGTGTCGCGCGACATCGACGTGCCGCGGCCCCTGACCAGAGACGACCTCGAGGTCCGGCCGGTGTCCGCGGAGCTCGCGCCACCGGACGCCGTGCAGCGCATCGACGACGTCGTCGGCCTCGTGCCTCGCGCGCCCCTCCTGCGCGGCCAGCTCGTCCTCACGCGCGCGGTCGCATCGGAGCTGCCCGGCTTTCGTACCGGCCTGGTGCTGTCGTCAGGGTTGCGCGCCTTCGCGATCCCGGTGAGCGCCGTCAACGCGATCGGAGGCGCGATCGTTCCCGGCTCGCGAGTCGACGTGCTCGCGGTCCCGGTCCTCGGGCGCGCGCCGTCCGGGCGCGCCACCGAGCTGCTCGCCAGCGCCGCCGTCGTGCTCGATGTCCGCGACGACAGCGGCGCGGCGTACCTCCCGCGGGAGGGCAAGGCGAACGCCTCCACCCTGAACGAGCGGATCGCGTCGATCGTCATCGCCGTCCCGGCCGCGGACGAGATCCGGTTCGCCGATCGCATCGCCACGAGCACCTTCGTCCTTGCACTCGTCGGCAGCCGGTGAGCGAGATCGTCATGCGTATCGAGCGGGTCGCGCCGGGCGACCTCGACGCGGCGCTCTGCGGGCTGCCGTCCGTGCGGCTCGCGCGCACCGATGCCGCGGTATTCCTCGGGTGTTCCGCGGAGCTCGCCGATGACGCGCGAGTCCTTCTCGTCCGCGCCGGTGTGCGGAGCGAGATCCGTGAGGCGATGCCCGAGCCGCCGCGGCACCTCATCCCCGCTCGCGCCGAGCACCTCGAGCCGGTGCCGCACTCCGGCGCACTCGACACGCTCGAGCTGCGCGTCCTCGGCACCGGTGAGGCAGCGGCCCGACTGCGCCCCCGCCGGCTCTTCCATCGCCGGCGTGGCGATGTCGATCGCGTACGCGCGATCCTGCGAGGCGAGGACCACCTCATCGGCTGGCGTCGCGTGCTCTGGGCCGACCGCGCGCTCCTGCGCGGGCGCTCGTTGCGCGGCTTCCGACCCGTCGTCTTCGACCGCGACGCGGTATCGCGTGGCGTGGAGCGCCTGACCCTCGCGCGGGCGGGTGCCCTCGACCGCTGGCTGCCGCGCCCGTGAGCCGCATACGCGCGTGGCTCGACACGACGCCACTTGCCGCTGTCGGCCTCGCGCTCATGCGTGAGGCGACCGGCCGCAGCGAGCCGCTCGAGCCGGTGAGGCCGAGCCGGCCCGAGCGTCTGCGTGACGACGCGCGCATCGGTCTCTGGGCGCTCGGCGCGGGCGTGGGCACGAGCACGATCGCGGCCCTCGTCGCGCAACGCTCGGCGGCGGCCGGCGCCGCGCCGCTCCTGGTGGACCTCGATCGCTGGGCGCCTTCACTCGCCCTTCGCGCGAAGATCGAGGCGGCGACGATCGCCGATGCGCTGGTGCAGCCCGACCGCGAGCGCGAGCTCGTATCGCGCTGGTCGGGTGTTTCGCTGCTCCCCGGCTCACCGGATCTGCATCGCGACTTCGACGCCGAGCGCATCGCCGCGCTGATCGCGCGCCTCTCGGCCGGGCGCCCGCTCGTCGTCGATCTGGGCGCCGGCGCCGAGGCGCTCGACGCGCCGATCCTCGCGTGTCTCACGCGCCTCGTCGTGGTGGCCGGTGCCCGCGCATCGCAGCTTCAGGCGGCGTTCTGCGCGCGCGCCCTTCTCCGCCCGCTGACCTGCGCGGTCGGCCTCGTGGTCGTGGGCGTGGAGCCCGACGATGCCGCGCTGATCGCCGCGCGCGTGCAGCTGCCGCTTCTTGGCGCCGTCCCCGCGGACGCCTATCTGGCCCGCGACGAGTTCGCGGCACGCGCTCCGACGATGCGGTCGATCGATCGCCTCATCCGTTCGCTGTGAATCGGGACATGCTGATCACGCGCATCCGCGCGGAGGTCGCCTCGGGTCTCGACCCGGGCGCGATGCTGAACGTCTACGCCGACCCTGCTCGCAGGCGCGCCCTCCACGACCGCGTGCGGCGGGCGGCGCGCTCGGAGCTCTCGGAATCCGAGGTCGCGTCGCTGAGCGCCGAGCTCTTCGGATTCGGGGTGTTGCAGGCGCTGCTCGACGATCCCGCGGTGACCGACGTGCTCGTGAACGCGGCCGACGAGATCTACGTCGAACGCGACGGGTCGCTCCAGCGAGCCGACGTCCGTTTCGAGGACACCACGCAGATCACCGAGCTCGCGCACCGCATCGCGGCGGGCGTAGGCCGCGAGCTCACGCTCGAGCGGCCGTTCGTCGACGCGCGGATGCGCAACGGCAGCCGTGCGAACGCGGTCATGGCCCCCGTCGGCGGGCCGTCGCTCTCGATCCGAACGTTCCGCCGACGGTCGATCCCGCTTCGTGGCCCCGCGCCGTCCTGGACCTCGGATGGGTCGCTGCCGCTCGCCGCCGCAGATCTGCTGGCCGATGCCGTCGCTGCGCGCGCGAACATCCTCATCGTCGGCGCGACCGGGGCCGGCAAGAGCACCCTCCTGCGGTCGCTGGCTGCGGAGATCCCCCGGGACGAGCGGTTGGTCGTGATCGAGGACACCAACGAGCTCGTCCTCCCGCACCCGCACGTCGTGCACCTCGAGAGCATGGCCGGACGCGACTCGGGGGTCGGGATCGCCGACCTCGTCGCGAACGCGCTGCGGATGCGCCCCGACCGCATCATCGTCGGCGAGGTGCGAACGCCGCGCGAGGCGTCCGCCCTCCTCGACGCGCTCTCCACCGGCCACGATGGCTCCCTGACGACCGCGCATGCGGGCTCGGCGCATGGAGCGATCGACCGGCTCGAGCTCCTCCTCGCGCGCGCAGGCGAGTCGGCGCCCGAGGCCATTCGCAGGCATGTTCTATCGGCGTTCGACGTCGTGGTCCACGTCGGGCGCGCCGGCCCGCGTCGGATGATCGGTGAGATCGTCGCGATCGAGGACGGCACGCTGCGTCCGCTGTATGCCCGGCCCGACGAGGCGGTCGCGGCGTTGCCCGCGAGGCTGCGGCGGCGCTGGTCGTGACGCTGCTCGCCGCGGTCGCGATCGGCGTGGCGGTCGCCGCTCTCCTCGTCGCAGCGTCGCGATCGCCCGAGCGTGCGTCCGCGCGACCTGTTGCGTGGTCTTTCGCGCCCTGGCCGCGCGCGCTGCTCGCGCTGTGGCACGCGCGCCGAGCGCGTGGACGGGCGGCCGTCGGCGCGGTGGCGGTGCTCCAGAGCACGTGCGCAGCGCTGCGCTCCGGCCTGCCCCTCGTGACCGCGCTGCGCGTCGCCCTCGAGCGCACCGACCCCGAAGCGCGCGCTCCCTTTGAAAGCGCCCTTCGCGCCTTCGACCTGAACGCCGCGCTCGAGGACGCGCTGCGCGTCGCGGCGGCTGAGGCCGGCGACCATCGCCTGAGCCTCGCGCTCGACGGGCTCGCGCTCGTCGCGGGCGAGCAGCTCCCTGCGACCCGCGCGGCCGCCGTCATCGCCAGCGTGGCCGATCGCCTTTCGTTCGAGGAGCGGCTGCTGGCCGAGGTCCACGCACGCACCAGCGGACTGCGCGCGCAGATCGTCCTGCTCGCGCTCCTCGTTCCCGCGCTCGCCGCCTATCTCGTCGCGACGATGCCGGGGCTCGCGGCCACGCTGGCCACGCCGCTCGGCACGCACGTGCTGGTGCCGGCTGCGGTCGCGTTCGAGATCGCCGGTGTCCTCGCGAGCCGAGCGGTCGTGCGCCGGATCGCGACGTGATCCTGCTTGGCACGGTCGCCGCCGCGATCGCGGGCGCGGCCGGCGTGCTCGCGCTCAGGAGAGGGTCGGTCATCGAGGGCCGTCTTCGCGCCGTCGGAACGCCTACGAGACCGCGCGTCTTCGGACGGCCCACGCCGGATGGGCTCGCCGCGTCGAAGGTCGCGGGCGCGCTTGCCGGCGCTCTCGTCGGATGCGTCGCCGCGGCGGTGTGGTCGCTGGGCCTCGCGCCCGTGCTCGTTCCCGCATACGCCGGCTACGTGATGCCGTCGCTGGTCATGGAGCGGCGGACCGCGCGTCAGCGGTCCGAAGCCGAGAACGCCATCGTCACGCTCGTGGAGTTTCTGCACGCGGTCGTCGCGAGCGGACGTCCGCTGGAGACCGCGCTCGCCTCCGTGGCGACTCGGTCGAGAGGGAGCGGCAGCTCGGCGCTCGACGGTGCGCTCGCGGTCGCGCTGCGCGACTACACGCTGGGCGTCCCGATGCACGTGGCGCTCGCGAATCACGGCGGCGCTCTGCGTATACGGGGCCTGGTGGAGCTCGCGTCACGCATCGAACGAGCTCGTGACCTCGGCCGCGGCGTGCTCCCGCTGCTCCAGGATCTGCGCGATGAGCTGCGTGCGGACGAGCGTGCGCGTTGTCTGGCCGCGGCATCGCAGGTGGAGGGCAAGCTCACGCTGGTGCTGACCCTCTGCTATCTCCCGGCGCTCGCGCTCCTCGTCATCATCCCGCTGTTCCTGACCCTTCTGGCAGGGTTGTTCGGCTGAGTCGCGGTCGTACACTGTCCTCCAGCACCGGGCGGATGCCTGGAAGGATGTGACGCATGCCATTCAACCTTGGCGGGGGCGAGCTCGTTTTCCTCCTGATCATCGTGCTCATCGTCTTCGGGGCGGGGAAGCTCCCGGACGTGTTCGGCCAGCTCGGCAAGGGCGTCCGGACCTTCCGCGACGAGGCGAGCAACGCTGAGAAGCCGGCGGCCACGACCACGGCGGCCACCGAAGAGAAGAAGGCCAACTAGGTCCGAGACGCGGTCCCGGTCACCTCGCGCTGCCTGTGACAGACTCGTCGATGTCCCATGTCTGATGCCTCGTTCACGGAGCTTGCGCGCCAGTTCGTCTACGACCGGTTCGCGCTCGAGCCGGTCGCCGCGACGGTCGCCGGCGTCCATCTTCACGATCACACCCTGGGCGACCTGACCGCCGCGGGCTTCGCGGCGCGCCGTGCCTTCACCGAGGAGTGGATCGGTCGCTTCGAAGAGGAGCGTGAGGTCCTCTCCATCACGCAGGAGGTCGATCGTGACCTCATCCTCTCCGACCTGCGTGGCGAGCGCGCGACCCTTGGGTTCGAGCGCTGGCGTCGCCAGCCCGGCCTCTACTCGGACGTCATCACGCGCGGCGCGTACTACGCGCTGCTCCGCCAGCAGGCGCCGCTCGAGGAGCGGCTCGCGCTCCTCGCGGAGCGTCTGGCCGAGGCCCCCGCGGTCCTCGAGGCCGCGCGAGCGAATCTCGATCCCGCGCGCGTGCCGCCGGAGTGGATCGCCATCGCCGCGCGCACCGCGCCGGCGGGCGCGCGTTTCCTGCGCGAGCACATCCCCACGGTCATCCCGGACGGCGCGCTCGGTCGTGCTGTCGGACGAGCCCTCCTTCCGGCGGCCATGGCCGCGGCCGACGCGCTCGACCGGTACGCCGCATGGCTGCGGACCGATCTCGAGCCGAAGGCCACGGGCAGCTTCGCGATCGGGCGCGACGCCTACGAGGGGCTGTTGAAAGAGAAGGAGCTGCTCCCGTACGACGCGCCGACACTGCGCGCGTTCGGGGAGGAGCTGTTCGCCGAGACCGAGGCGAAGATCGCCACCGCGGCGAAGTCCGTCGGCGACGACGACTGGCGCGACAGCGTGGCGCGCTTCCAGAAGGACCACCCGCTGGCCGACGAGCTCGTGGCCGTGTATCGCGCGGAGATGCAGCGATCGCGTGCCGCGGTGCAGGCCGCGCAGCTGGCGACGATCCCGTACGGCGAGGACCTGGTGGTCGAGGAGATGCCCGAGTTCCAGCGCACGACCTACCCGTACGCGGCGTACATCGCGGTGCCCCCCTTCGAGGCGTCGCGCACCGGGCGGTTCTGGGTGACGCTGCCGCAGCCCGACGACGACGAGCGCACGATCCGCGAGCGCCTCGAGGGGCACCCGCGCGCGGGCATCGCGGTGATCGCCTGCCACGAGGGCTATCCGGGCCACCATCTGCAGCTCACCATCGCCGCGGAGCACGGCTCGATCGCCCGCCGCGCGGTCCGCAGCAACCTCATGGTCGAGGGCTGGGGCCTCTACGTGGAGGAGCTCATGACCGAGCTGGGATACCTCGCCCAGCCCGACACCGCGCTGCTGCGCCTCAAGGACCTGCTCTGGCGCGCGGCGCGCGTGGTCGTCGACGTCGGTCTTTCGACCGGCGAGATGACCTTCGACCAGGCGGTCACCTACATGGTCGAGCGGCCGAAGCTCGAGCCGCCGAACGCCCTGGCCGAGGTCCGCCGCTACACGCTCACGCCGACGCAGCCCTCCTCGTACGCGCTCGGCCGGCAGGCGATCCTCGACCTCCGGGAGCGCGCGCGCGGCAAGGGGTGGGGGATGCGTCTCTTCCACGACAAGCTGCTCGGCGCAGCCAGCCTCCCGCCGAAGCTCCTGGCGCGCGACACCGGGCTCGACACCAACTAACGCTCGAGTCTCGAGTGAAGACGAGCCGTTCGAGGCGCGAATGAAAGCGATCCGTTTCGCGACCCAGACGGGTGGCGCGCCAAGCGCCGAGGAGTGGTCGGCGCGCGCGAAGCGCATCGAGGCGCTCGGCTACGCCACGCTGTCGATGCCCGACCACATGGTCGGCGGCGCCTGGGCGGCACTGCCCGCGCTCGCCGCCCTCGCGCCGATCACGACGACGCTGCGCTTCGGCACGCTGGTGATCGACAACGATTTTCGCAATCCGGTCGTGTTCGCGCGCGAGGTGGCGGTGCTCGACGTGATCTCCGGCGGCCGCGTCGAGCTCGGCCTTGGCGCGGGCTGGTTCGACCGCGACTACCAGGGCACCGGCATCCGCTTCGATCGCGGCCGCGTGCGCGTCGCCAGGCTCGCGGAGGCGGTGACGCTCATGAAACGCCTCTTCAGCGAAGAGCAGGTCACCTCCAGCGGGACGTACTACACGGTCGAGAAGGCCGAGTGCCGGCCGAGGACGGTCCAGCAGCCGCATCCGCCGATCATGATCGCCGGCGGTGGGGCTGAGATCCTGGCCCTCGCCGGACGCGAGGCGGACATCGTCGCCATCGTCCCGCCCGGTATCACCGGCTCGGGCACGCTCCCGAAGGACGCGGTCACGCTCGAGACGATGATGGCGCAGGCGCAAGTCGTGCGCGACGCCGCCGGCGCGCGGGCCGCCGCGATCGAACTCTCGATGTTCCTGGACTGCGAGCTCACCGACGACCGCGAGAAGACCATCGCCGCGATGGCCGAGCGCGCCAAGGCCGATCCCGAGCTCATCCGCGCATCGGCCTATCGCGGCATCGGCACGCTCGCCGAGATCCGCGCCCACATCCTGGAGCTGCGCGAGGCGCTCGGCATGACCTACTTCTGCCTGCGCGGCCCGGATGTGGAGAAGCTCGGTCCGATCGTGAGCGACCTCACCGGGTCCTAGCCAGGCGCGATGGCGCCGAGGGCTATTCCGAGAGGCGCGGGAGGATCGGCTGCGCGGTGTTGCCGGAGTTGAAGTCGATGGTGATGTTGCCGTTCTGGATGTTCACGGTCTTGGCCACGAGCTGGCTACCGGTGAGCGTGGCGTTGTTGCCGTCGAACACGAAGCCGGCGTTCGGGACGTAGATCGTCCCGCTTCCGACGAAGGTGCCGTTGCCGGCGATGGTCATGTCGTTCGTGCAGGCGGGGTCCTGGTAGACGAGGAAGTTCTTGTAGGTGCCCGTGGTCATCGCGTTCAGGCTGGTGGCGGCGTTGCCCGACAGGTTCAGCGGACCGCAGGTGTCGATCCCCGGACGGAAGGCGGAGGGGTAGTTGGTATGCGTGTTGAAGATGAACACGCCGCCCGGGTTGCTGATGAGGTCGGCGTTGCCGGAGGCGTTGATGCCGTGCTTGAGGATGTAGATGCCGGTGTTCAGGTTGATGGTCGTGTTGCCGGCGCCGCCGATCTCGACGTCGTAGACGCCCGGCTGGATGGTCGCGGACATCGAGTTGTAGTGCGTCACCCCGGTCGTGGACGGCTTGGGGAAGCCCGCGAACGGGTCGGCCTGCTGCGGGGTGTTGTTGTCGAGGCCGTCACCCGTGGTCGGGAAGCAGCCGCTGCCCGTGCCGTGCACGTCGGTGCCGTACGGCGTCGAGATCGTGAAGCGGGCCGGCGTGCACTCGCTGCTCGTCGCCGCGGTCGTGCTGGAGGAGTTCACGAGGATGCCGCCACCGGTGAGATGGACGTCGCCGTTCGGGCTCACGTTGAAGGCACCGGGCGTGTTGCCGCGATCGAGCGACATGATCGCGTAGCCGTTGTTGAGCGGCTCCGCCCCGGCGACGCCGCGCACGTGCACGACCGTGAGCGCCGACTGCGCCGGCACGAGCGCCGTGCGGACCGAGCCCTGGATGATCACCTCGACGTACTCGTCGTTGCCGGAGTACAGGCCGGACGTCGGCGGGACGTGCACCGTCACGCTGAAGCCGCCCACGCCGTCGGTATAACCGTTGCGGGTCGCGTCGTTGATCGCCGCGGCGCGCGCGGCGGTCGTGGACCCGAGCTGGTATCGCACGACGGCGCCGGCGTAGGCGGCGGCGTCGGCGGCCTCCTGCATCGTCCGCCGCGCGACGAAGAGCTGACCCGCGTCGATCGCCAGACCGACGGCCATGGTGAGCGCGAGGAAGGTGATCGCGATGAGCACGATCGCCTGGCCGCCCTGGCTCTCGCCTCCGCGCCAGAACCCGCGGCCGGTCTGTTCGTGCTTCAACGGCCTGCTCATCGCTGGATCACCAGCTGCGAGCCGCCCCGCAGCGTGATCTGGAACGTGCTGCCGAGCATGTAGTAGGACGGCAGCGGCACGAACTGGCTCGTCGCCACCACCGCGACGCGGCAGTTGCGGTCGTAGCAGTTGTCCGGCCATGTCGACGTGACGGTGATGGCTCCGCCGATGCCCACGGCCGCGTTGCGCACGGCGTTGGTGATGCCGTCGGTGTAGCCGGGCCAGGCGACCTGCGACTGGTCCGGGTAGCCGGAGCCGTGGACGATCGCGTACCGCGTCCCCTCGCGCGCCGCATATGCGAGCGTGTTCTCCTGCCAGACCGCCCGCGCGGTATCGAACGTTCCGGTGATGACGAGGATGACGATCGGCAGCGTCAGGGCGAACTCGACCAGCGACTGGCCGGCCTCGGATCCGCTCACGAAGCGCCGCAGCGTCCTCATGGCGACTTGATCGTTCTCATGGACGTCGATCGATCGAAGAGGGCGGTGTTGGGGATGAGCGGCCAGGGTGTGACGGTGTGGAAGGTGTACTGCACGCGCACCGTCACCCAGCACGGCTCGGCGACGGTCGGATCGCCGGTGCAATTGTCCCCGTCGCTGTTCTTGAACGTCACGGTGATGACGAGGCTCGGATCGCTCGGGTTCAGACCGGGCGTCCGGCTCAGCTCGTCGAGCGCCCGCGCCTGCGACTCGGACACGGTGGGCGAGAAGTCGATCGCCGCGGCCTCGGCGCCGGCGCGGGCTCCGTTCTGGACGGCGAGCTGCAGCGCGTAGGCACGCGCCAGGTCGCCGCCGGCGAGGATCAGGAAGACGAGCATCGGCATGAGCAGCGCGATCTCCACGAGCGACTGCGCTCGGTCCGAGCGAATGAATGGCCGCTGAATGAAGATGAATGCAGGCGCCACCGGCCCGAGTGTACTGACGCAGGCGGGCCGCTCACGTTGTCCGGGTGGCACCGCGACGGGCCTGATACCGGCCTTCTAAGGCGTTTTTCGAGGTCCTAGGACGAATGACGCGCAGGCGATCCGAAAGCTACTTGGCCAGGCGCGGGAGGACCGGCTGCGCGCTCGTTGTCGCGCTGAAGTTGATCGTCACGTCGGCGGCGTTGAGATTCACGGTCTTCGCCACGATCTGGCCACCCTGGATCTCGGGGTGGCCCCCGGAGATCGTGAATGCGGCGGTCGGCAGATAGATGGTCCCGCTCACCTGGAACTCGAACGCGCTGCTGCCGAAGCTCATGGCGGCCGTGCAGGCCGGGTCCTGATAGAAGAGGAGCCCGTTGTAGGTACCCGAGTTCGGCGGGGTCAATCCATCGATCTCGTGGTTCCCTGTCACCGACACGCCGGTGCACGTCCCGCCCGACGCCGGGTAATTCGACATCGTGTTGAAGATCATCGTGCGGCCGTCGCACACCTGGCCGGTGGCCGGATCGGTGCTGGTGGTGTCCCGGCCGATGTCGCCGCCCATGCCGCCACCCTTGAGGATGTAGATGCCGTGACAGAGCTTCTTCCCGGAGAGCGTGCCCGTGTAGACGCCCTGGCCGAGCGTGTTGCCCCCTGGTCCGAATCCGGCTGGATTGGTGGACAAGCCGGTGGTCGATGGCTTCGGATAGCCCGCGAACGGATCGGCGATCGCGGGCTGGCCCGTGCGAACACCGTTGTAGTAGTGCGGCGCGCCGGGCTGTGCCCCCGGGAAGGTGCCACTCGTCCCGCCGACCACGTCGACATTGCACGGCGCCGTCGAGGCGCAGTTGATGGACCAGGTCCCGCCGGAGCCGTTCGCTGCCGTAGACGCGCTCGAGTTGACCATGATGCCGCCGCTCATCGTGATGTTGGCGGTCCCGCCGTCGAATGCGTGGTTCGTCGCGCTCGTGTCGAGCGCGATGATCCCGTACTGGTTGTTGAGCGACTCTGCCCCGGAGATGGCGTGGACCGTCACCTTGGTGATCGCGGCCTCGGCCGGCACGAGGGAGGTCGTCACATTCCGCGCGATGGTCACCTCGATGAAGGCGGACGTGTTGTAAGGCGCGGTGGTCGGCTGTTGCACCGTGATGGTCGTCCCAGCGACGCCATCGGTGAAGCCGTTGGTCGTCGCGTCCGCGGTCGCGGCGGCGAACGCCTGCGCCTGCGAGCCGCCCTCATAGAGCGTGACGCTGCCGGCGTAGGCGGCGGCGTCCGCGGCCTCCTGCATCGCGCGCCGTGCCGAGTACACCTGACCGGCGTCGATCGCGAGGCCGACCATCATGAGCATACCGAGCAGGGTGATCGCGATGAGGATGATGGCCTGACCGCCCTCGGACCGGTCGCCCCTGAAGAAGCCGCGGAGCGTCTTCATCGCTGGATCACCAGCATCGAGCCGCCGCGGAGCGTGATCTGGAACGCGCTGCCGAGCATGTACTGCGAGGGGATCGGGACGAATGGCGCGGTCGTGTCCACCTGGACGCGGCAATTGCGGTCGTAGCAGTTGCTGTCGGGCCATGTCACGGTCACGCTCACGGTCGGAACGCCCACCGCCGCGGCGCGCACGACGTCGATGACCGGCTGCTCGTTGCCCGAATGCACGACCGTGCCGTCGACCGAGGCGGAGCCATGGACGATGGCGTAGCGCGTCCCCTCGCGGGCCGAGTACGCGAGCGTGTTCTCCTGCCAGGTCGCGCGTGCGACGTCGAACAGGCCGGTGATGATGAGCAGAAGCAGCGGAAGGACGAGCGCGAACTCGACCAACGACTGCCCGGACTCGTCGGAGCGGGTGAACGCGGCCAGCGTGTGCATCAGAAGTTCATCATCCGCATCACCGTGGTGCGGTCGAAGTAGAACGTGTTCGGGATGAGCGGCCACGCCGTGATCGTCCGCCAGGTCATCTGCACGCGGACCGTCGCGAAGCAGG
>JBGQFO010000028.1:0-17848 GCA_041496945.1 Candidatus Limnocylindria bacterium | reverse complement strand
GGCGACATCACCGCCGCACGCTCGAGCAGCTTCCTGCTCACCCTCTCACCCGGAAAGTACGTGCTCATCTGCAACGAGCCCGGGCACTACGCCGCGGGGATGCGCATCGCCTTCACCGTCAAGTAGCGCTCTCGGACGACTAGGCTGTGGGCGTGCACGCGATGACCGCGCCACGCCCATTGCCGGTCGCTCATGAGTACGACGGCTGGCCGTCAGGCCCGCTGCACCTGGTCATCGGGGAGTTCGATGGCGTCCACATCGGCCACCGCGCGGCGGTTCGGGCTCTCCACGACAGCGCGCGCCGGGACGGCGCGACCGCGCTGGCCATGCACTTCGACCCGATCCCGCTCGACTACCTCGCGCCGACCGCGCCCCGCTCGGCGCTCACCGATACGGCCGAGCGAACCACGCTGCTCTTCGAAGCCGGAGCGGACGCCGTCGTCGTCGTCCGCTTCGACGATGACTTCTCCCATCAGCTGCCGGAGGAATTCATATCGCAGGTGGTGGACGCCGGCGAGGTGCGCCGTGTGATCGTCGGCTCAGACTTCCGCTTCGGGCACGACCGCGTCGGCGACATACGGACGCTCGTGTCCCTCGGCGTCCGGCACGGCTTTGCCGTCGACGTGATCGAGACGGTGTATTCGGAGCGCCGGGCCGTGACCGCCGTGCTCGTCCGCAATGCGCTGCTCGCCGGCGACGTCACAGACGCGAATCGCCTGCTTGGCAGGACCTACTCGCTCGTCGGCGGCATCGCGCCAGACGGTCGACTGCGCGCGAAAGGGCTCGGCCATCCCGCGATCGAACTGCTCCTGCCGACCGACCGGCTCGTGCCGCGTGACGGCGTCTATGCGGTGTGGGCCATCGTCGACGGCGAGCGCGTGGGCGCGGTCGCGAATCTCGCGGTCTTCGCGAGCGCGAGCGGCGGCCTCGAGCGGCACCTCGACGTGCACGTCCTCGACTCTGAACGGACGCTCCGCGGAGAGTCCGTTGAGGTGTCGTTCGTCCGCCGCGTGCGCGATGAGCTGCGCTTCGCGTCAGGCTGGGAGCTCTCACAGCAGATCGCGCGCGACGTGGTGGCGGCGAAGGCCGCGTTGGGCGAGGAGACGGCCCCGCGCTGACGGCACCGGACTGGGGCTCGCGCGAGACGGAGCCGATGGGCAGACTCGAACTGCCGACCGGCGGTTTACGAAACCGCTGCTCTACCAACTGAGCTACATCGGCTAGGAGCCCGAGGACCGAGCTTGCTCGGTCAGTCGGGCGACGACGCCGATGTGAGCGGAGCGATACATCGGCGCCCTAGTCCGGTAAGTCTACCTACTTGACGACGACCTTCCCGGACATCTGCTCGAACGTGTGGAAGCTGCAGAAGTAGGAGTACTCGCCGGCCTTCGTGAACGTGAAGGAGAACGTGTCTCCTCGGTTCATCGGACTGTTCGAGCGAAAGGACCCATCCGAGGCGACGATGTCGTGCTTCGCGTCGCCGGCGACGATCTCCCACGTCACCGTTCCGCCGACCGCGATGGTGATCACATCGGGCGCGTAGTAGTTGTCGCCCATGGTGACCTTGCCCGTCAGACCGGGGGTCGGAGCGGCTGTCGGCGTGAGCGCGGCGGGCGCCGTAAGGCGAACGCTGGGCACGGGTGTCGACGTGTCGTTCGCGATCGGGGCAGCGGTCGTGCCGGTGCAAGCGGTCACGACCACGACCCAAGCGGCCAGAGCGAGGACGCGCACTGGGGACATCGCGAAATCCTACCGGGGAACGCCGCGATACTCTCGACTTCCGTGGATCGCCTGGCACCGCACCGCGCCGTCCTCATCGCGCTCGCAGTCGCTGTCGCGAGCTGCGGCGGCCCGGCGACGACCGCCTACACCTCGGCGGCGCCGGGCGCGGCCTCGGCCACCTGGACCTTCGACCAGGATGCCGCCGGGAGCGCGCCGCAGGGTTCCGAGTCCTTCGCCGGCCAGTGGAGCGTACGGGCCGAGACGGATACGCCAAGCAAGCCGAACGCCCTCTGTCAGATCGGAAACGCGGAGTTCCCAGCGATCGCGCTCGGTCCGACCGTCTACGGCGACTTCACGGTCACGGTGCGGTTCAAGCCCATCTCGGGGCGTCAGGACCAGGCCGCGGGGATCATCTTCCGCATCCAGGACAAGGACAACTACTACATCCTTCGCGCGAACGCGCTCGAGGCCAACGTGAATCTCTACAAGTACGTGGGCGGCAGCCGCAGCGACATCAAGGACGGCGCCGGAAAGACGGCGACCGGTCAGTGGCAGGAGCTCCGGCTCGAAGCCACCGGCGACCGCCTGCGCGGGTTCTTGAATGGGGTGCTCGTGGTCGAGACGACCGACGCGACGTACAGGGCCGGCCGCGTCGGCCTATGGACAAAGGCCGATTCGGTGACCTGCTTCGATGACCTGAGCGTCAAAGCCGCGGGCTAAAGAGGAGGACTGCGATGAAATGGATCACCCGTGAGCATCCTCGTGTTGATCGTGTTGCCTGTCCTTGGCTCATCGAGCGTTTCGTCGACAAGCAGGCCGAGTTCATCTACGTGCCGTCCGCGGAGGTCGCGGCCGAGGCGACGAAGCGCGGCGCGACGCCGTACGACATCAAGGACGTCGAGCTCGGACACCACGGTCCGGAGTGCAGCTTCGACGCGTTCGTGCACAAGTACGCGCTCGACAAGGACCCGGCGCTGGCCTACATGAGCAAGGTCATCCGTGGCGCGGACACCGCGGACAAGATGGCCACGCCCGAGTCGCAGGGGGTCGAGGCGATCCTCGACGGCCTGCGCCTGCAGCACTACCCGAACGATCAGAAGCAGCGCGAGGCGTCGCGCCCGGTCCTCGACGCCCTCTACGCCTATTGCCAGGAGAAGGTGAAGGCCAAGGCGGCGTGACGCTCCGGCGCGTTGGCTTCACCGCCGTACCGCCCGGCGCAAAGCCTGGATTCGACCACGCCGACACGTACCTCGACCCGGCAGGTAGCCGACTCTTCGTGGCGCACACCGGGGCCGACCGCGTCGACGTCTTCGACTGCCGGAGCGGGCGCTACCTTCGCGCCATCCCCGACCTCCCGGGTGTCGCGGGCGTGCTCATCGACAGCGGGCAGGATCTCCTCTTCACCTCCGACCGGGCGGCGGCGCGGGTCTCCATCTTCCGCGCCTCCGACGAGCACCTGCTCGGCCGCGTGAATGTCGGCCCACGCCCGAACGCGCTCGCGTACGACCCTCGACAGAAGGAGCTCTTCAGCTTCGATTTGGGTGAGCCGGCCGGCACGAAGTGCACCGCGTCGGTGGTGTCGGTCGACGAGATGAGCCTGCGGGCGACCATCGCGCTGCCTGGACGGCCACGCTGGGCGATCTTCGACCGCTCGACCCAGGCCGTCTACGTGAACATCGCGGACCCCGCCCAGATCGCGGTGATCGACACGCGCACGCGTGTGTTGCGCGAGCGCATACCGGTACCCGCGGCCGGCCCCCACGGCCTCGCCATCGTCGCGGACCGCAGCGGCGCGTCGCTCTGGTGTGCCGCCGACGCGGGCGCGCTCGTCGCGATCGAGCGCGGCTCCCACGCCCTCATGGCGACGCTGCCCCTCCCCGGCACGCCGGACGTGATCATGTACGACCCCGGTCTGCGCCGGCTGTATGTCGCCGTCGGCGCACCCGGGACCGTGACGTCATTCGACGTCGACAAGCGCACGGAGCTCGAGACGGTCGTGACCGAGGAGGGCGCCCACACCATCGGCTGGGACCCGGCGACGCGCCGGCTCTTCGTACTCCAGCCGAAGACGTGCGGGGTCGCGATCTTCGTGGAGACGGAGTGAGCGCCGAGCCCGGACCGCGCCTCGCGCTCGGTGACATCGCCGGCTACTTCTTCCGTCTGGGCGCCCTGGGGTTCGGTGGGCCGATCGCGCTCGCGGGCTACATGCAGCGCGACCTGGTCGAGCGACGCCGGTGGTTCACCCAGGACGAGTACCTGCAGGGCCTTGCCGTGTCGCAGACGCTGCCGGGCCCGCTCGCCGCCCAGCTCGCGATGTGGCTCGGGTACGTCCGTCGCGGGACGCCCGGCGCTCTGGCGGCGGCGATCGCCGTCATCGTGCCGCCGTTCGTTGATCGTGAGCGTGGTCGCCGCACTGTACGTCGCGCTCCGCGGGACGACGGCCATCCAGGCGCTCTTCTACGGCATCGGCCCGGCGGTCATCGCGCTCATCCTGCGCGGCGCGTGGAAGCTCACGCGCGTGAGCATGAAGGACGATCGTCGCCTCTGGGCGATCTTTGCCGCCGTCGCGCTGATCACGTTCCTGGTGCGGAGCGAGGTCGCGCTGCTCTTCATCGTCGCGGGGATCGTCGGCGTCGTGCTGTTCGCGCCACCGGGCTGGCTCCTTCCGCCGCTCCTGATGGTGGTGTTGTTCGCACCATGGATCATCCGCTTCCGGGAACATCCGGCGGTCGTCGGATTCACGCGCGGCGCCACCGCGGCAGCGGCCGGCGCCATCGTCGGCGCGGCGGCGGTCATCGCGACCCAGGTGCTCGTCGACGTTCCCACGCTCGTGATCTTCGCGGCCGTGCTCGTCGTGGTCTGGTCCACGAAGCTTCCCGAGCCGCTCCTCGTCGCGGCGGCCGCGGCGGTCGGTCTCGTCGCGTCCGCCATGGCCAGGACGACGTAATGCCGAGGGCCATCGCTGCGTGAAACCTGGTATGGCGGACGGCGTAGTTGCGCGGGGGGACAGCGCCGCACTCGTGGTATCTCCGGACGACGACCAGCGGGGCGGCCCGGGACAGGTGGCACTCAGCCTTCTCTTCTTCGTCGGCCTGTGGATCGTGCTTCTCTTCTGGTGGCGCGCCAGTGGGGAGGTGCCCGTCAAGACGACCGCCGA
This sequence comes from Candidatus Limnocylindria bacterium, assembly GCA_041496945.1. Taxonomy (GTDB): domain Bacteria; phylum Chloroflexota; class Limnocylindria; order P2-11E; family P2-11E; genus CF-39. The sequence goes on along the minus strand of JBGQFO010000028.1, from coordinate 12,969 downwards.
TCGGCTGAACACGATCGGCAGGCTCGCCGCGCTCATCGGGACCTATCTCCTCCTGTGGCAGCTGCTTCTCGTCGGTCGGTTGCCATGGCTCGAGCGGGCTTTCGGCATGGAGCGGCTCGTCTGGCTCCACCGCTGGAACGCGTACCTCGCCGTGGGACTCATCGCCGCACACGCGGTCCTCCAGACGATCGGCTACCAGCTGGACAACGGCTTCGACACGGTTCGGCAGCTGATCGACTTCATCGAGCACTACGAAGGCGTCCTCCCCGCGATCGCCGGGACCGGACTGTTCATCGCCGTGACCATCACTTCGGTCGCGATCGTCCGGGGTCGGCTCTCGTACCAGACCTGGTTCTTCGTTCATCTCTACAGCTACCTCGCCGTCGCCCTCGCCTACATCCACCAGACCGCGACCGGCGCGGACTTCATCAACAACCTTGCCTTCACGGTCTACTGGTCAGGCCTCACCGGGCTGGTGCTCGGCTCGCTCGTTCTCTATCGCGTCGCGCTGCCGGTGTGGCGCTTCGCACATCACGGCTTTCACGTACAGCGCGTCGAGCGCGAGGCGAGCGGCGCCGTCTCGATCTACATCGCGGGCCGCGATCTTGCGAGCTTTCACTTCGAACCCGGTCAGTTCGCGATCTGGCGGTTCCTGGACGCACGTCGGTGGTGGGAGGCGCATCCGTTCAGCCTGTCCGCCACGCCCAACGACGAATACCTGCGCCTCACGTTGAAGGGACTGGGTGATTTCAGCGAGGACGCCGCGAGTATCCGAGCCGGGACGCCGGTGCTGGTCGAGGGTCCCTTCGGTCGCTTCACGCGGGCCTCGGCCACACGTCCGCGGGCGCTCCTCATCGCCGGCGGGATCGGCATCACCCCCATCCGCGCGCTCGCCGAGGATCTCGCGACCGCGGGCACCGACGTCTGCATCCTGTATCGCTGCACGCACGAGGAGGACGTCGCGTTCCGGAGCGAGCTCTCGCGGTTGGTCACCGAGCACGGCGTGCGCGTCGAGTACCTCATCAGCGACCGTGTGCTCATGGGCCGGCCCGGCGCGGAGTGGCTGAGGGCCAACAACCTCCTCACACTGGTTCCCGATGTGACCCAGCGCGACGTCTACATCTGCGGACCGATCGGGCTGACCAGGACGGTCAGGCGATCGCTCGACCAGCTCGGTGTCGGTCTGCTGCAGATCCACACGGAGGCATTCCAGTTCTGAGATGAACAGGGTGTTGAGTGCGTGCGCGGTCACGATCATCGGCGTGGTCTGGCTCGTCACGTTCAAAGTGACGCCGATCGAGACCGAGGCCAGCGCGCTTGCCGCGTCCCCAAGCCCGGCAGCACGCGGGACCGCACCGTCCGCAACGCCCACCCTTCGAACCCCGACGCCGGCGCCGAGTGCGGCACCCGGCACGCTGACGCCCAGTGTGGTGCCGGGCACGCCAGCCGCGAGTGGGACGTTCCTGGGCAGCGCCATCCGCACGATCTACGGAGACGTGCAGGTGCGGATCGTCGTGACCGGACAGAAGATCACCGACGTCCAGGCGGTCCTCCTGCCCCAGGATCGCGCACGCTCGGCGCGCATCAGCCAGTACTCCGCTCCGATCCTGCGGAGCGAGGCGATCAGCGCGCAGAGCGCCAAGATCGACATCGTCTCGGGCGCGACCTACACGAGCATCGCGTACAGCAGATCCCTCGACAGCGCGCTCCAGCAAGCGAACCTCCGCTAGACGATGCGGCGCACGTGCGACGTGATGGGCATGCCCGTGACGGTCGACGTCCGCGACCCCGGCGCTGCCGCGAGCGCGCTCGACGAGGTCTACGGCGACCTGGCCTACGTCGATTCGATCTTCAGCACCTACCGCCCGGAGAGCCCGATCTCCCAGATCAACGCCGGGCGTCTCTCGCCCGAGGAGAGCGCGCCGATCGTTCGCGCGGTGCTCGCGCTGTGCCGCGAATTCGAGCGCTCGACAAACGGGTACTTCAGCCCGTGGCACGACGGTGTCCTCGACCCGTCAGGTCTGGTGAAAGGCTGGGCGATCGCGCGCGCCGCGACGATCCTCGACGGACACGGCTATCGGGACTACTTCGTCGATGCCGCCGGTGACGTGCGCACGCGCGGACACGCCGCCACCGGGACGCCGTGGCGCGTCGGCATCCGCCACCCCATCGAGAAGGAGAAGACCGCGCGTGTGGTCCTCGCGACGGACTTCGCGGTGGCGACATCGGGGACGTACGAAAAGGGTGCGCACATCTACGACCCGCACACCGGACGTCCCGTGACCGACCTGCTGAGCATGACCGTCGTCGGTCCGGACATCGTCACGGCGGACGTGTTCGCCACCGCCACCTTCGCGATGGGCCGTGCGGGCCTCGAGTTCATCGAGCGGCAGGACGGCTACGAGGCCTACGCGATCGATCCCGATCTGCGCGCCTGGTGGACGCCAGGCTTCGACGCGCTCTGCGACCTGTCCGCCGCCGGCTAGCGCGCCTCGACGACCCCCACGCGCGGGCAGACGTCCGCCAGCACGCAGCCCGAGCAGAGCGGCCGACGCGCGAGGCACACCTCGCGCCCGTGGCGGATGAGCAGCACGTGCAGGTCGTAGACGTCGCGGTCGGGCACGGCGGCCTGCACCTGCTTCTGCGTCTTCACCGCATCGGCCTCTTCGGGGACGAGCCCGAGGCGGCGCGTGATGCGATGCACGTGCGTGTCGACCGGGAAGAACGGGCGGCCGAGCGAGAACAGGAGCACGCACGCGGCCGTCTTCGGGCCCACGCCCTTCAGCGCGACGAGCAGGTCCCAAAGCGCCGAGGAGCGCATTCCGCCGAAGGCCCGCTCGTCGAGCGGGATGCCGCGGGCGCGGAGCGTCCGAAGGATCTCGCGCAGCCGCCCCGACTTCGTCGGCCCGAGGCCGCCCCGGCGGATCGCGCGCGCGATGGCCGGCAGCGGCGCGTCGGCGACGTCATCCCAGGTCGGAAAGCGCGTGCGCAGGTCGGCGTAGGCGCGGTCGCGGTTCGTGTCGTTGGTGTTCTGGGAGAGCACGGTGAGGATGAGCTCGTCGAGCGGCGGGAGCCGCCGCGGCGCGGGCGGATCGCCGTAGGCGTGGCGGAGCCGGCGCAGGATCGTGGCGAGACGGCGACGCATCGAACGAGTATCGGGAATGGCCGGAGCCCGAAGAGGCGTTGAGTAGAGTGGGCTTGTGGCGAACGACCCGTTCGAGAGCGAAGCGCTGACCTTTCTCGACGCGCTGTACCGCACTGCCCTGCGTATGACCCGCTCCGAGGCGGATGCGGAGGATCTGGTGCAGGAGACCTACATCAAGGCGCTGCGCTTCCGGGAGCAGTTCACGCCGGGGACGAACCTCAAGGCGTGGCTCTTCCGCATCCTCACGAACACCTTCATCAACACCTACCGGCGCCGGCAGACGCAGCCGGAGTTCACCGAGCTGGAGGACGTCGACGAGTTCTCGCTCTACCGGAGGATGAGCGACCTGCGGACCTCCTCCGCCCCCGGGGACCCCGAGGCGACGCTCCTGGATGGGCTGGTCGACACCCAGGTGAAGGACGCCCTGGCCGAGCTCCCGGAGAAGTTCCGGAGCGTCGTCCTCCTGGATGTCGAGGGGTTCTCCTATAAGGAGATCGCCGAGATGCTGGACATACCCATCGGGACGGTCATGTCGCGGCTTCACCGGGGCCGGAAATTCCTGCAAAAGCGGCTCCTGGACCTCGCGCAGAAACGTGGGATCGCGGCGGTGCGGGCGGCGCCGCAGAAGGGGTAGCGGATGGACTGCAACGATTGTGTGGACCGGCTCTTCGCGTTCCTCGATACCGAATTGTCCGCGGCGGACGTCACCGCGGTCCGCGCTCACCTCGAGGGATGCGACGACTGCGACGACGAATTCGTCCTCGAAGCGCGCTTCTTGGATCAGCTCCGGGAGTGCTGCACCTCCGACGTCGCCCCGGCGGAGCTCCGGCAGCGCGTCATCCTGAAGCTCAGAGGTGCGTCGCCTCCGACGCCGTGAGAGGCGTCATGTGTTGACATTCGAGACGTGAGTGTGTCTATATTGCGAACAACGCGTGGCCAGAAGGGGGTGATCCTGATGCCGGCGAAGAAGAAGAAGGCTGCCAAGAAGTCGAAGAAGCACTAAGAGTTCCGCGACGCTATCGCGTCGCGTTCTGATCTAGGTCAGGCACCTTTCGCGAACCCACCGATCCGCGTAGGCCTCGCGGATCGGTTTCTTTTTCCGGAGATCGCGATCCGCGCGTAGCACTCCTACTCTGATCACCATCGAACGACGCACGGTCCCGACGCTGCGTTGGCGCGCGGTCCTCGCCGGACTTGCGGTCGCCGTGGTCATCGCGCTCATCGGACGCTCATTCCTCGCGTCCATCCCTGGTCTCGCTGCGACCATCATCGGTGTCGCGCTCGGCGGGTATGTGGCCGGAAAATGGGCGGATTCCGGCGGTCTGTACCACGGCGCGGTGGTCGGGATGGGCTGGATCGCGCTCGAGGCGCTCGGCGCGCTGCCGACGGCTTCCTACGCGAGCGATGCGCTCGCGGATACCGTCATCGTCATCGCGCTCGATGTGGTGACGCTGTTCGCGGGCGCGATCGGCGGCTATCTCGCGCGGCCGGATCCTTCGTCTTCTTCGGGAACGGGCAAAGGTCGCTGACCGGACAGACGTAGCACCGCGGGGTCGGCTGACAGATACGACGACCGTGAAGGACGAGCAACCACGTGGCCTTCACCCAATCCTTCCGCGTGACGATGGCGCGCAGGTCCTCCTCGATGCGATCGGGGTCGGTCGCGTGGCTGAGCCGCAGACGGGCGGCGACCCGGGCGACGTGACGGTCGACGGCGATCGCCGGGACACCGAAGGCGTTCCCCAGGACGAGCGAGGCCGTCTTTCGACCGACGCCGGGCAGACGGAGGAGCGATTCCATGTCGTGCGGCACCTCGCCGCCGAACTCCGCCAGCAGGAGGCCGACGCACGAGCGGATCGCCTTCGCCTTCTGGCGGAAGAAGCCGGTCTCGTGGATGTCCCGCTCCAGCTCCTCGGCGCCGAAGGTCAGGTAGTCCAGGGGGGCCTTGTACTTGGCGAACAGACGGCGCGTGACCTGGTTGACCCGCTCGTCGCGCGCCTGGGCCGCGAGGATGGTGGCCACCAGGAGCTCGAACGGCGTGCGGAACTCGAGCGTCGGGCCCCAGTCCGGATGGGCCTCTTCGAGGCGACGCAGGATCGCCCGGGACCGCGCGCGCACCGCCAGCGGCGTCTCCTTTGGCACGGCTGAGAGCGTAGTGCGCTACCCCGACCGCGCCTCGGTCCGGTCCGCCCGGAACCCGCGTTGACGCCCGCCTGCGCGCCTCCTACGCTCCCCCGCACTACGGGCGCCTGCCTGTAGGTGGGGGGCAAAATGTCCCGCCATACCCAAAAGTCGGAGGGAGGACAACCTTTGTCTAAGCGGTTCATCAGGAGCGCCTCGCTTTTGCTCGTCGGCGCCTTCCTCGCCGCTGCTTGTACGAGCGGCGGTGGTGGTGGCGGCGACAAGGGCGAGATCATCATCGCGACCAACTTCCCGACCTCGGGCGCCGACCGCGCGAGCGGCCGTGGCCCGGAGGCCGGCGCGACCTACGCGATCCAGACCGCGGCGACGGTCAAGGGCTTCAAGCTCTCGGTCAAGAACTACGACGACGCGGTCAACGGTGTCCACGACCCGCAGAAGGGCGCGCAGAACTTCACCGATATGGTGAACAACGCGAAGATCCTCGGCGTGGTCGGTCCGTTCAACTCGAACGTGGCGCGCGCCGCCATCCCGGTCGCCAACAAGGCGAACCTGGTCATGATCAGCCCGGCGAACACCAACGAGTGCCTGACCCAGGACTTCGCCTACTGCGACCCGAAGCCGGCGGCTCTCCGTGACCCGAGCCAGCCGAACAACTACTTCCGCATCGCCGCCCCGGACACCGTCCAGGGCCCGGCCATGGCGGACTTCGCGTACGACACGCTCAAGATCACCAAGATCGCGATCTGGTCGGACAACGAGACCTTCGGTAAGGGCGTTGCCGACAACTTCGGCAAGCGGTTCACGTCCAAGGGTGGGACCATCGTCGTCCGTTCGGACTTCGACACGAAGACCACCTCGGACTTCAAGCCGTTCCTCCAGCGGGCCAAGGACGGCGGCGCGCAGGGCATCTACGCCGGCGCGACGTCCGCCACCAAGGGATGCCAGCCGAGGGCGCAGTCCAAGGGCATCATCGACGTCCCGTACATGGGACCGGACGGCATCGGCGACAGCCAGTGCATCAAGGACGCCGGTGACCAGGCCAACGACAAGATGTACTTCACCAACGCGGCCGCCGAGGCTGCGCAGGACTCCGCGAACAAGGACCTGATCGACGCCTTCAAGAAGGCCTTCCCGCAGAAGGACGACTCGGGCGCGTACACCTTCCCGGGCTACGACTGCGCGAAGATCCTCATCGACGCGATCGGCCGCGCCATCGACACCGCCGGCGGCAACATGCCGACCCGCAAGCAGGTGATCGAGGCGGTCCAGAAGACGGACAAGCTCAAGCTGTCCACTGGGACATACAGTTTCGACAAGAACGGCGACCCGACGTCCGCCACCATGGCGTTCTACCAATACAAGGGTGGTGACTGGGCGTTCGTGAAGCAGTTCTCGGTCGGCCAGTAAACCAGCTTCACCGCTGACCCGGAGAGGGGGCGCGCAAGCGCCCCCTCTCTTTTTGTCTATAAAGGGGGCCATGGGGACGATCGGGGACGCCATCCGGCGCCGGCGGAGCGATATCCGCACTGGACTGACCGGCCGCCTGCTCGACGTCGGGCTTCTCTTGCTGATCGCCGGCTTTCTCATCGTGCTCGGCAGCCGCGTCACGGCGCAAGGCGGGTCATTCTTCGTACAGATCCTGTTCTACGCCGTTTCGAACGGAGCGATCTACGCGCTCATCGCTCTGGGGTACACGATGGTCTACGGGATCATCGAGCTCATCAATTTCGCGCACGGCGACGTGTTCGCCTTCGGCGCGTTCGCGTCGGCCAGCCTCATCCCGGTCTTCGGCCTCAGCGAGGGCCAGCAGTGGGGGCCATTCACGATCTTCCAGCTCCTGGGCGTGTTCGTGGTCACGATGCTTATCTGCGCCGTCCTCAACGTGTCGATCGAGCGCATCGCCTACCGCCCGCTGCGCCACGCGCCGCGCCTCGCGCCGCTCATCACCGCCATCGGCATGTCGTTCTTCCTCGAGGGCGTGATGTTCCTGTGGAAGGGCCCCTCGAGCGTCCACTACCCCGACGTGCTGCCGGACGTGAGCCTCGAGATCTTCGGCGCGCGCCTGGGGGTCAAGGAGATGACGGTCTGGATCACCACCATCGTCCTGGTCGTCGCCCTGGCGCTGTTCATCGAGCGCTCGCGCCTGGGCAAGGCCATGCGCGCCACGGCTCAGGATCGTGACGCGGCCCAGCTCATGGGCATCGACATCGACCGGACCATCGCCGCGACCTTCTTCATCGGTGCGATCCTGGCCGGCGCGGGCGGGGCCATGTACGGCCTGTCGTACAACACGGCGGTCTTCGACCTGGGTTTCTCCGCCGGCCTGGTGGCCTTCACCGCGGCGGTGTTCGGCGGCATCGGCAACATCTACGGCGCGGCCATCGGCGGTCTCGTACTCGGCCTCATCCGCACGTTCTGGGACGGCTACTTCGACTCGGCCTGGTCCGACGTCGTCGTCTTCGCCATCCTCATCCTCGTCCTCGTCTTCCGCCCGAACGGCATCCTGGGTATGCGCGTGCCGGAAAAATGAGACGAGCGGCGGAGCGAACGTGATCGGGTGGTTCCGGCGCGTCTGGGAGACCGACCCGCGCAAGGATCCGAACTCCGTCGTCTACATCATCCTCGCGCTCGTCGCGCTCACCTTCCCGATCATCGCGAACGTCCTCTCGGGCGGGAAGCCGAACTTCCTGCTGTCCGTCGCGGGCGACGCCGGCGTGTACGTGCTCCTCACGCTCGGCCTCAACGTCGTCGTGGGCATGGCCGGCCTCCTGGACCTTGGATACGCGGCGTTCTTCGCCATCGGCGCGTACACCTTCGCGTTCCTTGCGAGCGACCACCTCGTGGTCACCCCGCTCCAGATGGCGGTGCACATCCCGTTCTGGATCGTGCTGATCATCGCGCTCTTCGTCGCCGCGTCCTTCGGCCTCATCCTCGGCGCGCCCACGCTTCGTCTGCGCGGCGACTACCTCGCGATCGTGACGCTCGGATTCGGCGAGATCGTGCCGCGCGTCTTCAAGAACGCCTCCGTATGGACGAGCGGCGTGAACGGCATCTCGGCCCTCGACACGCCGATGCTCCCGTTCTGGTTGCAGGGGCCCTGGTCGGGCGATCCGCTGCAGGTGGTGCAGAACTTCAAGATCTTCGACCCGCTCGCGTACTACGTGATCATGGTCGTGCTCCTCTTCATGTGCGTCATCCTCGTCCGCAACCTCCAGCACTCGCGCATGGGCCGCGCCTGGGCCGCCATCCGCGAGGACGAGGTCGCCGCGGCCGCGATGGGCGTGAACACGGTGCAGGCGAAGCTGCTCGCGTTCTCCATCGGCGCCGCGTTCAGTGGATTCGCCGGCACCTTCTACGGCGCGAAGCTGTCACTGGTCTCGCCGGAGAACTTCGGCTTCACCGTCTCGATCACCGTGCTGGTCATGGTCGTGCTCGGCGGCATGGGGAACATCCCCGGCGTCATGGCCGGATCGCTGCTCGTCTACTACGTGATCTTCATCCTGTTGCCGCAGCTCCCCGACCTTGCCGTGAGCCTCGCGAACGCGATCGGGCTGTCCGGGCTCACCCAATCCAGCGGCGACTTCCCGGGGATCGGCGAGTTCGTCTCGAGGCTCAAATTCCTGGTGTTCGGGCTCATCCTCGTGGTGGTGATGCTGGTGAGGCCGCAGGGCCTGGTGCCGAGCCGTGAGCGCCAGCAGGAGCTCACGAAGGGCACCCACGACGACACGACGATCGAAGACGTCAACGCGGAGACCACGTGACCGGCCTGCCGAGCGCCGCATCGTCCGCGCCGCCCGAGGTGGTCCTCCGGCTCGATCACGTGGTGAAGCGCTTCGGCGGCCTCGTCGCGGTGAACGACGTGTCGTTCGACGTGAAGAAGGGCGAGGTCTTCGCCCTCATCGGCCCGAACGGCGCGGGCAAGACGACCCTGTTCAACGGGGTCACCGGCCTCCTGCCGCCGACGAGCGGGTCCGTCATCTTCGAGGGCCGCGAGATCGCCGGGACCAAGCCGCACAAGGTCGCGGAGCTGGGCATCGCGCGCACCTTCCAGAACATCCGCCTCTTCGAGTACATGACCGCTCTCGAGAACATCCTCGTCGGCGAGCACTGCCGGATGCACGCCAAGCTGTGGGATTCGCTGTTCAAGACGCCGCGCGAGCGGCGAGAGGAGAAGGCGGTCACCGAGCGCGCCATGGACCTCCTGCGGTACGTGGGCATCGACAAGTGGGCGAACAGCTACGCGCGCAACCTGCCGTACGGCGGGCAGCGCCGGCTCGAGATCGCGCGCGCCCTGGCCACGAAGCCGCGCCTGCTGCTCCTCGACGAGCCCGCCGCGGGCTTCACGCCGCAAGAGAAGGTCGAGCTCATGCGCCTGGTGGGAAGGATCCTCGAGTCCGGCGTCACCGTCTTTCTCATCGAGCACGACATGAAGGTCGTCATGGGCATCAGCAAGCGCATCGTCGTCCTCGACCACGGCGAGATGATCGCTCAGGGCACGCCCGAGGAAGTGCGCGCGAACCCACGGGTCATCGAGGCGTATCTGGGGAAGCAGCACTAGGTGGCCGCGCTCCTCGAGATCAAGGGCATCGACGCGTTCTACGGCCGGGTGCAGGCGCTCCACGGCGTCTCGCTCCTGGTCGACCAGTCCGAGATCGTCGCGCTCATCGGCAGCAATGGCGCGGGGAAGACGACGACGCTCCGCACCATCTCGGGGCTCATGCATCCGACGAGCGGCACGATCACGTTCGACGGTCAGGACATCACCAAGACGGCCGCGCACAAGATTGTCCACCTCGGGATCTGCCAATCGCCTGAGGGCCGTCGGCTCTTCTCGCGTATGCAAGTGATCGACAACCTGCAGATGGGCGCCTACACCCGCACCGACACACCGGGGATCCAGCAGGACCTGGAGCGCGTGTTCACGCTCTTCCCGCGCCTGAAGGAGCGCAGTAGCCAGCTCGCGGGCACGCTCTCCGGCGGCGAGCAGCAGATGCTCGCGGTCGGCCGCGCGCTCATGAGCCGCCCGAAGCTGCTCATGCTCGACGAGCCGTCGCTCGGCCTCGCGCCGATCCTCGCGGACACGATCTTCAAGACGATCCAGGAGATCAACGCCGCGGGCACGCCGATCCTGCTCGTGGAGCAGAACGCCGTGCGCGCGCTCGAGGTCGCGCACCGCGGGTACGTGCTCGAGACCGGCAACGTCGTGCAGAAGGGCACCGGCAAGGAGCTCCTCGGCTCGCCCGACGTCCAGCGCGCCTACCTCGGGATGTGACCGGCCCCGGCATCGGGGGTTCTACAAGGGCTGGCATCTGTTCAACGAGGACCTCGTGCGCGCCCTGGCTCCGCTCTCGCCGGGGCAGCTCGCCGTTCCGATCCGCTCCGCGTGGCCCATCTGGGCGTCCGTCTCGCACCTCGCAGGCGCACGGGTGTACTGGCTGTGTCACGTCTTCGGTGAGCCCGGCGCCGACACGACGCCGTTCACCGAACGCGAGATCGTCGACTCCGGCTGGGAGGACGCGCACCGTAGCTTCTTCGTCACAGAGTTCGCGACGGTGCGGAACGTGGCCGAGGACGTCGCCGCCGCGTTGATCGCCGCGAACTCGCGCTGACCCGGGCGCGGGCTGGACAGACCAAGACTCGCTAAGCGCGCGACTCCGCGATCAGCTCGCGGATCACACGCTCGGCCCGTTCGTATTCGCCTTCGCCGAACTGCGTGTGCCGCACGCGACCGGTCTTGTCGACGAAGTAGAACGCGGGCCAGTACCGATTGCGATAGGCGTTCCAGGTCGCGTAGTCCGGATCGAAGGCCACCGGGAACGTCACGCCCTCGCGCGTCACGGCCGCGCGCACGTTCGCGATGTCGCGCTCGACGTCCAGCTCGGGGGTGTGGACGCCGATCACGGTGAAGCCCTGATCGCGATACCGCGCGTACCAGGCCTTCACGTACGGCTGCACGTTCTGGCAGTTGACGCAGTCGAAGGTCCAGAAATGCACGAGCACGACCGAGCCGCGCAGCCCCGCGATCGTGAGCGGCCCGGTGTTGATCCACTCGGTGATCCCGCGCAGCTCGGGTGCGTTCACGGCAGCTCCTCCTCCCCCTTCATGAACGGGACACCGGCGAGCACCACGGCGATGAGCACCGCGACGAAGACCCAGGCCGCCGTGAAGCCGTACGTACCCACCAGGAAGCCCATCGTCGGCGTGATCCCAAGGATCGCGACGTTGCCGAGGATCACCGGCATGCCCTGGCCCGCCGCCGGTGCCTCGCGAAGCGACGCGGCCGCGGTGTTGAACACCGCCGCGTACGGCAGCCCCCCGCCGACCCCAAGGACGACCGCGCCGAGCAGCGCGACCGGGAGCGGACGGTCGGGAAGCGCGAGCAGCAGCACACCGACGACGATGAGCGCGTTCCCAACGGCCATCGCCGGCCGTGTGCGCAGGACGTGCCGCGCGACGAGCCAGCCGCCGATCGGCCGCATGATCGTGGCCACGACGAGCAGGAGCGAGCCGAGCAGACCCGCGGCGACGAGCGGCAGGTCGAACTCGCGCAGCAGGAAGAGCGTGATCCACGCGCCCGACGCGGCGACGACGGCGAATCCGAAGTGCTCGATGCCGGCCATCCAGCAGTTGAAGCAGCGGAACGCGTCCCGGATCGAGCCGCGGCGCGGCACGGGCGGGACCGGGATCGTCGTGAGAAAGAGCACGAGCGTCACGCCGATGAGCACGGCCTCGACCCAGAACGCGCCGCGCCAGTCACCGGTGACCGCCGCGAGCCGGGGCATGAGCGCGAGGGCGAGCGCGCTGCCCAGCGGATAGCCGCCGCCGAACATCCCGAGCGCGAAGTGGCTTCGCCGCGCCCCGTAGAGCCCCGCGATGTAGCGGGCGCCGGCGACGAACGTGAATGCCGACGCCAGTCCCTCGAGGGCCTTGCCGGCGATGGCGACGGGGTAGCTCGGTGCGAGCGCGATCACCGCGACACCGATCACCCCCGTCGCGAGACCCGCGGTGATGACGGGCTTCGGGCCGTAGCGATCGGGAAAGCCGGTCGTCCACAGCGTCCCGAGGACGTAGAGGGTGGCAGACGAGGTCGCGAGCAGGCCGGCCTGGAGCTCGTCCATCCCGAGCGCCGGCGAGAGGAGCGGGATGAGCGGCGCGTAGTCGGCGAAGAGGTAGCCGACCGCCACCGCCGCAAGAGTGACGAGCACGACACCACGCGCCCGCTGGAAATCGGTCGGTTCCGCCACGGAGCGAGACTACGCGAGCGCACGGCTCCCATCCCTAGACTCGCCTTCGTGCCCACCGACATGCCGCTGAAGGTCCCGCCTGACGTCGAGAAGGTCGTCGATCGTCTGCTCGACGCGAAGCACGAGGCCTACGTCGTGGGCGGCTCGGTGCGCGACGCGCTGCGCGACGTCGACCCGCACGATTGGGACGTCACCACCGACGCGACGCCGGAGCAGATCCAGCAGGTCTTCAAGCGGTCCCTCTACAACAACCGGTTCGGCACGGTCGTCGTGCGATCCGGCGACCACGACGTCGAGGTGACCACCTACCGCACCGAGGCGGGTTACGCGGACCATCGCCGGCCCGACACCGTCGCCTTCACCGCGTCCCTGCACGAGGACCTCGCGCGGCGCGACTTCACGATGAACGCGATGGCCTGGCGCCCGCCGCGGGACGGC
>JBGQFO010000027.1:0-18003 GCA_041496945.1 Candidatus Limnocylindria bacterium | reverse complement strand
CGTGTACCAGACCGGCCGGGACGGCCAGAAGAATCCGATCGACGTGAATCCGCGCCGCTTCCTCGGGATCACCGCGCCGGTGGTGGTGCTGGTGAACAAGAACTCCGCCTCCGGCTCCGAGATCATCGCGGCCGGGGTGCGTTCCAACGGCGCCGGCACGGTCATGGGCACACGCACGGCGGGCTGCGTGGGCAGCGGCCAGCCCCGGGACCTCCCCGACGGCGGCCTGCTCCTCGTGACCCTCACAAAGATGCAGGACTCCAAGACCGGCGAGGACCTGAACGGCCCCGGCAAGGGCGTGGTGCCCGACCAGATCGCCGAGGACGACGCCAAGACGCCCAACATCGATGAGGCCATCCAGGCCGCGGTCGCGTACCTCCACGCGCACGGCTAAAGACCGGGACCCCCCGCCGCGCGCGCGGCGTCGTTCAGCTCTGCAGACCCAGACCCACCAGACCCGCGACGAGGATCGCGACACCCAGGTACTGATTGGGCGCAAGCCGCTCGCGCAGGACGAGGATCGCGAGCACCGCGGGGATGATCGGATATGCGCCGCTGCCGGTCATCACGAACGAGGCGTAGCCCGACTGCACGCCGAGCATGAGCAGGACGTTCGCGCCGATGTCGAGCACACCGACGAGCGCGACGATGGCGAGCGTGCTGCGGACCGCGAGAGCGGCCAGCGGGATGCGCCGCCACAGGAGGAACCCGCCGACGAACGCGATCCCGAAGACGCGCCAGATCATCACCAGCGCGAAGGTATCGGTCGCGCGCGTCGCGGCGGCGAGCAGCACACCCCAGATGCCGAAGCCCAGCGTCGCAAGCACGCCGATGCGTACCCCCTCGACCGGCCGGCCGAGCGTCTTCCGCAGCTCGCGCACGTCAGTGGACGCGATGACGACGCCGACGAAGGTGACGGCGATCGCGACGACCTGACCCGCGGTGAGCCGCTCGCCGAGGAAGACGACGATGCCGACGACGCTGAGCGCGGCGTATGAAGCGACGACCGGGCTCACCACCGCGATCGGACCGAGCGCGAACGCGCGATAGAGCGCGACGAGCGAGGCCGTGCCGACGAGCGCGAGCGCGAACGCCCAGGGTACCTGCTCCCATGCGAAGCGCGGCCAGCGCCCGAGCGCGGCGATGAGGACCGCGAAGACGACGACGCCGATCACCTGCATCCCGAGCGCGGTGAGCGCGACGCCCGCGCGACGCGACGACATCGCCGCGGCGTAATCGCCGAAGCCGAACGCGACAGCGGCGCCGACGCCCAAGAGAAGCGCTTCCACGCGGCGGGCTAGACGATCAGCTGGCGTGGAGCGCGCGTGAGATTTCGCGAGCCCGTCTCGGTGATGACGAGCGTGTCCTCCAGGCGGACGCCGCCGATCTCCGGGTCATAGACGCCCGGCTCGACCGTGACGACGTCGCCTACTGCGAGCGGCGACGTGCCGCCGCGTCCGACGCTCGGGGCTTCGTGGATCTCGAGACCGACGCCATGGCCGAGCCCGTGGATGAAGCCCTTCGGCAGCGCGCCGTTCGCGCGCGTGCCGTGCTGCTGGCCGGTCCGGAGCGTGTCGTACCCCGCCGCGAAGATCATGTCCTCGACCATTTCATGGATGGAACGGCCGGTGACGCCCGGCCGGAGGGCCCTGATGCCGGCGTCCTGCGCGCGCTTCACCAGGTCGTACATCTTGAGGATCTCCGCCGGCGGCTCGCCCTTCGAGACCGTGCGCGTCATGTCCGCCCAGTACCGCGTCGTCTTGTGCTGCGGGAAGATGTCCATGACGATCGGCTCGCCCGCGTGGAGCGGGCCCGTGCCGATCATGTGCGGGTCGGCCGCCTGCGGGCCGGGCGCGATGATCGCGCCGTCCGACGCGTAGCCGAGCTCGAGGAGCCGTCCTTCGACGATCGCGCGCAGCCGCTCGGCCGTGAAGGGCGAACCGTCGAGCTGCAGCGCCGTGTCCTTCCCGGCCGTGGAACGCCGCAGCGCGTCGACTCCCCTGGCCCAGGCGTCCTCGGTGGCGCGCTGCGCGGCGTCGAGCGCTTCGATCTCGTCGGGACGCTTGGCGCGACGGCGTTCGCCAAGGTCGGTCACCTCGACGTCGAGGCCGAGGCTGCGGAGACGCTCGGCCATCCCCAGCGGGAAGTACGAGGCGACCGCGACCTTCTTTGTGCCGCGCGACGCGAGAAAACGCGCGATGACGTTCGCGTCGAGCTCCTCGCGCGAGATGCCCTTGGCGGAGAACTCCTTCGCGCCGAAGGCGTCGATGTTGAAGACGCTCGTGGCGCGCGATTGCTTGCGCACGCGGCCTTCCTCGAGCGAGTTCGCCACGACCACGATCTCGCTGCCGTCCTCGAGGGCGATGATCGGATCGGGCGACAGGAACTTCGTGAGGTGGAAGACGTCGGGGAACCGATAGCCGTCGGCGTAGAAGAGGAGGGGCAGGCCGTTCCGCACGCGAAAACGCTACTCGATACAACACGAGGCCGCCGCTCCACCCACTAACGACCCTGCGGCGACCTCGTGACCGCCCCATGAGACCGCGCCGACCCGCTCGCCGCATCACCCACTCGGGCGACGGACGCTATCAGTGATCTGTCGATCGCCTCACGCGGGCTCGGCCTCTTCGAGCGGGGACCGCGGTACGAAACGGAGCGTGGCCACGCGGACGCCGGCCAGGATGATCGCGCCGCCGACGATCTCGAGCAGCGCGGGTTGTTCCCCGAGGATGGTCACGGCCTGCACCAGCGCGAAGATCGGCACGAGGTAGCTGACCATCGACGCCATGCCCGCGCCGAAGCGCTGCACCGCCCAGTAGAAGAGCACGAATCCGATGGTCGTCGCGAAGACGACGAGGTATCCGATGTCGAGCCACGCGCCCGCGGGCCATGAGGGCACGTCGGCGTAGCCCTTCTCAAGGAAGCCGAGCGGAAAGAGCATCGCCGCGCCGGCGAGCGCCGCGATCGCGGTGACACCGAGCGGCGACCCGTGGCGCGTGGTGATCGCGCCGATCGTCGCGTACACGCTCCAGACCGCGGCGCCGCCGAGGTACAGCAGATCCGCTACGAGGCGCTGCCCGGTGAAGGTCAGTCCGGTCGCCGCGGCGATGACGAGGAAGGCCCCGACGGAGGCGATGACCAGGCCGACGACCTTGTTCGCGGTGAGCCGCTCACCGATGAACGTCGCGAGCAGTACCGTGAACACCGGGTTGATCGTCGGCACGATGAGCGCGCCATCCGACGCTGGCGCGATCGTGAGTGCCACGAACACCAGTGCGTTGTAGGCGAACATGCCGAACGCACCCGCCACGACGATGAGCTTCCAGCGCTCGAGACCGAGCGGGGCGCCGGTCGCGCGCGCGATCCCGAGCATGAGCAGACCGGCCAGCGCGAAACGGAGCGTCGAGAGCTCGAGCGGCGGCACCTGCGTCACGCCGAGCTTGCCGAACGTCCAGCTGCCGCTCCAGCAGAGCGCGACGGTCACGTAGGCGAGGAGCACCAGGAGCGGTCTAGGCGACGCGCACCCCCCGCTGGAAGACCGCCCACACGCGCCAGAGCGCGCGGGCATCGGACAGCGGATCGCCGTGCACGAGCACGAGGTCGGCGGGCATGCCCTCCTCGATACGCCCGGCGTGGTCGATCCCGTAGAGCGCACCGCCGTTGCGCGTCGCGGCGGCGAGCGCCTCGAAGGGCTCGAGGCCCGCGGCGACCAGGAGCTCGGTCTCCCAGGCCAGGTGGCCCGCGCGCACCGATCCACCACCGAAGTCCGAGCCGGTCGCGATGGAAACCCCGGCGCGGCGCGCGGCGGCGACGGAGTGGTATGCGCCCTCCTTGCGTTTGGCCATGCGCTCCCTGAACTCCGGCGCGGTGAAGCGGTCGATCGTCGTGGTGCGCCCGAAGGTCTCCCATGACGCGAAGACCGACAGCGTGGTGACGAGCGTCACGCCGTTGAGCTTCATGATCCGCGCGATCTCGTCGTCGAGCTCCATGCCGTGCTCGATCGAGTCGACGCCGCCCTCCGCCGCGACCCGCGCACCGTCAAAGTAGCCGGCGTGGGCGGCGACCTTCGCGCCCTTCGCGTGGACCGCCGCGACCGTCTCCTTCACCGCATCCACGGTGAACGGCGACTCGCGCACGCCAGCGGGCGCGTCCATGTACAGCTTCACCAGGTCCGTACCGAGGGCGAGCTGCGCGAGGGCGGCGTCCTTCAGCCCGTCGCTGTCGGTCGTGACCCACATGTCCGGATAGCCGATCTTCCCGATCCAGGTCCCCGCGACGCGCATGTACGGGACGCCGCTCTTGCCCTTGTGCTCCTCACGGACGGCGATGGTGAGCGGGACGCCATCGGCGCTCGGCGCGCCGACGTCGCGCGCCCAGAGGACCCCCGCCTGCGCGAGGCGCTTCGCGTTGTCGCGCGCGACCTGGCGCAGCACGGCCGGCGGATCGCCGCCGCGCTGGATCCAGTGGCTGCCGCCCTGCATCGTGAGGTGGCTGTGGCAGTCGACCATCGCCGGGACGATCGTCGCGCCACCGGCGTCGATGATCTCCGCGCCGGTCGTGTCGGCGGAATCGTTCGGCCGGATCCACGCGATCTTCCCGTCTTCGATCGCCAGGCTCACCCCCGTCCGCAGCGACGCGGATGTGCCGTCGGCAAGAGCGGCGTCGTGGAGAACGAGGCGTGGCACCACCGGCGATGCTAGCCGCAGGCGACGTACGTGTATTCGGGCGCCGCGAGGCCGGTGCCGCCGTCGAAGATGCGCATCACACCCGACTCAGGCCCGATCGTGTAGAAGATGCCGAAGCCACCGGGGAACAATGGATCCGGATTCACGAATTGGAACTGCGTCGAGTACCGGTCGCACCCGTTCACCGTGTCGACGTAGGAGATCTTGAGCGAGGACAACACACCCGCACTCACCCAGCGGGTCGTGCTGAATTCCAGGTCCCCCTTCTCGCGATACAGCTTGGCGAAGCAGTCGAGCGCGGCCGAGACATCACCGCTCGTCGTCAGCGAGAAGTACCGGTCGAGCATCTGTCGGCTCGTGAGCTGCGGGCTCGTGCACCCGCCGACCCGCGGCGCGTGCGTCGCGCCGGTCGTCGGGGCAGGCGTCCCGCGGACCGCTACGGTCGGGGTCGCGGCGGGCGACGGGGTCGCGGCGGGCGTCGGGGTAGCCACGAGCGGCGGCGCGGGGGTCGGCGACGGGCTCGGCGACGCAGCCGCGGGACCGCACGCGATGACGATGGCTCCGACGGTGAACAGGACTCGCGCGCTCAGCCGGTCCAATCCATCACGACCTTACCGCACTGGCCGGACCGCACGACGTCGAACGCCTGCGCGAAGTCCTTCGCCGGGAAGCGGTGCGTGATGACCGGGGTGATGTCGAGGCCGCTCTGCAGCATCGAGCCCATGCGGTACCAGGTCTCGAACATCTCGCGCCCGTAGATCCCCTTGAGCGTCAGGCCGCGGAAGATCACCTGATCCCAGCTGATGGGGATCTCCTGGTTCGGGATGCCGAGCAGCGCGACCCGGCCGCCGTTGTTCATGAACTGCAGCATCGAGCGCAGCGCCTCGGGGCTGCCGGACATCTCGAGGCCGATGTCGAAGCCCTCGAGCATGCCGAGCTCGTTCATCACGTGCGCAAGCGTGGTCGTGCGGTAGTCGACCGCCAGCGTCGCGCCCATCCGCCGCGCGAGGTTCAGGCGATAGGCGTTGCTGTCCGTGACCACGATGTAGCGGGCGCCGACCATCTTGCACACCGCCGCGGCCATGACGCCGATCGGGCCGGCGCCGGTGATGAGCACATCCTCGCCGGCGAGCTCGAACGAGAGCGCGCTGTGCACGGCGTTGCCGAGCGGGTCGAGGCACGACCCGATCTCGTCGGGCATCCCGGCGGGCAGCACGTACGCGTTCGACGCCGGCACGGCGACGAACTCCGCGAATGCGCCCGCACGGTCGACGCCGATGCCCTTTGTGTTCCGGCAGAGGTGACGCCGGCCCGCTCGGCAGTTGCGGCAGTGGCCGCAGGTCACGTGGCCCTCGACGGCGACGCGCTGCCCCTCGACGAAGCCGCCGACCTCCGACCCGATCTCCACGATCGAGCCCTCGAACTCGTGGCCGATGACCATCGGCACCTTGATCGTCCGCTGCGCCCAGGCGTCCCAGTTCACGATGTGCAGGTCGGTCCCGCAGATGGACGCGTAGTGGACGCGGATGAGCAGGTCGTTCGGCCCGATCGTGGGCTTCGCGACGTCCTCCATCCAGATTCCGGGCTCTTCCTTACTCTTCACAAGCGCCTTCACGAGATCACCCCCAACTCGCGTCCGACCTTCGTGAACGCCGCGATCGCGCGGTCGATGTGCGCCGACTCGTGCGCCGCCGACAGCTGGACGCGGATGCGCGCCTGATCGCGCGGCACGACCGGGAACGAGAACGCGATGACGTAGATGCCCTCGGCGAGCAGCCGGTCGGCCATCGTTGAGGCGAGCTTCGCGTCGCCGAGCATGACCGGCACGATCGGGTGCTGGCCGGGCACGAGGCGAAAACCCACTCTCGTCATCGCGGATCGGAAGGCTGCCGCGTTCGCGAAGAGACGCTCGCGCAGATCGGAGGCCGACTCGAGGAGGTCGAGTACGGCCACGCTCGTCGCGGCGATCACCGGCGCGAGCGTGTTCGAGAAGAGGTAGGGCCGGCTCCGCTGGCGCAGGAGCTCGACGATCTCCCTCCGGCCGCTGGTGTAGCCACCAGAGGCGCCGCCGAGCGCCTTTCCGAGGGTGCCGGTGAGGACGTCGATGCGGCCCATCACGCCCGTCGCTTCGTGCGAGCCGCGCCCGCTCTTTCCCATGAAGCCGACGGCGTGGGAATCGTCGACGAACACGAGGGCGCCGTATCGGTCGGCGAGATCGCAGATCGCTTTGAGGTTCGCGACGACGCCGTCCATCGAGAAGACGCCGTCGGTGGCGATGAGCTTGAAGCGCGAGTCCTTCGCGGCGACGAGCTGCGCCTCGAGGTCGGCCATGTCGTTGTTGGCATACCGCAAGCGCTTGGCCTTCGAGAGGCGGATCCCATCGATGATGCTCGCGTGGTTCAGCGCGTCGCTGATCACGACGTCCTCCTCGCCGAGGATCGTCTCGAAGAGGCCGCCATTCGCGTCGAAGCAGGAGCCGTACAGGAGCGTGTCCTCGGTCCCGAGAAAACGGGTGAGCCGCTCCTCGAGCTCCTTGTGGATGTCCTGTGTGCCGCAGATGAACCGCACCGACGACATGCCATAGCCCCAGCGATCGAGCGCGGCGTGCGCAGCCTTCACCACCGCGGGGTGGTCGGAGAGGCCCAGATAGTTGTTCGCGCAGAAGTTGATGACCTCGCCGTCGCCCGGCTTCACGCGGATCGCGGCGCCCTGCGGAGTGGTGATGACGCGTTCCTTCTTGTAGAGCCCGGCCTCGCGGATCTCCGCGACCTGCAGGGCGAGGCTGTCGAGGAAACGGCGATCCATACCGTCGAGCACTCTACCGCGCTACGCGATCGGCTCGTCCTCGGTGGGGAACGCGCCGATGAGCGCGCCCGAGATACGCGCCTGCGACACGAGCTCGAGCCAGGTGCTCTCGATCACGGCTTCGTCGTGCGTCGCATCCTCCCCGCGTTGGCGACGCAGCGCCGCGACCACGCACGCGCGCAGGCTCGGCGCGCTCACATACTCCTCCCGGCCGACGCGTGCGACGCTCTGGGCCTGACCCGACCGACGATGCGCATCGAGATACGCAGCGAGATCATCGGGCGGGGTGCCGTGCAGCGTCGTGCCATCGCGAAGCAGCACGACCGCGACGTCGTACGGCGTCATCGTCGCCAGGCCGATCCCGCGGCCACCGATGTACATCACGTCGCGGAGCCGCAGGGTCACGCGGCCCCCCTCCGCGAGCGCACCCGCGCGCGCCAGGATGCGCGTCGCGATCGCGAGATCGGTGGCCGGCTGCTCGCGGACCAGCATCAGCGCTTCCGCAGCGCCGCCATCACGCCGTCGATCGAGCGGTGGTGCCCGATGACGTATCGCGACATGAAGCGGAAGAACCGGTTGAAGACGAAACCGTTCTCGGTGATCGTGAGCGTGCACCCATCCGGGGTCGGGGCGATCTCCCAGGTCCACGTCCCGCCGTAGTCGCGTTCGCCGACGACCTTGCGAACGAGGAGACGCGGCGGGACCGACTCGACGAGCTCGGTCTTCCCCATCCCCTGGCCGCGCGCGTCCATGACGGCGGGATCGTTGATCAGTGCCCACATCCCCTCGGGCGAGCGGTGGAACGAGACGGTGCGCGCGGCGACGTGGTCCTGCGGCAGCATGCCGCCAACGACGACGCCGACGATCACGAACAACACGAGCAGGAGAGCGAGCCCGCCGACGATCCACAGGACGGCGTCCATCGATGGACAATCTAGCGATGGCCGGGAAGGACGACGAACTGGTCCGCCGCGTCGAGCGCCTCGCCGGCGTCGGCTTCTGCGCGGTCCCCTCGTTCTCGCCGGATGGCTCGCGCATCGCGTTCATCAGCGACCTCTCCGGCACGCCGCAGGTCTGGACATGCCCGGTGGCGGGTGGGTGGCCGGAGCGGGTCACGAGCTTCGCGGACCAGGTCACCAGCGAGTGGTGGTCGCCGACCGATGACTGGATCGCAGTCGAAGTCGCGCCCGGCGGCGGCCTGAACCAGCAGGTCTACATCGTGCGTTCGGACGGCTCCGATCTCCGACGGCTCACGCCGGGTGGCAACGAGAACAACAAGCTGGTGGGCTGGTCGCCTGACGGGAGGACCCTCTACGTCTCCTCGAGCCGGGACGATGCGTCGCACTACGACACCTTCGCGATCGACGTCGCGAGCGGCGAGTGGCGGCCGATCGCGCGGACGCGGGGCGTGAGCAACCTCACGCACATCTCGAACGATGGGCGGTGGGCGGTGCTCAGCCGCGTCGTGGCGCGCGGGGACTCGGATCTGTACCTGCTCGATCTCGTTCGAGGCACCGAGACGCTCCTCACGCCGCACATCGGGCAGGCGCTCTTCTTCGCCGCGCGCTTCGCCGCCGATGGAGCGTTGTGGCTCGTAAGCGACGACGGGCGCGAGCGTTCCGGCCTGGCGCGGATCGCGCTGCGCGATGGAGCGCCCGCGCCGCTCGAGTTCGTGCACACCCGCGACGACGCCGACCTCGAGGGCATCTCGATCGAGGACGCCGGCGGACGTGCCGTGTTGACCTGGAGCGTCGGCGGGCGAAGCGAGCTCGAGCTCATCGACCTCGGGACGCGCCGCCGGCGACCGTTGGGCGACCTCCCGCACGAGATCGTCACGGACGTGTGGTGGATGCGTGGTGGCCCGCGCTTCGCGGTCGTGCTCACCGGGTCGGCGACGCCGGTCGACATCTGGATCTTCGAGCCGCAGAGATTGCCGCGTCAGCTCACCCGGAGCTCGCACCCGGGCGTCGACCTGGGAGCGCTCGTCCGGCCGCGGCTCGAGACGTTCACGGCGCACGACGGGCTCCAGCTCAGCGGGTGGCTCTACGTACCTCCCGGGGTGAACGCGCCCGGTCCGTGCGTGCTGTCGTTCCACGGCGGTCCCGAAGCGCAGGAGCGGCCGGTCCTGAACCGCACCTATCAGGCGCTGCTCGCGAACGGCATCGCGGTCTTCGCGCCGAACGTGCGCGGCTCGGAGGGGTTCGGAAAGACCTTCGTGCACCTGGACGACCGCGGGAAGCGCTTCGACGGCATCCGAGACATCCAAGCGTGCGTCGATCACGCCGTGCGGATCGGCGTCGCCGATCCGCGGCGGATCGGCATCACCGGCGCGTCGTACGGCGGGTACATGACGATGGCCGGGATCACCGAATTCCCGGATCTGTTCGCGGGCGCGGTCTGCGTCTGCGGGATCATCAACTTCCTCACCTTCTTCGAGCACACCCAGCCGTGGATGGCCGCGATCTCGAAGTCGGAGTACGGCGACCCCGAGACCGAGCGCGAGCTGCTCGAGGCGCTCTCGCCGATCAACAAGATCGACCGCGCGAAGACGCCACTGCTCGTGCTGCACGGCGCGAACGACACGAACGTCCCGGTGATGGAGGCCGAACAGATGGTCGACGAGCTGCGGAAGCGCAACGTCACCGTGGACGTCGTCATCTTCCCCGACGAGGGCCACGGCTTCACAAAGACCGTCAACCGCACCAGGGCCGCGGTCGAAACGGTCCGCTGGTTCGCGAAATACCTGTGATCCCGGCCTGCCACCCCGCCGCTGTCACGAACCACGCCCCCACGGTGCTTTGAAAGAAGACATGAGCGCCCTGAGGGCCGTCCGCCCCGTCATAGACGCGCCCGCGCTGCCGGCGGCCTTCGAAGCGCTCTTCCGAAGGGAGTACGCCCGCGTGGTCGGGATCGCCCGGCGCATCGTCCGCGACGCCGACGAGGCGGAGGACGTGGCGCAGGACGTCTTCGTCGCGTTCTACCGGAAGCACCCCGCGGACGCGGGGTACGCGCCGGCGTGGCTCTACTCGGCCGCCGCGCACACCGCCCTGAACGCCATCCGCTCGCGTGACCGCCGCGGACGCCGCGAGACGATCCATGCGGTCGAGCGCGTGGTCGCGGTCGACCCGGCCGAGCGCGCCGAGGAGGCCGAGAACCACGCCGAGGTCCGCGAGGCGCTTTCGCGCATGGACGAGCGCGCCGCGGCGCTCCTCGCCCTTCGTTACAGCGGTCTGTCCTACGAAGAGATCGCGGCGGCACTCGGCCTCCGGCGATCCAGCATCGGAACGCTCCTGGCTCGAGCCGAAGAGGCGTTCCGCAAGGAGGTCACGCGATGAGCGAGAACGAGATCGAGCGGCTGATGATGGTGTCCGAGCGACAGCCGGATACCGAACGCGCGCTTGCCGAGATCCGCGAGCGCCTTGAGCGCGAGCGCATCCGTCCGGTGATGAGCGCGCCGCGCATCGCGCGCGGACCGCTCGTGTCCATCTGGGTGAAGGGCCTCGCGGCCGCGGCCTCGGTCGCCCTCATCGCCGTGCTCCTCACGGTGAGCGGCGTCGCCGAGACGATCCTCACGATCTTCGAGCCGAAGCAGGTGGTCGCGGTGCCGATCACCGTCGCGGACGTGAGCGGCGCGGCCGGCCTCACCACGTACGGGACGCTCACCTGGTCCTCACCGCCGAAGCCGTACGACGTGCCCGACATCGCGACCGCGCAGAAGGTCACCGGCATGAAGGTCCTCGTTCCCGCGCAGCTCCCGTCGGGCGTCAGCGTAGCGACCGCGCGCTATGGGGTCATGGACCGCACGACGGCGACGTTCACGTTCAGCGCCGAGAAGACCCAGGCCGCCGCGACGCGCCTCAACCGCACCCCTCCGCCGATGCCCGCGAACATCGATGGCAGCAAGCTGTTCATCACCGGCGGCCCCGCGGTCGTGCAGTACTTCGAGGATGGCACGGCGCCTGTTGGCGCGTCCGGTGCCGGCGCCGACCCGTTCGCGAGCCTCCCGAAGCTCATCGTCGTCCAGGGCAAGGGACCGCTCGTCCAGTCCGACGGCGTGACCGTCGAGCAGCTGCAGCAGTACCTCCTCGCGCAGCCCGGCATCACGCCGGCGCTCGCCGCGCAGATCCGCGCGATCAAGGATCCGTCGACCACGCTGCCCATCCCGATCCCGGTGGACATGGCCACCTCCAAGAACGTCACCGTCCAGGGCGTCACCGGCGTCTTCGTCGGTGATTCGACCGGCCTTGGCAGCGCGGTGATCTGGTCGAAGGACGGCATCGTGTACGGCGTCGCCGGTACGCTCTCCGAGTCGCAGATCCTGGCGGTGGCAAACTCGCTCCATTGATCGACGCACCCGCGATCGTCACGCGGGACCTGGCGAAGCGCTACGGCACCATCCAGGCGCTCGCGGGTCTCACCATGACCATCCCGCGTGGCGCGATCTTCGGCTTCCTTGGGCCGAACGGCGCCGGGAAGACGACCGCGGTGAAGCTGCTGCTCGGTCTCGCGCAGCCGAGCGGCGGTTCGGGTGAGATCCTCGGGCAGCCGATCGGCGAGCGTTCGTCGCGAAAGCGCGTCGGCTATCTCCCCGAGCTGTTCCGCTATCAGTCCTGGCTCACCGCCCGCGAGGTGCTCGCGCTCCACTGCGAGCTCGCGGGCATCGACCGCGCCGCCTGGCAGCGCGAGATCGAGGACGCGCTCGCGGTCGTCGGCCTCTCCGACCGCGGTTCGACGCGCGTGGGCGGCTTTTCGAAGGGCATGCAGCAGCGGCTCGGCCTCGGGGTCGCGCTCCTCGGCAGCCCGGAGCTCGTTCTCCTCGACGAGCCGACGAGCGCGCTCGATCCGGTCGGCCGCCACGACGTGCGCGAGATCATCCGGACACTGCGTGAGCGCGGGGTCACCGTGTTCCTCAACTCGCACCTCCTGTCCGAGGTCGAGCAGGTCTGCGATCGGGTGATCATCGTCGACCACGGGAAGGTCATCGCCGACGGCACGCTCGACGAGCTCCTGCGCACGGACACGGTGCGCCTGCGCGTCGAGGGCCTGCCGCGCGACGCCACGACGCGCCTGGCGCCGTTCGGCAAGCTCGTCGAGGAAGGCGAGTGGCTCGTGCTCCGCGGCATCGACGCGGCGCGCGTGCCGGACCTCGTCGCGGAGATCGTCCGCCTGGGCGGCCGCGTGCATGCGGTCGAGCCACGGCACGAATCGCTAGAGGACCGCTTCCTGCGGCTCCTCGAGGGCGGATAGGTGCTCATCCTCACGATCGCCCGCCTCACGGTGCTCGAGATGCTGCGGCGGAAGCTGTTCCTCGTGCTCCTCGGTCTGACGGTATTGGTGATCGCGTTCACCAGCTGGGGCTTCGGGCAGATCACGACGATCGGCACGCGGCCGATGACGCGCGTCGAGCAGGTCGCCGTCGTCTCGCAGCTGCTCATCCTCGTCGGCTTCATGTTCAGCTTCACGCTGGCGTTCTCCGCCGTCTTCGCCGGCGCGCCGTCGCTCTCGGGCGATATCGAGTCGGGCACGGCCCTCGCGATCCTCGCGCGACCGATCTCGCGGGCTGAGTTCGTGCTCGGCAAGTGGCTCGGTGTCGTCATCACGATCCTCATCTACGCCATACCCACGACCGCGGTGCAGCTCTTCATGGTCGACCGCGTCGTCCAGTACGTGCCGCCGCACCCGCTCGAGTTCATAGGCTTCATGGCGCTCGAGGGCACCGTGGCCCTCACTCTGGCGCTCGCGCTCTCGACGCGGCTCGCGGGCATGGTCGGTGGCGTCGTCGCGCTCATCCTGTGGGGCGTCGGCTGGATCGGCGGGATCGTCGGCGGCGTGGGCCTG
The DNA here is from genome assembly GCA_041496945.1 of Candidatus Limnocylindria bacterium. Lineage (GTDB taxonomy): Bacteria > Chloroflexota > Limnocylindria > P2-11E > P2-11E > CF-39. Next base: position 4,675 of record JBGQFO010000027.1, on the reverse strand, counting down.
GCGCTGAACAACCAGACGGCGGCGCACGTCGGGACCGCGACGCGGCTCATCCTCCCCACCGACGGCATGTGGCGCGGGGCGATCTGGGCGCTGGAGCCCGAGGGCATCATCGCCGCGACGCGCGCGGCCGGCGCCGCGGTCGCGAGCAATCCGTTCTTCTCCGCGGACCCGCCGGACCCCCTCTACCTCGCGTGGACCATCGGCTGGATCGCCGCCGGCCTCGGCGTCGCGATCTGGAGCTTCACGCGCCGCGAGGTCTGATGCGCACGCTCGTCCTCGCGAAGCACGCCATGCCGCAGATCCGACCTGACGTCCCACCAGACCGCTGGCATCTCTCGGTCGAGGGTATCGGCGGGGCGAAGCGTCTCGCGGAGCGGATCCGCACGTACGAGCCCACCGCCATCGTGTCCAGTGCGGAGCCGAAGGCTCTGGAGACCGCGGCGATCGTGTCCGACGCGCTTGGCCTGCCGCTCGAGTCGCCGTTCGGCCTTCATGAGCACGAGCGAACCGCGTGGGGTTTCCTCGGACAGGACACGTTCGAGCAACGCGTGGCGGAGGTCTTCGCGCGGCCCGCCGACGTCGTGTTCGGCGCTGAATCCGCGGTCGATGCGCTCGGGCGCTTCGCGAGCGCGGTCGAGCGCGCCGTCGCCGGTGACCGCGGCAATATCGCGGTGATCAGCCACGGCACGGTCATCTCGCTCTTCGTGGCGGACCGTGCACACGAGCACGGTCACTCGCTTTGGAAGATGCTCGGTCTTCCCTCGTACGCCGTGTTGGAGCTGCCGGGCTTCCGCCTGAGCGAGCTGGTGAGCGCTGTATAAGATTGCCGCCCATGGGTGGGGACAAGGCCTTCCTTCGGCGCGGCGGACTGCAGGCGTACCTCGTCGCGGGCTTCTCGCTGGCTTACGCCGTCGTCTACCTAGGCTTCGTTCGCGCCGATCCGAACAACGCGACCGCGTCGGCGCTCGCGTGGGCGCTCATCGCCGCGGGAGCGCTCTCAGCGAGCATCGCGACCGCCGCGGTCGGCGGGTACCTCGGCGGGGCGCAGGGGATCTTTCTCGCGGCGTTCGGCGTCGGCTACAGCCTGCTCTCGGCCGCGCACGGCGCGTTCGCGGCGATCGGGGACGTGCAGGGCTTCGCCGATCTCGATCTGTCCCCCACCGACCCGCGTGGGTTCGCGACGTTCGGCCTCGCCGGTCTGTGGCTCCTCATCGTCGGCCTCGAGCTCCGCGGGCGCGCCGGCCTGAAGCCGCTCTACCCGCGTGTCGCGATCGTCGGTGGCATCGACCTCATCGCGCTCTTCGTCGCGACGGCCGTCGGTTCGATGCCGCTCATCCTTGTCACCGGCGGTCTCGCGTCGGTCGTGCTCGGTCCGATCTTCTGGGCGATGACCGGAAGGCTGCTCACCGCCGAGCGCTAGCGATCGACGGCGCTGCCCTTCGCCAAGTCCGCTGCCACTGGCTCACGGCGGTTGCGACGGCCTTCCGGGGAGCTCGTAGACGCCAAGATCGCGGACGTGGTGTCCGGCGCCGTCGAGTACTTCGCGAGTACCGAGCGCGTCGTGCAGCGACACAGTGACCGGCACGTAGATGAGGATGGCTGGTAGCGAACCGCCAGGCGAGCGAATGTGCACCTTTACCGTGACCGATCGCTCGTCCTCGCGCACCTCGCGCTCGGCGATCTCATCGAGCAGCGAGACCCCGACGACGATCACGATCTTCCGCACGTCGCCGGTGCGCTGGAAGCCGATGATCTGCGCGCTACCAGCCGCGCTCACGCCCACGAAGAAGAGCGCGACGGTGAGCACGACAAGCCCGATGAGTGCGGCACCGGCGATGAGACGCGTGCGCTTCACGCGCCTACTCGACGACGGTCGTCTTGCCGTTCGCCAGGATCGACCAGTGCGTCATATCCCGACCCGGCTTCGCGCCGTGCCAGTGCTTCGTGTTCGCCGGGATGAACGCCACATCGCCGGCGCTCACGGCGCGCTCCTCGGTCTCGTCCGCGACGGTGCCCTCGCCCTCGGTGACGATGAGGATCTGATCGCAGGAGTGCCTGTGCCATTTGTTCGCCGCGCCGTTCTTGAAGTGGACCTCCGACAGACGCAGGTCGTTGCTGATGTCCTCGCCGACCGCGGTCTGGTAATCGACGTGGCCACGGAAGATCGGATTCGCGCTCTGTTCGCGACCGGATGTCGTGATCCGCTTCACCCGCATGTCGTGATTCTGTCGCACACTTGACCGGAATGCCCGCGCTCGTCCTCCTACACGCCTTTCCCCTTGACCGCTCGATGTGGGACCGCGAGGTGCGCGCGCTCGCTGACGCGGCCTCGCCGATCATCGCGCCGTCGTTCCCGGGCTTTGGCCTCTCCGGTCTCCCGATCGGCGAGCCGTCCCTCGACGGCTATGCCGACGCCGTGATCGGCGTGCTCGACGCCGCGCGCGTCCAGACGGCGGCGTTCGCCGGCCTCTCCATGGGCGGGTACGTCGCGTTCTCGATCTGGCGACGGCACCGCCGGCGCGTGGAACGGCTTGCCCTGATCGATACGAAGGCCGAGGCGGACACGCCCGAGGCCGCGCAGAACCGCATCCGCCTGGCCGAGCTGATCCGCGAGCACGGCATCGACGCGCTTCTCAAGACGCCCCCGAAGTGGCTCCGCGAGGGCGCGCCGCAGTGGCCGGCGGTGAAGGAGCTCATCCGCGCGCAGCGGCCCGAGGCCGTGGCGCAGGCAAGCATCGCGATGGCCGGGCGCGCCGACAGCATCGCGGATCTGCCGACGATCGACGTGCCCACGGCCGTGATCGTGGGCGAGGCCGACGTGCTCACCCCGCTCGCGAACGCGAAGACGATGCATGCCGGGATCCCCGGATCGAGCCTCACGGTCATCCCGGACGCGGGGCATCTTTCGAACATCGAGGCGCCTGAGGCATTCGAGCAGGCGATCCGCGCGTGGCTTCGACGAGCGAGCTGATCGTCCAAACGACCGACCTCGCGCGGACGTACGAGTCCGGCACCGCGCCGGTGGCCGCCCTCGCCGGCCTCTCGCTCGAAGTTCGCCGCGGCGAGTTCCTCGCGGTGATGGGGCCTTCCGGCTCCGGCAAGTCGACGCTGCTGAACATCCTCGCCGGGCTCGAGCGGCCGACCGGCGGTCGGGTGGTCGTCGACGGCGTCGACCTCGGCACGCTCGACGAGAACGGGCTGGCGCGCTACCGCCGCGGGAAGGTCGGGATCATCTTCCAGGCCTTCAATCTGCTGCCGCGCTATCGCGTCATCGACAACGTCGCCTTTCCGCTCCTCTTCGCCGGCGTCGCACTCAACGAGCGGCTGCGCCGCGCCGCGGCGATCCTCGACCGCCTCGGCATGGCGCCGCGCGCCGAGCACCGCCCGAGCCAGCTCTCCGGCGGCGAGCTCCAGCGCACGGCGATCGCCCGCGCGCTCATCACCGAGCCCGCGCTGCTCCTGGCCGACGAGCCGACCGGCAACCTCGACTCCGCGAACGGCGAAGCGCTGCTCGCGCTCCTGGGCGAGGTGCACGAAAAGGGCCAGACGATCGTGCTCGTCACGCACGACGCCGCGATCGCGGCGCGCGCTCAGCGCGTCGTGCGCATGCGCGACGGAAGGCTCGTCGCATGAGGACGACCGATCTGCTGGCGCTTGCGCTCGGCAACGTCGGGCGGGCGCGCGTGCGCTCGACGCTCACGATCATGGGCGTGGCGATCGGCACCGCACTGGTGGTGCTGCTCATCGCACTCGCGTCGGGCGCCGAGGAGAACGTGAAGCGCTCGATCTTCTCGATCGGCGACCTGCGCCTCGTCACGGTGCAACCGTTCCAGCCTGGCTCAACCGGCCTCACCGCGGTCTCGCGCACGATCACCGACGACAGCGTCGCCAAGTTCCGCCTCATCCCGCACGTCGGCGGCGCGTACCGCCAGTTCGATGCCCCGCTCGGGACGCTCCTGGAGGGCGGCGAGGACGCCGCCATCCGCCCGCAGGGCATCGAGCCGAACGCCCCGGTCGACCGCGGCGATCTGCTCGCCGGGCGCCACATCGCGCCGAACGAGCGCGCCGTCGCGGTCGTCCCCGGCAACCTCGCGCGCCTGCTCGCGCCGACGCTGGACGGCGCCGTCGGAAAGAAGGTCACGCTTCGTCTCGGCGGCGCCGTGAAGCTGGGCCAGACGCGCATCGCCGGCAGTGGCACGCCGCGCGACTACACGATGACCGTGGTCGGCGTGTTCGACGAGCGCAACACCTCCCAGACCTCGGTGCGCATCCCGCTCGACGACGCGATCGTCGCGGCCGCCGAGAACCGCGGTCTCGCGCCGGACGAGATGCGCCGGCTCACCGGGTACAGCGGCGTGTCGCTCGAGGCGGAGGACTCCCGCTGGGTCGGCGACATCGTGGCCGCGGTGCAGGAGCAGGGCTACTCGGCGTTCTCGCTGAAGCAGGTCATCGATCAGATCGACGAGGGCTTCGGCATCTTCCGCGGGATCCTCTCGGGCATCGGTGGTGTCGCGCTGCTCGTCGCGGCGATCGGTATCGCCAACACCATGGTCATGGCTGTGCTCGAGCGCACGCGCGAGATCGGGATCATGAAGGCGGTCGGTGCCGCGCCACGCGACATCCGCCTCTTGTTCCTGTCGGAGGCTGGCCTTGTGGGCATCATCGGCGGCGCGAT